>JANWHQ010000122.1 GCA_025450315.1 Caulobacteraceae bacterium
CGGCAGCTCCGAGACGAACGCCTCTCCCCTCGCCTCCACGGCGAGGACGGCGCCGCGCCGGCCCAGCTCGAAGGCGAGCTCGCGCTGGTTGTCGGCCAGGATCAGCGAGATCGACGGCAGGCCCAGCGTCGCCCGCTCCCAGGTGGAGGAGCCCCCGCCCCCGATGCCGACGTCCGCCGCGGCGATCAGGGCGGCCATCTCGCGGGTGTCGACGTGCAGGCGCACACGTGGATCGCCGGAGGCCAGGTGCTTCAGCCAGGGCAGGCTCTGGGCCTCGCCGCCGACCACCACCTCGACCTCCAGGCCCTCCAGCCGCGGCGCCAGCCGGTGCAGCACCCGCCCTGTGATCCCCTTCAGGTCCATCAGCCCCAAAGACACCAGGAGCCGCCGCGGCGGGTCCTCGGGCCGGCGCGCGCGCAGAGACTTGGCCCGGGTCTCGGCAAAGGCCGGCGCCAGGAGGGCGTAGTCCGGGCCGGCCAGGATGCGCGCGCCCCGCGGCGTCAGGGCCCCGTAGTCCTCGGCCTCGCGGCCCAGCGATGGATCGATCAGCAGGCGGCAGGCATGGGGCCGGTCGGCCAGATCGTCGATGGCCACGACCGGAACCGCCAGCAGGCGCTCCTGCTCGGCGACGAGCCCATAGTGGTCGACCACGGCCACATCCGCGCCCCAGCGCGCGACCTCCTCGCAGGCGGCGTCCACCAGCGCATGCAGCGGCCCCTCGGCGACGGGCAGGCGCAGGATCGCCTTGTCGTCGAAGGCGTCCAGGACCCTGGCGACCGCCGGTGTCGCGATCATGGCGCAGGCCGCGCCCCGCGCCGTCAGCGCCCGGGCCAGCGACAGACACCGCATGACGTGGCCGCCGCCGATCTCGGGGCCGCAATCGGCGAGGAACAGCACGCGCCGCTGCGACGCTTTGGCCTTGGCTGGACTCATCGCCATCTATGTTGGCACAAGCGACTGATCCACGCGTAAACCGGAGTGCGCATGTCCGAGCCCCGTCCCGTCCGTTGCCTGATCGTCGGCGCCGGCGCCGCAGGCTACACCGCCGCCATCTACGCGGCGCGCGCAATGCTGAAGCCGGTGGTGATCGCCGGCATGCAGCCGGGCGGCCAGCTGACCATCACCACGGATGTGGAGAACTATCCGGGCTTCGCCGACGTGATTCAGGGTCCGTGGCTGATGGATCAGATGCGCGCCCAGGCCGAGCACGTCGGGGCGGACATCAAGAGCGACCTGGTGGTCGAGGCAGACCTCAGTTCGCGGCCCTTCAAGGTGAGCTGCGATTCGGGCGACATCTACCTGGCCGAGACCCTGATCATCGCGACGGGGGCGCAGGCCAAGTGGCTGGGGCTCGAAACCGAGCAGAAGTTCCAGGGCTTTGGCGTGTCGGCCTGCGCTACCTGCGACGGCTTCTTCTACCGGGGCAAGCAGGTGGTGGTGATCGGCGGCGGCAACACCGCCGTGGAAGAGGCGCTGTTCCTGACCAACTTCGCCGAGAAGGTGACGCTGGTGCATCGGCGCGGGGAGCTCCGGGCCGAGAGGATCCTGCAGGATCGGCTGTTCGCCCATCCCAAGATCGCCGTCGTCTGGGACAGCGCGCTGGAAGAGGTGCTGGGCCAGGAAGACCCCATGGGCGTCACCGGCGTGCGGCTGCGCCACGTGACCTCGGGCGAAGAACAACAGATTGCCTGCGACGGCGTCTTCATCGCCATCGGCCACGCCCCGGCCTCGGAGGTGTTCAAGGGCCAGATCGAGGCGGATTCCAACGGCTATCTGAGGGTCAGGCCGGGCACGACCTCGACAGCCATCAAGGGCGTCTACGCCGCCGGCGACGTCACCGACGACGTCTACCGCCAGGCGGTGACCGCGGCCGGCATGGGCTGCATGGCCGCACTGGAGGCGGCGCGCTTCCTGGCCGAGGAAGACCACAGGGCGGCGCACCAGCCCATCAGCCATCACGAGGCCGAGAAGATCGGGGCGTGGTGACTCCGCGTGCGCGGAGCGAGCGGCCTTTACGGAATCAGGCCTGGGCGGCCAGGAGCTTGGCCTTGACCTGCTTCTTGATCTTCAGCGCGCGCTCGGACAGCACCGCGTCGCGGGCGTTCAGCAGATAGGCGTCGAGGCCGCCCTTGAAGTCGAGCGTCCGCAGCGCAGCGTTGGAAACCTTCAGGCGGAAGGTCTGGCCCAGGGCGTCGGACTGCAGCGCGGCGTCGGCCAGCGCCGGCAGGAACCGCCGCTTGGTCTTGATGTTGGAATGGCTGACGTTGTGGCCGACCATCGGGCCCACACCCGTGAGTTCGCAGCGGCGCGACATGGGGAAAACCTTCGAGAAAAACATCGGCGCACGGCAAGCCCAGGGGCTTCCGCGCGAGAGCGGGCGATATAGGCGAAGCGGGCGCGCCGCGTCAAGGCGAGGCGGCCTTCTCGCCGGGTTGGCCCTGGCGGCGATGCTGGCCGCGCCGGCGGCGTCCTGCGCGCAAGACGGCGAGCTTCGCCTGGCGCTGGGCTATGACGGGCGGCTCCTGGTCAAGGTGCTGGACATCGAAGTCGAGGCCCGCATGGACCGGACCGGATTCGGCGCCGACGCCCAGCTGACCAGCTCGGGCGTCCTGGCCCTGGTCAAGCACATCCACCAGCTGGCTTCCAGCCAGGGCCGGATCGAGGGCGGCGAGCCCAGGCCCGGCCAGTTCGAAACCCAGAACCTCGCCGGCAAGACCCATCGCCGGGTCCACACGATCTGGAGCGGCGGCCGGGTGAGCATGAGCGCCCAGCCCGCCTTCGACGACCTCGGGGATCCGCCCGCCAGCCTGCCGCAGAAGCTGGCCTCGGCCGACCCCCTGACCCAGCTCATGCGCCTGACGCTGGAAGGTTCGCGCGAGAAGAGCTGCGGCCGCTCCTACCTCTTCTTCGACGGCAAGCAGCTCTACGCCCTGGATTTCGGCCCCGCGGCGGACGCCATGGTGAATCCGCGCGACCAGCGTCTCGGCCTCTCGGGCGCGTTCGAATGCGACGTCCGCTACCGCGAGGTCGCCGGCTTCAGGAAGAAGCCGCCCGGCAAACGCAACCAGGGCCTCCAGCATCCAATCGTCCTGCGATTCGCCCGCCTGGGCGGGGACGGGCCCCTGCTGATCACCAGCCTCAGCGCCGAGACTCCCCTCGGCCGGGCCAGCATCGACCTGGAGCGGATCCAGGAGACCGGCCGCCTGCCCGGCTGACGCGCTTGTGGCCTGATGGCCGCCGACCCCAAGATGTGGTATAGAACAAAAGCCGAATCGGTGGAGATCGCTGATTCGGACACGGTTTGTTGCGCGCCTGTTCCGCGGCGGGCCCGCAGCCCTTTGTGCTTCCGCCCAAATCCGAGGCATTGAACGGCCCTGCGGCTCCGCGCCGCTTGTCGCTGGGCCCTGAATCCCCCACCTTGGGCGCATGAGCGACCGCCCCACCGGCCGCCCTCCGGCGCAGCTCAAGGCTGTCCTGGGCCCGACCAACACCGGCAAGACCCACTTGGCGGTGGAGCGAATGCTGGGCCACGAGTCCGGCATGATCGGCCTGCCGCTGCGCCTTCTGGCGCGCGAGGTCTACGACCGCATCGCCAAGGCGCGCGGCCCCCGGTCGGTCGCCCTGATCACCGGCGAGGAGAAGATCGTCCCGCCGAACGCAAAATATTTCGTCTGCACTGTCGCGGCCATGCCGCTGAACCGCGAAGTGGAGTTCCTGGCGGTCGACGAGGTCCAGCTGGCGGCCGACCCTGAACGCGGCCACGTCTTCACTCATCGGCTGCTGCACGCCCGGGGGCTGGGCGAGACCATGCTGCTGGGCTCGGACACCATGGCGCCCCTGATCAAGCGCCTGGCGCCGCAGGCCGAGTTCCAGAACCGCGAACGGTTCTCCAGCCTCTCCTATTCCGGGCCGCAGAAGCTGACCCGCCTGCCCCGGCGCTCGGCCATCGTCGCCTTCTCGGCCGACGCGGTCTACGCCATCGCCGAGCTGATCCGCCGCCAGCGCGGCGGCGCGGCCGTGGTGATGGGCGCCCTCAGCCCCCGCACCCGCAACGCCCAGGTGGCGCTCTACCAGTCCGGCGAGGTGGACTTCCTGGTGGCGACCGACGCCATCGGCATGGGCCTGAACATGGACGTCGACCACGTGGCCTTCGCCGGTCTCCGGAAGCACGATGGCAAGCGCACCCGCTGGCTGCACGCCCAGGAGATCGGCCAGATCGCCGGCCGCGCCGGGCGCTATCGCACCGACGGGACGTTCGGGGTCACCGGCGATTGCCCCGAGATCGATCCCGACCTCGTCGCGGCGGTCGAGAACCACCGGTTCGACCCGGTGGAAGCCGCCGAATGGCGCAGCGCGCGCCTGGATTTCCACTCGCTGGCCGGCCTGATGCGGTCGCTGTCGGCCCCGCCGGACCGACCGGGGCTGAAGCTGTCGGCCGAGGCGTTGGACGAGACCAGCCTGCGCCGGCTGGCGCAGTCGGATCAGGTGCAGGACCTCTGCCGCAATCCCGACAACCTGCGCCTGCTCTGGGAGGTCTGCCAGACGCCGGACTTCCGCAAGGCCAGCCTGGACGAGCACCTGCGCCTTCTGCAGTCGATCTTCGGCCAGTTGGCCACGGGCGCGCGCCGTGTGCCCGAGGACTGGATCGAGGGGCAATACCGGTCGCTGGACCGGCTGGACGGCGACATCGACACCCTGGCCGGCCGGCTCTCGCGCGTGCGCACCCTGGCCTATGTCGCCAATCGCCCTGACTGGCTGAGGGACCCGGCCCACTGGCAAGGCCGCACCCGCCAGCTCGAGGACCGGCTGTCGGACACCCTGCACGAGAAGCTGATGCAGCGGTTCATCGACCGGCGGACCAGCGGCCTGATGCGGGGGCTGAGGGTGCGGGGCGATGTGCTGGCCGGCGTGGCGCCGGACGGCGCGGTGACGGTCGAGGGCCACTATGTCGGACGCCTGCGCGGCGCCACCTTCGAGGCCGCCCAGGGCTCCAGCACGCTCGAGGACAAGGCCCTGCGCGCCGCCGCCCAGCGCGCCGTCGCCCCCGAGGTGGCCCGGCGGCTGGGCCAGCTGGCCGCCGATGCCGACTCCGCTTTCGCCTTGCAACCCGACGGGCTGGCGCTGTGGCGCGGCGAAGGCGCCGGCCAGGTCGCCGGCTGCGCGCCCTTCTCCGCCCGGGTGAGGCTGTTCGGGGAGCTTGGGCCCGAAGTCGCGCGCGAGCGGGCGGCGCGCCGGCTGGAAGCCTTCGTGGTGGCGGAAGCCGGCCGCAGCCTCGGGCCTCTCCGGCGACTGGACGACGCCGTCGCCGACGGCCGGGTCAAGGGCCTGGCGCGAGGGATCGCCTATCGCCTGATCGAGGCCAGCGGCATCATCGACCGCCGTTCGACCCAGTCCGACGTGAAGGCGCTGAGCCAGTCGGAGCGCCGGGCCTTGCGCAGCCTGGGCGTCAGGATCGGCGCCTTCAGCATCTATCTGCCGAGCCTGCTCGGCGCCCGCGCGCGACGCTTCCAGGCGGCCTTCGCCGGGGCCGGGCATTGGCGGCCGCCGCACGACAAGCTGAGCCCCCTGCCCTCGCCCGCGCCGGCCCCCAAGGTCCTGGCCGCCCACGGCCTGCGCGCTGTCGGCCGCCACGCCGTTCCCGTGGACGCGCTGGAACGGCTGGACGAGCTGCTGCGGTCCGCGCCCCGGCAGGGCGGTGCTTCGGTCCTGGCCGACCAGGCCATCGAGGAGCTGGGCTGGACGTCCGCCGAGGCCGGCGAGGTGATGCGCGCTCTGGGCTTCGTCCCCGTCGGCCACCCCGCGGCGGGCCAGGCCGGGGCTTGGCGACAACGTCGCGATCGGTCCGAGCCGGAGGCGCGCTCGCCCAAGACCGCCGGCTCGCCCTTCGCGGCGCTGGCCGCGCTGAAACCCGCGCCGCCCCGCCGCCATCGCCGGCCGCCCCGCAAGCGGGCGCGCGCGTGAGCGCCGAAGAGAGCTGCCGCGCCGACGTCTGGCTCTGGCGGGCGCGGTTCTTCAAGACCCGGTCGCTGTCGGCGCGCTTCGTCGAGGAGGGCCGCGTCCGGCTGCTCCGGGGCGGGATGCAGACCCGGCTCGACAAGGCCAGCCGGGCCCTGAAACCGGGCGATGGATTGGTGCTGGCTCTGGGAGGCCGATTGATCGCCGTCAGGGTCGACAACCTGGGGGAACGTCGCGGCTCTGCAACCGAGGCGCGTGCGATGTATTCGCAACTGCCTCCTTCGGACCCGAATTAACGGAAGCTTCAATAGGTTAGCCGTCTTTTCGGCCCATGACGGCGCGCGCCACTCCCCCAACGACGCGAACCCGCGTGGGCGGCGCACGTCCCCACGCGGCCAAGCCGCAAGATTCCTTCCCGCCCGCGAGCCTCGCCGACGCCCTGCGCCGGCTGGCGGGCGGCGACCTGACCATCCGCCTGCCCGCCGGCGACGGCGGGTCCGAAGCCTTCAACGCCGTGGCCGATCGCCTGGCCGTGGCCCTGGCCGCCAACGATCCGGCCGGCGCCTCGCTGCTGGACGGCATCTCCGCCGCCTACGCCGACGCGCGCGAACAGCAGCTGTTCGTGGCCATCGTGGGCCTGGGCCGTTTCGGCGAACTGAGGCGTCAGCTGGGCTCCGGCCTGGCCGGCGAGATCCTCGAGGAACTCTGCGACCGGCTTTCGCGGCATGTGCCCGAGGTGCGCCTCGGGCGCGTCGGGCGGACCCAGATCGAGATCCTGTTTCCCGCCGCCAGCGCGACCGAGGCCGAACAGGTCCTGGACCGCGCCCGCGCGGAGCTGGAGGCGCCTCTTGAGATCGCCGACCAGAACATCGATGTCGACGTGGCGATCGGCTACGCCCAGGTCCACCACGGCGACGACGCCGTGATCGAGAACGCCGCCATGGCGCTGGCCAAGGCCCAGTCCGGCCATGCCAAGATCGCCGGCTTCAGCGCCGAGGAACGCCGCGCCGTCGCCGAGCGTGTGCAACTGATGCGCGACCTGCACCGCGCCCTGGCCGGTGACGAGCTCTATGTGCACTACCAGCCCAAGTTCCGACCGCGCACGGGTGAGATCGACTCCGTCGAGGCCCTGATCCGCTGGAACCACCCCGAACACGGGCTGGTGCCCCCCGACCGCTTCATCGGCCTGGCCGAAGAGACCGGCGCCATCGCCGAGGTCACCCGCTGGGTGATGCAGAGGGCCATCGCCGACCAGAAGACCCTGACCGAGGACGGCCATCCCTTGCCGATCTACGTCAACCTCTCGGGGCGGCTGGTGGCCGACAGGGACTTCACCGGCTGGCTCCTCCAGCAGGCCCGCGAGCGGCCAGCCGGCGCCATCGGCATGGAGATAACCGAGACGGCGATCATCTCCGACCCCGAGCACGCCCTGGCCAACCTCCAGCGGCTGGCGGACGCCGGCGTGCCGATCGCGATCGACGACTACGGCGCGGGACTGTCGTCCCTCGCCTATCTGAAACAGCTGCCGGCCACCGAGCTGAAGATCGACCGGCTGTTCGTGATGGGCCTGACCTCGAGCCACAGGGATCCGCTGCTGGTCCGCTCGACCATCGACCTGGCCCATGCGCTGGAGATGGAGGTCACCGCGGAGGGGGTCGAGAACGGCCCGACCCTGGCGCTGCTCAGGACCATGGGCTGCGACCTGATCCAGGGCTTCTTCATCGCCCGCCCGATGCCCCTGGCGGCCCTGCGACAGTTCCTCGCCCAGGACCTGCAGATCGAGACCGACTTCTCCTTCATGCAGTCGCTGCGGCGCCGGGCCGAGTGAGCCCCCCGACGCCCTTAGGCGCAGATTAAGCCTGCGCGGCTAATCTTCTCCCAGTTGGGAGAGCTGGATGAAGCCGACCGTTCTTGCGCTGATCCTGGCCGTCGGGGCCGCAACAGCCGGGCCCGTGCTTGCCTCGCCCGCGCCCGCCACCGCATTCGACGCCGCGATCGGACGCGCCAAAACCGCCATGATGGGCGATCCCCAGGCGGCGTTGACCGCCTCCCGCCAGGCCCTGGCCCTGGCTCCCAATGGGCCGGGAGACGCGGCGCTGCGCACGGCGACGGCCCAATGGCTACAGGCCGAGGCCCTGATCCGCACCAACCACGCGCACGACGCCATCCCGATCATCGGTCAGGCCCTCAAGGTGACCGCCCAGCGCGATCCGAAGGGCGTTTTGCATGGCGACCTGCTGACCGCCGAAGGCAGCGCCATGTCCTCCTTGGGCGACGTGCAGAAGGCCCTGGAAGACTACCAGGGCGCCTTCGACCTCTTTCGCGCGGCCAACGATCCACGCGGCCAGGCCAAGGCCCTCCAATACATCGGCTCGATCTACCAGGACGCGGGCGACTATGAGCGGGTGCTGAAGTACTACGCCCAGTCCGCCGAGACCTATAAGGCCGACCCGGTGCTGCTGGTCTCGGCGCTGAACAACAAGGCCCGGGCCCTCGAGCAGCTGGGCCGCCACGAGGAGGCGATCGCGGCCTTCCGGTCCGCCCTCGGCGTGGCGCGCCAGATGGGCTCGGCCGCGCTGCAGGCCGACATCGACAGCAACCTCGCCGCCGCCGAGGTCAAGGCCGGGCGCCTGGCCGAAGCCGAGGCCGACGTCCAGCGCGGCCTGGCCCTGGCCGCCGCGGCCCCCGAGGAACGGCCGGGGCTGTGGGGCGTGGCCGCCGAAGTCGCGGTCAAGCGCGGCGCGCTGCAGCAGGCCCGCCAGCTGTTGGAGCGCACCTTCGCCGGCGTGGATCTGAAGACCACGACCATGGACTATCGCGACTTCCACGAGGTCGCGTACCAGACCTATTCGGCCTTGGGGCAGGATCACTTGGCGCTGCAGCACCTTCGGGCGTTCAAGCGGCTGGACGACGCCGCCCGCAGCGTCGCGGCCTCGACCAACGCCGCCCTGATGGCCGCGCGCTTCGACTTCGCCAACCAGGACCTGAAGATCGCCAAGCTGAAGGCCGGCCAGCTGCAAAGGGATGTCGAGCTCGGCAGGCAGCGCAACACCATCACCTCGGGCCTGCTCGGCGGATCGGCGCTGATCCTGGTGCTGCTGACCCTGGGCTTCTTCTCCTTGCGCCGCAGCCGCAACGAGGTGCGCGCGGCCAACGTCAGCCTCAGGTCCTCCAACCAGGCCCTGGAGAAGGCGTTGAAGGCCAAGACGGACTTCCTGGCCACCACCAGCCACGAGATCAGGACGCCGCTGAACGGCATCCTGGGCATGACCCAGGTGCTCTTGGCCGATCGCAAGCTGGAGGCGGGCCTGAAGGACAAGATCGCCCTGGTCCACGGCGCCGGCGAGACCATGCGGGCGCTGGTCGACGACATCCTCGATCTCGCCAAGATGGAGACCGGCAACCTCACCGTCGAACGGACCGACATCGATCTGCGCTCGATCATGGACGAGACCGGACGGCTGTGGTCGGAGAAGGCGCGCAGCAAGGGTTTGGAGCTTGAAGTCGAGGTCGAGGACGGCCTGCACCGCATCGTCGAAGATGGCGGCAGGCTGCGCCAGATCGTGTTCAACCTGATGTCCAACGCGATCAAGTTCACCGAGACGGGCCGGGTGAAGCTCACCGCCCGTTCCGAGCGGGCCGACGCGGGCGAGCGGCTGCTGATCGAGGTGGCCGACACAGGCATCGGCATCCCCAGGGAGCGTTTCGAGGACATCTTCGACTCGTTCAGCCAGGTCGACACCAGCGTCACGCGCCAGTACGGCGGCACGGGCCTGGGCTTGGCCATCTGCCGCGACCTGACCGAAGCCATGAGCGGTTCGATCGGCGTGGCCAGCGAGATCGGCTCGGGTTCGGTGTTCACCGTGATCCTGCCCCTGCGGCGCAGCGTCGAGGTCGAGGCGCCCGAACCCCGCGTCCAGGCGGAAGGCCGCGCGCGCGAACTCGGCGCCTGCCGGCTCTTGATCATCGAGGCCAATCCCCTGGCCCAGAGCGTCCTGCGCTCCACCTTCGGCGCGCGGGTGCGCGAACTGGAAATCACCGCCTCGGCCGACGAGGCGCTGCAGGCGATGGGCCTTGGCGTGTTCGACCACGTGCTGGCCGACGGCGCGGCCCTGGGCGGCGCGGAGGACGAGCGCCTGTCGCGGCTGTCGGCGATCTCGGCCGCCGGCGAGGCCGCCGTCTCGGTCATGTGGCCCTCGCCCGACGAGGCGACGCGGACGCGCATCCTGGCGGCGGGCGCGGTCCAGGTGCTGGCCAAGCCGATCGCGCCGGCGGATCTCGCCGCGGCCCTCGGCCGCTGGTTCTCGGAGGCCTCCGAGACGGCTGCGGCCCCCGCTCAGACAGGGGTGACGGCTTGTTAGCCATTCGTTCTTACCCTGGCGGCCTGACGACGTAGTCAGTGGCCCCGAGGAGCCAGCGATGCAGGTGCTCTTCATCGAAGACGACGCGATGAACCGACGTGTGGTCAGGGACATGCTGAGCGTCGCCGGCGTGGAGATGTCCGAGGCTCCCGAGGCCGAGACCGGCCTCGCCATGCTCGACCGCCAGCCTTTCGACCTGGTGCTGATGGACCTGCGCATGCCGGGGATGGATGGCCTGACGGCCGTGCGCAAGATCCGCGCCCGCAGCGACGCCGTCTCCCTGGTGCCGATCATCGTGGTGACCGCCGACACCGCCATGGACCTGCAGGATCGCTGCCGGGCCGCCGGCGCCGACGATCTGCTGCTCAAGCCCGTGGCCATGACACTGCTGTTCGACGCCATCGCACGCGCGATCGCCGAACGTCCGTCCTCGGCCGCCGCCGTCCTCGCCTGAGGACACCGACCTCCGCCTCGGATTTGACCTGGCCGCTGCGGCGGTCTGCTGGCGGCTCAGGCCGCTTCGGCGCGGCCCGCCAGGCCCTGCATGATCGCCTTGTTCACTTCGACCAGGGGCTGGATGCTCTCGTTGTGACGCATCACGGCGCTGGTGTGACGGCTGACCCAGATGCTGATAGAGATGATCTGGGCCCGCAAGGCATGCGGCAGCCCGTTCTCGGGCACAGCGCAATCGGCGGCCAGGGCCGACCAGACACGGCGGTTCCAGTCCAGCGCCTCCATGCGCGTCTGCAGGTCGCTCGGGTCGACCTCCGCGGCGTCCATCAGGGCGCGCGTCACCTGGCCGAACAGCCGATACTCCGCGTCGCGCGGAGTCTCAGACCGCTGCGCCGCCTTTTGATACGCCTGGAGCGACATTCCCCAACCTCGCGTCTTCGTACTCGATGAGTTTACGGCAGAGCATCAACGCCTTGTAGTACTCACGCCCCATGGCGTACTTCGAGACATTGACGCAGTCCACCAGGATGTCCTGGTTCTGGATCACGCCCATGAACTCGCTGAGGCGTTGAGCGAATTCGTCATAGTATTTGGAGGCGCCACTCTCGTCCAAATACATCATCATGACCGGAAAGTAGATATGCCGGGCCGGCGTGGTCACCTCTTCCGCCTGCATGATGTCCTTCTCGCGCAGGACCGAAGCCTTGTTCTGCAACAACAGGACCCCGCGCCGGTCGCCGTTCTGGACGACCGCCCCGTTGAGAACGAACTTCTCGCCGGGCTTTAGCGAAAGTTTCAGTGGCACGATCGGAGCTCCCAAGGACCGGCGGCCGGCCGTTGACGCCTTCTCGCGCCGACTCGCCGCTGTTTTCGAAGCATAACAGCGACAATGCCAAGCTAGGCAGACAGCGTTAACGACGCCTTTCCCGGCCTGCGGCGGCTGGCCGCACTTAGCGATCCGTTAAGCATGATCCGGCGATCCAGGAGCTTCACCGTCCGAGCGCCCTGTCGACATGCCCTCCCCGACCCGCGCCAAAGCTTCGATCTCGGCCGCGGCGCTTGAGGCGGCCGGCGCCGCCTGTCCGGCGCCCGGCGGCATCGTCGGCGAGGCCGGCTCCCGGCAGGCGCTGGGCCGGCTGAACGCGGCGCTGGACGAGCTCAAGCAGCTGGCCGCCCGCCCGCACCTGCACCGGGCGATCGCCGCCCTCAGGACGGACGACTTCCAGGGCGGCGCCGAGGCGGCGCTGAAGGCCCTGCAGCAGGACGAGCGGTGCGGTCACGCTTGGTGGCTGCTCGGGATCGCCCGGGACAAGGCTGGGGACTTCAAGGGCGCGCTGCAGTGCTACGACGCGGCCGTCCAGCTGCTGCCGGACCAGGAAGACCTGGCCAACGATCTCGGCCGCCTGGCCTTCCGCCTGGGCCTCAAGCCCTTGGCCGAGCAGCTGTTCCTCAGATACTTTGCGGCCAATCCGGGCTCCATCGACGCGGCCAACAACCTGGCCTGCGCCATCCGTGACCAGTTCCGTCACGCCGAAGCGATCGAGATCCTGCGCGTGGCCATCATCGCCAATCCCAAGAGCAGCCTGCTCTGGAACACCCTGGGCACGGTGCAATCGGAGCTCGGCGAGTTCGAGACCGCCGCCCTGTTCTTCAGCGAAGCCCTGACCTGCGACGACGGGCATTTCCGCGCCCGCTACAACCGCGGCAACGCCAAGCTGGCCCTGGGGGACGCCGACGGCGCCCTGGTCGACTGCGAGGCGGCTCTGGCCCAGGTGCGCCTGCCCGAAGAGCGGGCGATGATGCAGCTGGCGCGCTCGACCCTGCTGCTGAACCTCGGGCGAATCGCCGAGGGATGGGAGGCCTACGAGGCGCGTTTCGACCCCGCCTACGCCGATCTCACCAACTTCCTGATCGACCGGCCCCGCTGGAGGCCGACCGACGATTTGCGAGGCCGCTCGCTGCTGGTCATGGGGGAACAGGGCCTGGGCGACGAAGTTCTGTTCGCCAATCTGCTTCCCGAGGTGATCGAGGCGCTGGGCCCCGAGGGCCGGCTTTGGCTGGCGGTGGAGCAGCGCCTGGTCCCGCTGTTCCAGCGCTCGTTCCCGCACGCCGTCGTGGGCGCCCACTCCAGCTGGAAGGTGGACGCGCGGACCTATCGGGCCGCGCCGTTCGTCGGCGACCTCGGGGAGGTCGACCTGTGGACCCCGTTCGGATCGCTGCTCGGGCGCTTTCGCCCGTCCGTCGAGTCCTTTCCCGACCGCAGGGCCTATCTAACCGCCGACCCGCAGCGGGTGCGTCACTGGCGGGGCGTGCTGAGCGCGCTGGGGCCGGGGCCGAAGACCGGCCTGGTCTGGAAGAGCCTGAAAGTCGAAACCGCGCGGGCGCGCTTCTATTCGCCGTTCGACGCCTGGGCGCCGGTGCTGAACACCCCGGGCGCGATGCTGGTGAACCTGCAATACGGCGACTGCGCCGCCGAGATCGCCGCGGCCCGCGACCAGCTCGGGGTCGAGATCTTCGAGCCGCCCGGCGTCGACCTCAAGGACGACCTGGACGAGGTCGCCGCCCTCTCGTGCGCTCTGGACCTGGTGATCGGGCCGGCCAACGCCACCAGCAACATCGCCGCGGCCTGCGGCGTCGAGACCTGGCTGATCTCCACGCCCGGGGCCTGGCCCAAGCTCGGGACCCGCCGCTACCCCTGGTATCCGTCGATGCGGGTGTTCGATCCACCGGGCTACAATCGCTGGGAGCCGGTGATGGCCGAGGTCGCCGAAGCCCTCGCCGAACGCGCCGCCAAGCTCGGAACAGAAGGCCAAAGTCGGGGTTGATTCTGGGTCGGGCGCTCCGCCCGGCGCCAGGAGAAAACCCATGGCCCCCGACACGCCCGACATCTCGCTGGACGAACAGGACCAGGCCGAAGCCTTCGACGAGACCAATCTCGACGACGACGCCGAGTTCGTCACCCTCGAGGAGATGCCCGACGTCTACGACTCGACGCGCGCGCTGGGCGACAGCCGCGACCTGGAGGCCCTGGACGCCGGCGAACTGGATCCCGAGGCGCTGGACGACGAGGACCTCGAGGACGACGAGGACCTGAACGCCGAGCTGCGCGACGACCTCGAGGATGACGAGGAAGACGACGAGATCGACGACGAGGATACCGACCGCGAGGACGGCGTCGACCGGCTGGGGCTCGACGAGGTCGAGCTGACCGACGTGGCGGACGTGGATTCCGAGACCGATCCCGACGACGAGGACGAGGCGGAGTACGAATCCGAGGATCTCGACGACAACGACCTCGAGGATCTGGGATATGCCGACGACGACGGTGGCGATGACGAGGGCCGGCCTGCGCGCGGCCACCCCGACAGCGTTCCCGACGAGGTGCATCCGCACCAGGACGAGCTGCTGGACGAAGGGGTCGAGGAGACCTTCCCCGCCTCGGACCCGGTCTCGGTGAAGCACATCACCTAGGACGGCCAGCGCGCCGGGCTTACCGCGAATTCACTGGACCTTGGGCCGCAGTCCTCCGAAATCTCCCGGCGAAGGAGACTCCGGGATGAAGACTGTCGCCCTCACCGCCATCGGCGTTTCGGCCCTTGCCCTCGCCGCCTGCACGCGACCGTTTCCGATGTCCCACCATCGGCCACTGGATCCGATCAGCCAGCTGGATTGCCCCGAGAGCCAGGGGCCGTTCGACCGCAAGAGCGTCGCGCCGGACGGCAAGAGCTGCACCTATTCGGGGCCCGACGGTTCGGAGGTCCAGGTGAAGCTGGTGAGATTCACCGGCGACCCCAACGCGGCGCTGGATCCGATCGAGGCGCAGATGAAGACCCTGCTGCCGCCCCCACCCCCGGCCCCGGCATCCCCGGCGGCGCCGGCGTCGGACGCCTGGGCCGAGTCGCCCGGCCACGGACACGACGACGTCAACATCAACCTGCCCGGCATCTCGATCCACGCCGACGACAAGAACGCCAACGTCCATGTCGGCGGGGTCCATATCGACGCCGACGACCGCACCAACTCGGTGAAGATCAACAGCGCGCCCAACCGGCATGGCCAGTTCACCGTCAACGCCGACGACAACGGCGCGGTGATCCGCACGCGCGGCTTCGGCGCCAATATCGAGCAGAGCCTGATCATGGCCTCCAAGGCGCCCGGCCCCCAAGGCTGGCGGACCGTCGCCTACGAGGCCGTGGGGCCCAAGTCCGGGCCGCTGGTGGTCGCCAGCTACCAGAGCCGGGAAGACAATCGCGACGCCGGCTTCGAACAGGTCAGGGCGCTGGCCTGGAGGGCCGCCCGCTAGGCGGCCGGCGCGACCTCGACCACCTTGTAGGTCAGGGGCCGGCCCTCCTCGTCGGTGACGGTGACGTACTCGCCCACGGCGAAGCGGTGCTCGCCCAGGCGATAGATCGGCTCGTCGTCGGTGGTCTCTTCCTGGTCGTAGTCGAAGTACCAGCGCTCGCGGCGATGCATCAGCTTTCCGTCGACCGGATCCTCGTCGGGCGAGAAGCGGCGCACGCTGCACTGGGCCTTGACCTTGGCGTAGGCGTCCTCGTCGAGCTTGCCGTCGTGGGTCAGAGGTGCGGTCAGCGCGTAGCCGCGATGGTCGTCTCCGCCGGCGAACTCGGTGCCCGGGTTGCGTGCCAGGCGCATGACGATGCGATTCAGGCCCATTCCAGGTCTGGCTCCTTTGATTAGTGTGACAGGAACAGGGAGGGCGAATCCGCCTGCAGCAAGCTGCGCGTGGTCCCGCCGAAGATGAACTCCCTGAGCCTTGCATGTCCGAACGCGCCGGAGACCAAAAGGCTCGCGCCCAACGCTCTGGCGGCGACGAGGATCAGCGCGGCGGCGTCCCCCGATTCCTTGATCAGCTCCACCTCGGCCTCGACGCCACGGGCGCCGAGGAAGTCCTTCAGCCGATGCGGATCGAACTCGCGGGAAGACGCCTCGGTGGCGCCGATGATCACCACTCGCGAGGCCTTCTCCAGCAGGGGCATGGCCGTGCGGGTGGCGCGCGTGGCCTCCTTGCCGCCGTCCCAGGCCACGGCCATGACGCCATCGCCCTTGAGACCCGGCCGGGCGACCACCGTCGGCCGCTGTTCGTTGGCGACCAGCTGCTGGAAGGCCTCGGCCAGCGGGCCCTTGCCGCGGGCGGCTTCGTCGTCGAACACCACCACGTCCGACAGACGCGATTCCACCGCCAGGGTGGCCCACACCGGCGAGCCCAGGGTGGTGAAGGTCTTGTTGGGCGCCGTGCAGGCGGCCAGCGCGGCCCGCGCATTGGCCTCGCCCACGCTGGCGGCTTCCTTGAGGCTCTCCACGGCGGTGATCTGCACGCCGCCCATGAAGCCTTCCCCCATCCAGGGCATCAGGTCGGCCACGTCGGCGGGAGCGTAGACCCCCGACACTTCCGCCTCGAACGGCCGCGCCAGCTCGGCGGCCGCGGCCAGCACGGCGAGGTCGCCCTTGCCGCCCGAAAGCGGCGCCATGATCCTGGCCCAGCTGGTCTTGGTTTTCCGCGGCATGGCTCGATCCGCTCTCCTCGGCGCCCTATCAAGGACCTGGCAGCATTCGTGGCAGGGAACGTCCCGGTGTCAAATGACCCACGTCAAAAAGCCGAGCCTCGGGCATGGCAAAGAATGCTGTCGGGCCGCCGGCTCGATCTGCTGGATCCTTCGCCCCTGGACGTGGAGATCGACGACATCGCCCACGGCCTGGCGCGGGTGGCGCGCTGGAACGGCCAGACGACGGGCCCACACGCCTTCTCCGTCGCTCAGCACTGCCTGGTGGTCGAGGAGCTGGTCCGCAAGCTGGCGCCCGAAACCGAGCCGCGCTGGCGGCTGGCGGCCCTGCTGCACGACGCGCCCGAATATGTGATCGGCGACATGATCTCGCCGTTCAAGGCGGCGCTCGGGCTCGACTACCGGGCCTTCGAGGACCGGCTGGAGCGGGCGATCCATATCCGCTTCGGCCTGCCGCCCAGGACGCCGGCCGAGATCAAGCGGCTGATCAAGACGGCCGACCGGATCTCCGCCCATTTCGAGGCGATCGAGCTGGCGGGTTTCGGCGAGGCCGAGGCCAACCTCGTTTTCGGGCGCCCGCCCAAGGGGGTCAGGCTCAAGCTGGAGCCGATGCCTGCGGCGGAGGCCGAGGCGAAGTTCCTGGAGCGCTTCGCGCGCCTGTCCAAGGTCTTGGACCGGACGGGGGCGCGCCCGGCCGGGACCCCCGGCGGCTGAGGCGCCTCAGACCGGCTCCGGCGCCGCGAGCTTGGCGTAGTAGCGCCGCAGCGCCACCAGCGCGACCGCCGCGCCCGCCAGCGACAGCACCAGCCCGCTCGCCAGAGGCGCGCCCAACCCGACCAGGGCGGCCGCCGCCAGGCATCCGCCGGCGCCGCCGAGGTCCCAGGCCCCTTCGGCCATGAAGTGGAACCTGAGCGCGCAGGGGGAGCGCTTGGCCAGATTGTAGACGGCCGTCATCAGGGTCGGGATGTAGAGGCAGCCGACCAGGGCCCCGGCGGCGTTGGCCAGGACCGCCAGGGCCGCCGTATGGACGACGGCGCGCAGCAGCAACGTTCCGCCCAGCGCGGCGAAGGCCAGCCAGACCGCTCGGCCCCCGTGTCCGGCGTCGATGTGACGGCCCAGCAGCAGCCCCGCCGCGGCGCCCGCCAGGGCTGCCGCCGCCATCGCCCCTCCGAACGCAGTGAAGCTGGAGCCCAGCAGCAGGAACAGGACGATCTGCCAGACGAAGACATAGCCGGACTGGATCCAGCCATCCGCCGCGAACAGCAGGAACCCCGGCAGCGACGCGCGGAACGCCCCCTGCACCCGCCTCGGCACGGCGACGTTGGGCGTGCCGAGCAGCGGCAGGGCCGACGAGACCTGCACCACGCCGACCGCGCCGAAGGCCGCGACCGGCCCCAGCGCCACCAGCGCCCAGCCTCCGACCAGCGGCGCCAGGATCCCGACGACCGACGCCAGCGCCTCGCGCGCCCCGATCTGATGGCCGCGGTGCTCCTCGTCGCCCAGCGAGGCGAAATAGGCGTGATAGGAGGTCCAGTAGAAGCTGTCGCTGACCGCGCCGGCGACGCACAGCTCCAGCAGCGAGACATCGACCCCGTGCACGCGCGCCAGCAGCGGGTACTGCAGCGCGCTGGCGATGGAGCCGAACACCAGCAGCGGCTTGATCCCCGCCCGCTTGCCAACCACCAGCACCAGCGGGCGGATGCAGAAGCGGCCGGCCAGGATCGCCGCCAGGGCTACCAGGACCGCGGGGGCGGAAACCCCGGCCTTCAGCAGGAACACCGCGAAGAAGATCCCGCCGGCGTTCATCGCCACCGAATGCAGGCCGTAGTGCAGATTCAGCAGGTTGACGGTGGAATTGCGCAGATAGGCCACGGCGACATTCCCCGCAGCGTCTCTGCCCTAGCCGCGGCCGCGATAGGGCTGCACGCCCGTGTCCGGCAGCCACAGGCCCTCGGGCGGCTGGCCGGTCTGGTAGAAGACGTCGATGGGGATGCCGCCGCGGGGAAACCAGTAGCCGGCGATCCTCATCCAGCGCGGCTGGGCCGTCTCCACGATCCGCTTGGCGATGGCCAGGGTGCAGTCCTCGTGGAAGGCGCCGTGGTTGCGGAACGAGCCCAGGAACAGCTTCAGCGACTTGGATTCGATCAGCCACGCCTGGGGCGCATAGTCGATCACCAGGTGGGCGAAGTCCGGCTGGCCGGTCACCGGGCAGAGGCTGGTGAACTCCGGCGCGGTGAATCTCGCCAGATAGAGGCTGTCCGGATGGGGATTGGCCACGCGCTCCAGCACGGCCTCGTCGGGACTGGCGAAGCTCCGGACCTGATGTCCGAGCTGGGTCGGGCCGTCGTTCATCAGCGGAGCGTTAGCGGCCCGGGCCCCCAGGCGCAACGACGCCCTTATGCGGCGCGCCGGGTTTCCCCATCGAATCCTGATCGGGTTCTAGGCAAACATCCTGCCTGGTTTTTGAGCAGCATCAAGGTGCGGCGCACAACGGCGGGGCATGACCGCCCAATCGCGGATCATCGACGGCCGGCGCGTTGATCGGCCCCGGACCCGACCGGAAGCTGGGCAGCACCTCGCTCGCGGGGGCCAGCGCGGCGATCTCAAAACGCCGCGCTCGAACAGGGGATAGATTTATGAAGCAACTGAAACTCACTTTGTGCGCTGCGGGGGCATCGCTGGCCTTGGCCGCGACGGCGCACGCCGATCCTTTGCCCGCTCCGTCGTTCACGCCGCCGCTGGCGGCTGATCCCAGCCCGCCGACGCTCGACGCCGGGCCTCTGGGCAAGCTGTCGTTCGGGGGCGCCATCACCGGACTCGGCATGGCCCAATCCAACGCCGTGCCCGGGGATCACGAATGGCAGGCGGACTTCTCCAACGCCCAAGCCTGGGTCGAGAAGACCGACGGGATGATCCAGTACTTCGCCGAGGTCGGCGCTTACTCGTTCCCGAGCGTGGGCTATCCCTATATCCCGGCCAAGACGACGGTGGACGGCAGCTTCGGGGTGTTGCCGGTCGGCTATCTGAAGATCGTACCGAATTCGAGCTTCAGCATCGAGGCCGGCAAGCTGCCGACCCTGATCGGCGCGGAGTACGGATTCACCTTCCAGAACATGAACATCGATCGCGGCCTGCTCTGGTTCCAGGAGCCGATCGTCAGCCGCGGCATCCAGGCCAACTTCAGCAAGGGTCCGGTTTCGCTGTCGGTGTCGGTGAACGACGGCTACTACACCAGCCGCTACAACTCGTTCTCGGGCCTGCTCACCTTCACCATGAGCCCCAACGACACCCTGGCGGTGTCCGGAGGCGGGCCCCTGGGTCGCCAGCCGTCGACGACGTTCGCCGGCGCGAGCAGCGACATCATCGACCTGATGTACAGCCATACGGCCGGGCCTTGGACCTTCAGCCCCTACATCCAGTGGCAGCATGTCCAGGGCGATCCCGTCAACGGCATCCCCAACGGCGGGACCACCTGGGGCGGCGCGTTGCTGGCCAAGTACACCATCAACAAGACCTGGAGCATGGCCGGGCGCGTCGAATACATCTCCGAGAGCGGCACGGTGGGCTCGGCCGGCACCGACCTGTTGGGCTACGGTCGCGGTTCGAACGCTTGGTCGCTGACCCTGACCCCGACCTACCAGAAGGGGATCTACTTCATCCGCGGCGAGGCCTCCTACGTGAAGGTGGACAACCTCACCGGCTTCGGTTTCGGCCCGCTCGCCAACAAGGACAACCAGTTCCGCGCCGCGATCGAAACCGGCGTGCTCTTCTAGTCGCGTCGTTCCTCCCCATAGTGAGACGCACTGCGGCCGTCGCCCTCGCGGGCGGCGGCCGTTCTCTTTGCGCGAAACGGGCTTGACCTAGACCTTGACGAAAAGGCCGTCGCCCCAGCCGCGCCGGTTCAGTTGCAGGAAATGCAGCTGGAATCCGAAGGCGCGCAGGAAGCCCTGCAGGTCGTCGAGCGTGGCGCCGCCTTCGTAGAGGTCGTAGCTGACCTCGGTGAACACGTGCTTCACGTGCTGGAGCAGCCGCGTGGCGCCCATCAGCACCTTCAGCTCGGCCCCCTGGACGTCGATCAAGAGGGTGTCGAACGCGTCCGGCGAGAGCTCCGGGCGGCGCTCGGCCACGCTGGCGACCAGGGTGTCGAGCCGGGTCGAGGTCAGCTTCACCTGGGTCGGGAATTCGATCTTCGGGTATTCGACCTGGTGGCGGGTGGGCTTCAAGAGGCTCGAGGACTGGCCCTTGTTGTCGGCGACGTAGAAGTCGTACTCGACGCCGTCCATGTTGGCGCAGAGCGCCTGCACGGCGATGTAGCGCGGGCGCCCGGCGACCCGCTTGCGAAGCTTGTCGAACGCGTCGTCCTGCGGCTCGACCATGATCGCCCAGTCGATGCCGTAGTTCTCGTAGGCCGAGACCTCCTGCCCCCGGTTGGCCCCCACCTGGACTACGTTGGCGAACGGCCTGCCCAGGTCCTTGAGCTGTTCGAAGACCAGCAGCCGCCCTTCCATCCGCGAGACTCCGTGACGATGGGCGGGCGGGTCAGATGTGCAGGGCGCGGCCGTAGGCGTCGAGCACGGACTCGTGCATGGCCTCCGACATGGTGGGATGCGGGAAGACCGTGGCCATCAGCTCCGCCTCGGTGGCCTCCAGGGTGATCGCCAGGGTGAAGCCCTGGATCATCTCGGTGACCTCGTGGCCGATCATGTGCGCCCCCAGCAACGCGCCGGTCTTGGCGTCGAACACGGTCTTGACGAAGCCCTCGGTGGCGCCGGCGGCGATGGCCTTGCCGTTCACGCGGAACGGGAAGCGGCCGACCTTGACCTCGCGGCCGCCCTCCTTGGCCTGGGCCTCGGTCAGGCCCACCGAGGCGATCTGGGGCTCGGAATAGGTGCAGCCGGGGATCGGCGAGGCCAGGTTCGAGGGCTTCAGCCCCGCGATATGCTCCACGCACTGGATGCCCTCGTGCGAGGCCTTGTGCGCCAGCCAGGGCGGACCGGCGATGTCGCCGATGGCGTAGAGGCCCGCCACGCACGTGGAGCCGTGGCCGTCGATCACCACATGGCTGCGGTCGATCTTCACGCCCAGCGCCTCCAGGCCCAGGCCTTCGACGTTGCCGACGATGCCGACGGCGACGATGGCGACCTCGGCCTGCAGGGACTCGGCCTTGCCGCCGACCTCCAGCTCGACGGTGACGCCTGACTTGGACTTGCTCAGCCTGTTCACCTTGGCGCCTACGCGGAACTTCAGCCCGCGCCGCTCGAACGCCTTCTGGGCGGCGGCCGAGACCTCGGCGTCCTCGACCGGCACGATGCGGTCGAGCATCTCAACGACCGTGACGTCCGCGCCCAACGCCCTGTAGAAGCTGGCGAATTCGATGCCGATGGCGCCCGATCCGATGACCACCAGCGAGGCCGGCGCGGCCTTGGGGACCATGGCCTCCCTGTAGGTCCACACCCGCTCGCCGTCCGGCTCCAGGCCGATGGCGGGGATGGTGCGGGCGCGCGCGCCGGTGGCCAGGATCACGTTCCTGGCCTGGACGGTCCGCTCGCCGCCGGCCTTGAGCTTGATCACCGCCTTGGGCGCAGGCGAGCCCTTCTCCAGCCGCGCGGTCCCTTCGATCACCTCGATCTTGTTCTTCTTCATCAGGAAGCCGACGCCGGAATTCAGCGTGGCGGCCACCTTGCGCGAACGCTGCACCACCTTGTCGAAGTCGTAGGCGGGCTTGTCGGCCGAGAGGCCGTAGTCGCCCAGGTGATGCAGCTGCTCGTAGACCTCGCCGGTCTTCAGCAGCGCCTTGGTGGGGATGCAGCCCCAGTTCAGGCAGATGCCGCCCAGCGCCTCGCGCTCGACGATGGCCGTCTTCATGCCCAGCTGCGCCGCGCGGATGGCGGCGACATAGCCGCCTGGTCCGGAGCCGATGACGAGAAGGTCCAAGTCGCTCACGCAGTCACTCCCAATAGGATGGCGGCAGGCGGGATATCGCCTCGAAGAGGAAGAAGCCCGCCACCAGAGGCGTCCAGAGCAGCCCGAGGTAGAGAGCCGAATGCGCCGCGCCCTTCAGCGCGGCGGTCGGCCAGCCGGTCTGAAAATAGTCCTTCAAGCCGACGGTCAGATAGGCCTGATACACGACCAGCGCCACGGCCACACCGTAGCCCAGGCCCGTGAGGTTCCAGATCGCCGCGAGGACCAGCACCAGGAACAGCACCGCGTGCGCCCACAAGGAAAACACCACCAGCTCGGACAGCAGCCGGCCTCGCCCGAACAGGGGCCAGAGCAGCAGGGCATAGAGCGGCATCATCAGCCACAGCGCCCGCGGCGCCCAGACGGCGATCTCCTCGTTGATGGATTTGGGGTCCGCCGCGACGTCGCGCAGCACGCCCAGGTAGGCGCGCTCGAACTCGTCCACCTTGGATCTGGCCGCGCCATCCAGCGCCCTGACCGCCTGCGCGTCCCGGGGGACGGCGTCGGGATGCCTCAGCCAACGCTCCTCCAGTCGGAAATTCCGCAGCACCGGCCGTCCGGCAGCCAGCTGGACCTGCGGCGCACCCCTGCCCGTGCGCACCACCTCCATCTGCAACACGGCGATTCCCGCCAGGCTCAGGAACAGGAAGAAGATCACCGTGGCGGTGACGTAGAGCTTGAATGGCGGAAGATAGCGGCGCGAGTCGCCGCGTCTCAGCGCGCTCAGCAGCCGGCCCGGCCGGGCGAACATGGCGAAATAGGTCGCCGGCATCTGGCCGGTGTAGGACATCACCGAATCCAGGAAGTCCTCGCCCAGCGCCTTCAACGAGCGCATCGGCGCGGCGCTGTCCTCGCCGCAGAGATGGCAGAAACGACCGTGCAGGACGGCGCCGCAGCGGTCGCAGACGGCGACGGTCTCTCCGGGGTCCGGCTCCGCCGCGATCTCCACCGAAGCCTGCGCCACGGCTAGAGCAGCCTCTCGATCGCGGGCGCGAGCGCGGCCGGCTGTTTCGAAGGACCGAAGCGCGCGACGGGCCGGCCCTCGCGGTCGACCAGGAACTTGGTGAAGTTCCACTTGATCCGGCGCGAGCCGAACAGGCCCGGCCGCGTCCGCTTCAGATAGTCGAAAAGGCCGTGCGCCCCCGGCCCGTTGACGTCGATCTTGGCGAACATCGGGAAGCTGACGCCATAGTTGGCCTCGCAGAAGGCGCGGATCTCCCCCGCGTCCCCCGGCTCCTGGGCGCCGAACTGGTTGCAGGGAAAGCCGAGGACGGAGAAGCCGCGCGCGGCATGGTCGCGGTGGAGCGCCTCGAGCCCCGCGTACTGGGGCGTGAAGCCGCATTTCGACGCCGTGTTGACGATCAGCAGCGCTTGGCCGCGGAACGCCGAGAGCGGTCGCTCGCGGCCGTCCAGCCCCCTGGCCTCGAAGTCATAGACGTTCATCGCCCTCACCCGCGGCCGATCAGGCCAGCATGGTCACCGGGTCTTCGACGAAGGCCTTGAACGCCTGCAGCCACCTGGCCCCGATGGCGCCGTCGACCACGCGGTGATCGCAGGTGAGCGTCACGCTCATCACCGTGCCCACGGCCAGCTGGCCATGGCGCACGACGGGCCGCTGCTCGCCCGCCCCGACCGACAGGATCGCGCCCTGCGGCTCGTTGATGATCGAGGCGAACGACTTGATCCCGAACATGCCGAGGTTGGACACCGAGAAGGTGCCGCCCTGGAACTCCTCGGGCTTCAGCTTGCGCTCGCGGGCGCGGGCGGCGAGGTCCTTCGCTTCCCGGGAGATCTGCGCCAGGCTCTTGGTCTCGGCCGCGAAGATGATCGGGGTGATCAGGCCGCCGTCGATGGCCACGGCCATGGCCACGTCGGCATGGTGGTGCATGGCGATGCCCTCCGGCGTGAACGAGGCGTTGGCCTCGGGCACCCGCTTCAGGGCCATGGCGGCCGCCTTGATCACCAGGTCGTTGACCGAGACCTTGACCCCATCCTCGTCGAGCAGGGCGTTGATGCGGCCGCGCGCCTCCAGCAGCCCGTCGATCTCCAGGTCGATGGTCAGGGGGAAGTGCGGCACGTCGCGGAAGCTGTCGGTCAGGCGGCGCGCGATCACCTTGCGCATGCCGTCCAGCGGCACGAGGTCGTAGCTCCCGGGCTTGATGCCCATCTGCTCCAGCGACTGGACCTGACGGGGCTCGCCGCGCGGCGCGGCCGCAGGCGCGGCGCCGGGCTTGGCGGCCGGCGCCGTCCCGGCCTTGCCCTCGACGTCGCGGCGGATGATCCGGCCGTGCGGGCCCGAGCCCTGGATGGCGGAGAGGTCGACGCCATTCTGCTCGGCGATGCGCCGGGCGAGCGGCGAAGCGAAGATGCGCGGCCCGCGTCCGGACGAGAGGGCGGCGGCCTTCTGGGGCTCGGGTGTGGCGGCCGCCTCCACGGCCTTCGGCGGTCCCCCTCCCCCGGAGGGGGAGGATCTCGGCCCAGGCTCTTCCCCCTTTGGGGAAGGGGGCTGCGCAGGCGCGGCGGTCTCGCCCTCGCCCTTCAGGCGCGCGATCGGCGCATTGACCTTCACGCCCTCGGTCCCTTCCGGAACCAAGAGCTCGGTGACCTCGCCCTCGTCGACGGCCTCGACCTCCATGGTCGCCTTGTCGGTCTCGATCTCGGCGATCACGTCGCCGGAGGAGACCTTGTCGCCCACCTTCACGTGCCACTTGGCGAGGGTGCCCTCCTCCATGGTCGGAGACAGGGCGGGCATCAGGATATCGGTCATGGAACGGCCCTGGGCTTAGGCGTCACGGCTGAGATGGGCGAGCGAGGCGGCGTGGGCCTCCCAGTTGCGTCCATCGAACGGTTCGATCGAGATGTCGAGGGTTTCGGCGTCGTCCAGGCAGCGGGCGTTCACCGACCAGCCGTCGGGATTGGACCTCGGGCGATAGAAGCTCTTGATCCCGCAGACCCGGCAGAAGTGGTGGCGCGCGACGCCGGTGTTGAAGCTGTAGGTCTGCAGGCTCTCGGCGCCCTGCAGGAGCCGGAAGCGGCTCTCCGGCACGATCACATGCACGAAACCGGTCCTGGCGCAGATCGAGCAGTTGCAGCCCTGCGCCTCGACATGATCGGGCAGCGCCGCCTCGAAGCGCACCGCCCCGCAGTGGCAGCCGCCGGCCCGCCAGGTGAGCGCCTCGGCCATGCCTCAGGCGTAGCAGACCCGCTTCACCGCCTCGACGATCTTCTCGACCGAAGGCAGCGAGAGGGCTTCCAGATTGGCGGCGTAGGGCATGGGCGCGTCGGCCTGGTGCACGCGCAGCGGCGGCGCGTCCAGATAGTCGAAAGCCCCCTCCGCCACCCGGGCGCAGACCTCGGCCCCGACGCCCATGGGCCCCCAGCCTTCCTCGACCGAGACCAGGCGGTTGGTCTTCTTCACGCTCTCGATGATGGTGTCGGAATCCAGCGGGCGCAGGGTGCGAAGGTCGATGACCTCGGCCTCGATGCCGGCCTTGGCCAGTTCCTCGGCCGCCTCCAGCGCCAGGCCCACCATGCGCGAATGGCTGGTGATGGTGACGTCCTTGCCCTCGCGGCGGATCCTGCACTTGCCGATCGGCAGGACCCAGTCCTCGATCTGCGGCACGTCCGACTCCACGCCGTAGAGCACCTCGTTCTCGAGGAAGACCACGGGGTTGGGGTCGCGGATCGCCGCCTTGAGCAGGCCCTTGGCGTCGGCCGCGTCGTAGGGCGCGATCACCTTCAGGCCCGGCACGCTGGCGTACCAGGCGGAGTAGTCCTGGCTGTGCTGGGCGGCCACGCGGGCGGCCGCGCCGTTGGGGCCGCGGAACACCACCGGGCATTCGATCTGGCCGCCGGACATGTAGTGGGTCTTGGCCGCCGAATTGATGATCTGGTCCATCGCCTGCATGGCGAAGTTGAAGGTCATGAACTCGACGATGGGCTTCAGCCCCGCCATGGCCGCGCCGACGCCCAGGCCCGTAAAGCCGTGCTCGGTGATCGGGGTGTCGATCACCCGCTCCTCGCCGAACTCCTGCAGCAGGTCGCGCGAGACCTTGTAGGCCCCCTGGTACTGGGCGACTTCCTCGCCCATCAGGAACACCCGCTTGTCGCGCCGCATCTCCTCGGCCATGGCGTCGCGCAGGGCGTCGCGGACGGTCTGCTTGACCAGCCTGGCGTCGGCCGGGATCTCCGGGTCGGCCAGGAGGCTGGCGGCGGCGACGGCCACGGGCCCCTCGCCTTCCGGCTCGGGCCTCTTCTCTTCGGCGGGCTTCTTCTCGGGATCGCCCGAGGCCTCGGGCGGCGCCTTGGTCTCGGCCTTGGGAGACGGGGCCGGGGCCGGCGCCGATGCGCCAGCCTCGCCGGCTCCGTTCAGCCGCGCGATCGGGGTGTTGACCTTCACGCCCTCGGCGCCCTCGGGCACCAGGATCGCGGAAACCACGCCCTCGTCGACGGCCTCGACCTCCATGGTCGCCTTGTCGGTCTCGATCTCGGCGATCACGTCGCCGGAGGAGACCTTGTCGCCCTCCTTCACATGCCACTTGGAGAGGGTCCCCTCTTCCATGGTGGGCGACAGGGCCGGCATCAGCACGTCCACACTCATTGGGCGGCTGCCTCCATGTATACGTCGGTCATCAGTTCGGAGAGCTCGGGCTCGGGGCTGTTGCGGGCGAATTCGGCCGCCTCGGTGACGATGCGGCGTACGTCCGCGTCCATCGCCTTCAGCTCGTCCTCCCTGGCCCAGCCGCGGTCCTCCAGCAGCTTGGCCACGTGCTCGAGCGGATCGCGGCGCTTGCGCACATCGTCGATCTCCTCGCGGGTGCGGTACTTGCCGGGATCGGACATGGAGTGGCCGCGATAGCGGTAGGTCTTCATCTCCAGGATCACCGGCCCCTTGCCCGAGCGGGCGCGGTCGGCGGCCTTCTCGGCGGCGTCGCGCACCGCCAGCACGTCCATCCCGTCCACCTGCTCGCCGGGGATGTTGAACGAGACCCCGCGCTTGGACAGCTCCACCGTCGAGGACGAGCGCTCGATCGAGGTGCCCATGGCGTACTGGTTGTTCTCGATGATGTAGACGACCGGCAGCTTCCACAGCTCGGCCATGTTGAAGCTTTCGTAGACCTGGCCCTGGTTGGCCGCGCCGTCGCCGAAGTAGGTGAAGCAGACCTTGCCGTCGCCCTTGTACTTGTTGGCGAGCGCCAGGCCGGTGCCGATGGAGACCTGGGCGCCGACGATGCCGTGGCCGCCGTAGAAGTCGTTCTCGACCGAGAACATGTGCATCGAGCCGCCCTTGCCCTTGGAGGCGCCGGTGGCGCGGCCGGTCAGCTCGGCCATCACCTCCTTGGGGTCCATGCCGCAGGC
>JANWHQ010000123.1 GCA_025450315.1 Caulobacteraceae bacterium
AACGGCGATGCAAACCACGGGGATCGTCCTCACCTCCGCTGATCCCCAGCCCCGCTCATCCCGGCGAAGGCCGGGATCCAGGACAGGTCAGAGCCCGCGCATCAGGAGATGGTCCGGCCGCGAAGCTGCGGGTTTGCTGGGACCACCTGCGTCACTTGTCCTGGATCCCGGCCTGCGCCGGGATGGGCGGAGGGGGAGTCGGGGCGAGGTCCGACCGCCCTGGCGTCCTGGGCCAGGCGGTCGACCTGCAGGCGGATGTGCGCGGCTTCGGCGCCGGCGACGCGTCTCGAACCACGCACTCAGCCGTTCGGCTGGTCGAACGACCAGATGAAGCCGAAGGGGTCGCGGAACTGGGCGTAGCGGTCGCCCCAGAACATCACCTGCGGCTCCATCATCGGCTCGCAGCCCGCCTCGATGGCCCGCTTCCAGGCGGAGTCGATGTCGTCGACCACCATCAGCAGGCTGATCGCCTGGGGCGGGCCTGACGGGTGGCCGGAGTTCTCGAAGTGGTCGGACAGGAGCAGCACCCCGCCGTTCAGCTTCAGGTGCACGTGCATCAGCTTGCCGCCGGGCCCCGGCACGCGGCTGGCCTCCACCGCGCCGAAGGCCCGGACGTAGAAGTCGGCCGCCGCGCCGGCGTCGCCGGGCGTCAGGTGGGCGATCACGCCCCTGGGCATGGTGGTGTCGATCGTCTGGGTCTCGCTCATCTCGGCCTCCTTTGCCGGCGTCCGCCCGAAGGACGCACGAGCTAAGCCTGGGCCGACAAGGGGGCGGAAGGATTTTGTCGATCCCCCTCCCCCGCTCAGCCCGTCCCGGCGTCCTGGGTCATCCGGTCGATCTGCCGGCGGATATGGGCGGCCTCGGCGGCGGTGTTGGCCAGGGCGATGGCGCGGTCCCAGGCCTCGCGGGCCTCGGCGTGGCGGCCGAGCTGGAGCAGCAAGGCGCCCTTCACGCCGAAGAAGTGGAAATAGCCGCCGAGCGCCTCATCCAGGGGCTCGATCATGGCCAGGGCCTCGGCCGCGCCGCGGGCCTTGGAGACGGCCACCGCCCGGTTCAGCCGCACCACCGGCGAGGGCTGGAGCCGCTCCAGGGCGGCGTAGAGCAGCTCGATCTCGGTCCAGTCGGTGTCCTCGGGCCGGGCGGCGCGGTCGTGCAGGGCGGCGATGGCGGCCTGCAGCTGGTAGGGGCCGGGACGGCGATGGCGCATGGCCTTGTCGATCAGGGCCAGGCCCTCGGCGATCCTGCCCCTGTCCCACAGCCGCCGGTCCTGGTCGTCCAGCAGCACGATGGCGCCGTCGGCGTCGAGCCGGGCCGGGGTGCGGGCGTGCTGCAGCAGCATCAGGGCCAGCAGGCCCATGACCTCGGGCTCGCCCTGGTAGAGGCGCAGCAGGAGCCGTCCCAGGCGGATCGCCTCGTCGCAGAAGGGCGCGCGCAGGGGCGCGGCCTCGCCGGTGGTGGAATAGCCCTCGTTGAAGACCAGGTAGAGCATGGCCGCCACCGCCGCCAGCCGCTCGGACCTTTCGATCGGGCCCGGCGCCTCGAAGGGGACCTCGGCCTTGGCGATGCGGGCCTTGGCGCGGGTGATCCGCTGCTCCATCGCCGCCTCGGAGACCAGGAAGGCGCGGGCGATCTGGCGGACCGACAGCCCCGAGACGATGCGCAGGGCCAGCGCGATCTGCTGGGTGGCCGGCAGCTCCGGATGGCAGCAGATGAACAGGAGCCGCAGGATGTCGTCGCGGTAGTGGGCGCCGTCCAGCCGCTCGGCCATGGGGGTTTCGGCGTCGTCCAGCTCCGACAGGGCCTCTTCGTCCGGCAGGGCGTCCAGGCGGCTGGTCTTGCGCACCTGGTCGATGGCGACATTGCGGCCCACGAAGATCAGCCAGGCGGCCGGATCGCGCGGCGGGCCGTTGGCCGGCCAAGTCTTCAGCGCCCGCAGGCACGCCTCCTGGTAGGCCTCCTCGGCGGTGTCCAGGTCGCGGAAGTAACGCAGCAGCGCCCCCACCGCCTGGGGCCTGGCCGAGGTCAGCGCCGCATCGATCCAGGCGACATCGGTCAATTGTTCTCCTCCCGCGGGGAGAGCAGGGTCATTCCGCCGCCAGCTCGCGGTCGGAGAGGTCGGCGCCGGGCAGGAACAGGCGCAGGGGCCGGATCTCGTAGGCGCCGCCGGGATTGGCCACGCCCAGCTCGCGCGCATAGTCCAGCGCCTGCTCGAGGTTGGCGAAGTCGACGACGTAGAAGCCGAGCAGCTGCTCCTTGGTCTCGGCGAAGGGGCCGTCGACCACCAGGGCCGGCTCGCGGTCCTTGCGAAGCGTGGTGGCCGCGGTGGTCGGCATCAGCCGCGCGGCCGGCCCCATCTGGCCCCGCGCGGCCAGCTTCTGGTGCACCACGTCCAGCTTGGCCATGACCGCGTCGTCCTCGGCCTTGGACCAGGAGAACACCGCGTCCTCGTCGTTGTAGCAGAGGATGGCGTAGAGCATGGGCTGGGTCCTTTTCGATTGGCGGGTCAAACTAGCCCTCCCTCCCCCTCAGGGGGAGGGATCGAGGGAGGGGGTCCAAAGACCGTCGCCGGCTACATCTCCACGATCTGGCGGAACTCGCAGGAGCCGTCGCCGGCGACGTCCAGGAACGCCTTGACCTGGTCGATCAGGGCCTCGCGGCTGTCGGCCTGGAGGATGGCGTAGCCGCCCGGGCGGTCGGTGAGGGCCGAGACGGTGAACTGGCCGCCCGCGCGCTCGACCTTGCCGCCCTGGTCGGGAGAGCCCAGGGGCTCGGTCACGATCAGCTGTCCGGACGTCATCATCCGCTCGATCAGGGCGCCCATGGCGGCCATGCCCTCTTCGGTCGGCCGCTGCATGTTGCTCTGGGCCGGATGATAGATGCACGCATAGCGCATATCGCTTCTCCTTCAGGCGGCCTCCCCCCGGGGGACCGCACCCCAAGGACGGCGAGCCTAGGCCCGACCCGACAGCTCCGGAAAAAGATTCGACGCCATGTCGGCCCGGGACCACCGTGAGGCGTCCTTGGGCCGAGCGACGGCCATGCGGCCCCCGCCCCAACGCAAGGAGCTCGGTGATGCGCTTTCTGATGCTGATGATCCCCGCCGTGTACCAGCCCGGCGCGCCCGATCCGGAGAAGGTCATCCAGACGATGGACCCCGAAAAGGTCGCCCGGATGATGAAGCTGAACGAGGACCTGCACGCCGCCGGCGCGCTCCTGGCGCTGGACGGGCTGCATCCGCTGAGCAAGGGCGCGCGGGTCAGCTACCGCGGCGGCAAGCCGGTGGTCACCGACGGCCCCTTCGCCGAGGCCAAGGAGGTGGTCGGCGGCTACTGGATCATCCAGGCCGCCTCCAAGGACGAGGCGCTGGACTGGGCCCGCCGCATTCCCGCCGAAGACGGCGACATCGTCGAGGTCCGCCAGATCCAGGAGATGGCCGACTTCCCCGAAGAGGTCGCCAAGGCCGCCAGGGACAGCGCCCCGAAGATGATGAGCGAGCTCGCGCCAAATTCGTAGCGCGCTGCTTCTTCGCCGTCATTCGCGGGCTTGTCCCGCGAACCCATGCACATTGGATGAGCCAGGTGTTCATGGGTGGCCCCCGGGTCGCGTCGTTACGCGACCCGCCCGGGGCAGGCTCACAAGCCCGGCCATGACGGTATGAATCAAGGTCGGCCGACCGCCTCCACCTCGCCCCAGCCCGGCCGCCGTTCGAAGCGGTAGTCGAGGCCGGCGAGGGCGGCGTCCCAGAGGGCGGGCGTGCCGGTCCAGGGCTCCTTGACGGGGTCGTCGATCCTGAGCGTCCGCCAGCCAGGCGCCTCGACGCCCGAGGGCGAGATCAGCAGGAACCGGCTTTCGGCGCGGGGCGCGCGGTCCAGCACCGCCTGGCGCAGGGCGGCGACGCCGGCGAGGTCGCCCTGCTCCTCCTCCATCAGCTCGCGCACGAACAGCACCTTGCGGTCGGGCCGGTTCAGGAGGTCGAATTTCCCCATCAGGTGCGAGGTGCGCGAGCGGGCCTCGGCGATATGGCTCCGCCAGCCCGGCAGCACGTGCAGGCGTTCGAGGTCCATGGGGAACTCGTGCTGGAGCCGAAAGCCATAGCCGGTGTGCTCGATGAACAGGGTGCGGCCGAGCCGCCGGACCGGCTTCAGCCGGTCGGGGTCGTAGAGCCGGTCGATGTCCCAGTCGCGCAGGAACGCCGCCCCGCCGGCCAGGGGCGTGATCCACCAGTCGAACGGAAAGGCGGTCCTGAACCCGAAGTGGTCCCGGAGCCGCTGGGTGGTGCGGCAGCGGTATCCCAGCGAGACGATGTGGCTGAACGCGGTCACGCGGCCAGCATAATGGCGGACGCGGCCAAACGGAATCCGCCCCTGCCATCCACCGTCATCGGCGGGCCTGTCCCGCCGATCCATGAACTCCGTCGTTCTCCAGCGTGTATGGTTTCGCGGGACAAGCCCGCGAATGACGGTGGCAAGATCCGGGGCGACCTAGCCGTCCCCAATCCAGTCCGCCGCGCGCATCTCCTCCAGGCGCGAGGCGGTGCGCTCGAACTCGAAGGATCCGTCGCCGGCCGGGTAGAGGCCGGAAGGCTCGGCCTCGGCCAGGACCACCAGCCGGGTCCGGGCCTCGTAGAGGGCGTCGACCAGCCAGACCAGGCGGCGCGCCTCGTTGCGCCTTTCCGGACCCAGGCGCGGCAGGTCCTCCAGGAACATGGTGTGGAAGCGGCCGGCGATGGCCAGGTAGTCCTGCGCGCCCAGGGCCTGGCCGCAGAGGCTGGCGAAGCTCTCGCGCAGCAGCCCGCCGGAGGCGCGCGGCAGGCGCATCCTGCGCCCCATCACCTCCAGCGTGGCGCCGGTCTCGGCCGCGCCGTCCAGCTGGCCCTGCCAGAGGGCGTCGAACGCCGCCTCGGTCTCCGGCCCGATCGGCGAGAAATAGACCCGCGCCCCCTTCAGCCGCGCCAGGCGGTGATCGTGGGCGCCCGACACCCGGACCACCTGCATGCGGTCCTCCAGCATGTCGATGAAGGGCAGGAACAGCTGGCGGTTGATGCCGCCCTGGTAGAGGTCCTTCGGCTCGCGGTTGGAGGTGGCCACCAGCACCACGCCCAGGGCGAACAGGGCCTCGAACAGCCGGCCCAGGATCATGGCGTCGGCGATGTCGGCGACCTGCAGCTCGTCCAGGCAGAGCAGCCGGGCGCGCGAGGCGAGCAGTTCTGCGGCGGGCTGGATCGGATCGTCGCCCCGGGCCTGGCCGAACATCGCCCGCCGGGCGGCGGCGTCGCCCTTGCGCCAGGCGTCGATCAGGCCGTGGACCTCGGCCATGAAGGCGTAGAAGTGTTCGCGCCGCCTCTTCGCGGCGGGCGCGGTGGCGAAGAACAGGTCCATCAGCATGGACTTGCCCCGCCCCACCGGCCCCCAGAGGTAGACCCCGCGCGGCTGCGGATGGCGGCGGAACAGCGACAGGATCGAGGTTTCGCCCGCGGCGTTCAGCTCGCCCTCCAGCCGCGCCAGGGCCTCCAGCCCCGCCT
>JANWHQ010000124.1 GCA_025450315.1 Caulobacteraceae bacterium
AGATGTTCCTGGCCGACCCCGAGACGGAGTCGATCATCATGATCGGCGAGATCGGCGGCTCGGCCGAGGAAGACGCCGCCGAGTTCATCCGCTCGAGCAAGGTCAAGAAGCCGATGGCCGGCTTCATCGCGGGGCGCACGGCGCCCCCGGGCCGGCGCATGGGCCACGCCGGGGCGATCATCTCCGGCGGCAAGGGCGGGGCGGAGTCCAAGATCGAGGCCATGGAGCGGGCCGGCATCCGCGTGTCGCCCTCGCCGGCGGCCCTGGGCTCGACCCTGCTCGAGGCGATCCGGGGCTGAGGTGCGCGTCCGCCGCCATGGTTTGGACGGATTGCAGGCGTTTGCAGCGCCCGGCGCAGGCTTGGCCGCGGTAGACGCGGCCACGGGAGCGCGATCAGACTATGTTCATGGCCGCCGGCTAAGCTGCCTGGACAGAATCGGGAACGACAAGAATGGCCGACGATTCCGGGCGGATTAACCAGGTCCTCGCAGAGACGTCCTTCCTCTACGGCGGCAACGCGTCCTTCGTGGAAGACCTCTACGGGAGATGGGTGGACGACCCCAAATCGGTCGAGCCCTCCTGGCAGGCCTTCTTCTCGACCTTGCGCGACCGCGCCGACGAGGTGAAGCGCGCGGCCGCCGAGCCGTCCTGGACCCCCCGCCTGCCCCCCGAGCCGCGGCCGGACTGGATGAGCGCCATCGACGGGCTCTGGCCCGCCGTCGAAGCCAAGCTTTCCAAGACCATCGCCGCCAAGGCCCCGGCCGCGACGGCCGAGGAGATCCGGTCCGCGACGCTGGATTCGCTGCGCGCGATCATGATGATCCGCGCCTACCGGATGCGCGGCCACCTGGCGGCCAACCTGGATCCCCTGGGCCTGGCCCAGCCGCCCGAGGACACCTCCGAGCTCGACCCGGGCAGCTACGGCTTCGCCGAGCCCGACTTCGACCGGCCGATCTTCCTGGACTACGTGCTGGGCCTGGAGACCTCGACGGTCCGCGAGATCCTGGCCATCCTGCGGCGCACCTACTGCGGCAACCTCGGCGTGCAGTACATGCACATCTCCGATCCGCAGGAGAAGGCCTGGCTGCAGGAGCGGATCGAGGGCAAGGACAAGGAGATCGCCTTCACCCCCGAGGGCAAGATCGCCATCCTGAAGAAGCTGATCGAGGCGGAGGCCTTCGAGCGCTTCCTGCACAAGCGCTTCCCCGGCACCAAGCGCTTCGGCCTGGACGGCGGGGAGTCCTGCGTGCCGGCGCTGGAGCAGGTGATCAAGCGCGGCGGCGCGCTCGGCGTGAAGGACATCGTCGTCGGCATGCCCCACCGCGGGCGCCTGAACGTCCTGGCCGCGGTCATGGGCAAGCCCTACCGGGTGATCTTCCACGAGTTCCAGGGCGGCACCTCGCTGCCCTCCGACGTGGGCGGCTCGGGCGACGTGAAATACCACCTGGGCGCCTCGTCCGACCGGGTGTTCGACGGCAACAGCGTGCACCTGTCGCTGACCGCCAACCCCAGCCACCTGGAGATCGTCAATCCGGTGGTGCTGGGCAAGTCGAGGGCCAAGCAGGCCTTCACCCTGCGCCAGGACCTGAACGCCGGCCGCGGCCACGTGCTGCCGGTGCTGCTGCACGGCGACGCCGCCTTCGCCGGCCAGGGCGTGGTGGCCGAATGCTTCACCCTGTCGGGCCTGAAGGGCTACCGGACCGGCGGCGCGGTGCACTTCATCGTCAACAACCAGATCGGCTTCACCACCAGCCCGAAGAACTCGCGCTCCTCGCCCTATCCGTCGGACGTGGCGCTGATGGTCGAGGCCCCGATCTTCCACGCCAACGGCGACGATCCCGAGGCCGTGGTCTACGCCGCCAAGGTGGCCACCGAGTTCCGCCAGCGCTTCGGCAAGGACGTGGTGGTGGACATGTTCTGCTACCGCCGGTTCGGCCACAACGAAGGCGACGATCCGACCTTCACCCAGCCCTTGATGTACAAGAAGATCAAGGACCTGCCACCCACCCGCGAGCTCTACGCCCAGCGATTGGTGGCCGAGGGCGTGGCCACCCAGGCCCAGGTCGAGGGCTGGATCTCCGAGTTCGAGGCCTTCCTGGAAGCCGAGTTCGAGGCGGGCAAGACCTACGAAGCCGACAAGGCCGACTGGCTGGACGGCAAGTGGTCCCACATGCACGTGGCCAACGAGCAGGAGGCGCGCGGCGACACCGACGTGCCCGAACAGCGGCTGCGCGACATCGGCATCCGGCTCAACACCATCCCCGAGCACGTGGACGCCCATAAGACCCTGCGCCGGGTGATCGAGAACCGCCGCGAGGCGATCGTGACGGGCCGCGACATCGACTGGTCCACCGCCGAGCAGCTCGCCTTCGCCAGCCTGCTGGACGAGGGCTTCCCGGTGCGCCTGTCGGGCCAGGACAGCGTGCGCGGCACCTTCAGCCAGCGCCATGCGGGCATCGTCGACCAGACCACCGAGGAGGTCTACGTCCCGCTGAACCACATCCGCGGCGGCCAGGCCAATTTCGAGGCGCTGGATTCAGCCCTGTCGGAAGAGGCGGTGCTGGGCTTCGAATACGGCTTCTCGCTGGCCGATCCGAACACCCTGACCCTGTGGGAGGGCCAGTTCGGCGACTTCGCCAACGGCGCCCAGGTGATCATCGATCAGTTCATCTCGTCGGGCGAACGCAAGTGGCTGCGCATGTCGGGCCTGGTGATGCTGCTGCCCCACGGCTACGAGGGCCAGGGCCCCGAGCATTCGTCCGCGCGCCTGGAGCGCTATCTGCAGCTCTGCGCCGAGGACAATCTGCAGGTCGCCAACTGCACCACCCCGGCCAACTACTTCCACATCCTGCGCCGCCAGGTGCACCGGCCGTTCCGCAAGCCGCTGATCCTGATGACGCCCAAGTCGCTGCTCCGCCACAAGCGCGCGGTGTCGAACCTCGAGGACCTGGCGCCGGGCACCTCGTTCCACCGGGTGATGATCGACGGGGCGGAAGCCGGTTGCGACGTGGGCGGCATCCAGCTGGTCCCCGACGACAAGATCAAGCGGATCGTGCTCTGCTCGGGCAAGGTCTACTTCGACCTGGTCGACGCGCGGGCCAGATCGGGCCGGGACGACGTCTATCTGCTGCGCCTGGAGCAGTTCTATCCCTGGCCGACCAAGTCGCTGTCGTCGGTGTTGGCGCGCTTCCCCAACGCCGAACTGGTGTGGTGCCAGGAAGAACCCAAGAACATGGGCGGCTGGACCTTCGTCGACCCCTGGCTGGAGCTGACCCTGGCGCGGATGAAGATCTCCGCCAAGCGGGCCCGCTACGTCGGCCGCCCGGCCTCGGCCTCGACCGCCGCGGGCTTGATGAGCCGACACCTGAAGGAGCTGGAGACCTTCCTGACCGAGGCCTTCGCCTGAGTTTGCGCGCCTTCGCCCTGGATTTCGGGGCGGAATGGATTAGCAGAGGGCCGCCGACGCGCCGCGCGCGCGAACTGGAGCTGAACGAGACATGGCCGACATCCTGACCCCGACCCTCGGCGAATCCGTCACCGAGGCCACCGTGGCGCGCTGGGCCAAGAAGCCGGGCGACAAGGTCAAGAAGGACGAGGTCCTGGTCGAGCTGGAGACCGACAAGGTCTCGCTGGAGGTCTCGGCCCCCGCCGACGGGGTGCTGCAGGACGTGGCCGCCGGCGAAGGCGCCACCGTCACGCCGGGCCAGGTGCTGGGCCGTGTGGGCGAGGGCGGCTCGGGCGCCGCCGCCGCGCCGGCCGAGCCCGCCAAGCCCGCTCCGGCCCCGGAACCCAGGCCCGAGCCCAAGGCCGCCGCGCCCCAGCCGGCGCCGTCGCCCGCGCCCGAACCGGCCAAGCCGGCCTCGGCTCCCCTGTCGCCCTCGGCCCAGCGCATCGTCGCCGAAGCCGGGCTGGACGCCGGCCAGATCCAGGGCACCGGCCGCGACGGCCGGGTGACCAAGGGCGACGCCCTGGCCGAGCTGGAGGCCCGCTCGACCCAGCCCGCTCCCGCCGTGCCGGCGCCCGCCATCGAGGCCCGGCCGCCGCACGAGCGCGAGGAGCGGGTGCGCATGACGCGGCTGCGCCAGACCATCGCCCGGCGCCTGAAGGAGGCCCAGAACACCGCCGCCATGCTGACGACCTTCAACGAGGTCGACATGAGCGCGGTGATGAAGCTGCGCAGCCAGTACAAGGACAGCTTCGAGAAGCGCCACGGCGTGAAGCTGGGCTTCATGGGCTTCTTCGTGAAGGCCTGCATCGCGGCCCTGAAGGAGATCCCCGCCGTCAACGCCGAGATCGACGGGACCGACCTCGTCTACAAGAATCACTACGACATCGGGGTGGCGGTCGGCACCGAAAAGGGCCTGGTCGTGCCGGTGGTGCGCGATGCGGACGCGCTGTCCATCGCGGGCGTGGAGAAGGCCATCGGCGAGCTCGGCAAGAAGGCCCGCGACGGCTCCCTCGCCCTGGAGGACCTGCAGGGCGGCACCTTCACCATCTCCAACGGCGGGGTCTACGGTTCGTTGATGTCGACCCCGATCCTGAACGCGCCTCAGTCGGGCATCCTGGGCATGCACAAGATCCAGGATCGACCGGTCGTGGTCGACGGCCAGATCGCCATCCGCCCGATGATGTACCTGGCCCTGAGCTACGATCACCGGGTGGTCGACGGCAAGGAAGCGGTGACCTTCCTGGTGCGGGTGAAGGACGCCATCGAGGACCCCGAGCGCCTGCTGCTCGAGGTCTAGGGGCCATGGACCTGGAGCTGGTCGCCGCCTTCTCGAGCTTGGTGGAGGCCCAGATCGCCTGCAGCGCCCTGCGCTCAGCCGGCGTCGCGGCCCAGGTGATGGACCAGAATTTCTCGAGCATCCTGCCGGCCGCCCCCATCGGCGGCTTCCGCGTGGGCGCGCCCATTGGCGAGGGCGCGCGGGCGAAGCAGCTGTTGAAGAACCTGTCGCAGAGCGGGGAAGAGTAGGCCGCCGGCCGACCGCGACTCTTGCTTCGGCTATGTTAGCCTGCCCGCCATGGGGTTGGGCGTGGTCGCCAGATATTCGACGCTGGTCGAAGCGGAAGTCGCTTGCAGCGCGCTTCTCGGCGCCGGCTTCCATGCCGAAGTGATGGAGCGGGGCATGGCCACCGTCTATTGGACCCGCCAGACCGCGCTCGGTGGTGTTCGGGTGATCGTTCCGTCCTCGGAGCTTCAGGATGCGGTCAGCTACCTGACGGTCATCACTCAGACGTGGCGTGGGTCTCGGCCGCCCCCCCGTGACAGAGGCTGGGCGTGGAGGCTACTCGCGCTCCTGGCCGGACTGGCGCTCATGCCGGAGGCGGGATGGCTGGTCATCAGCGCTCGCGATCGGGCGGCCAAGGGCAGCGCCCTCAGCCCGTGGGGCGTCGTGGTGGTCACGGGCGCGCTAGGTCTAATCGACATTCAGGATTCACGGCGCGCTTGAGCGCTGATTCATTCCGTTCCGGGTTTGATGATTCGGAGCGGGATGATGCTTCAGCCGAAGCGCTACGAGCTGACACAGGCGCAATGGG
>JANWHQ010000125.1 GCA_025450315.1 Caulobacteraceae bacterium
CGCCACGATGCCGAGCATCTACGACACGCTCGGCCGCCGCTTCTACGTCGGCCTGAACGCCAAGTTCTAGGCGTTCGATCCGTCACCTCGATCAGGGCGGGCCTTCGGGCCCGCCCTTTTTCTTTGCGCCCGAAGGCGGCGCCGCGGCGTCTTGGGCGGCCGGCCTGCGGCCCCTCGGCGCGTCGCCGGCCATGGCCACGCCCTCGGCCATGGACTCAGCTTGGCCCAGACCGCAATCGACGCCGGCCACGCTGGCTCTGTTGGGACTTGCCTCCGCGCGTCGGCGGTCAGGCCGCCGAGGCCACCGAGACGGGCAGAGGCAGGCGCACCCGCGCGATCAGCCCGCCTGGACCGTTGATCAGCACGATGTCGCCGCCGTGCGCCCGGGCGATGCCGCGGGCCGCCGACAGGCCGATACCGATGCCGCCGGTCTCAGGATTGCGCGACGGCTCGGCCCGGTAGAAGGGCTCGAACACCCGCTCCAGTTCCGCCTCCGGCAGGCCGCGGCCGCTGTCGCAGATGTCCACGACGGCGGCGCCGCCATCGCGATAGACCTTGACCCGCGCCCGGCGGCCGTACTTGACGGCGTTGTCGACGAGGTTGGTGAAGAGGCCGTCCAGCCCCAGGGCGTCGGCCTGGACCACCAGGGGCGCGGCGGAGATCATTTTCACGTCGGCCCCCATCAGGGCGGCGTTGTCGACCACGCACTGGACGGCCGAGGCCAGGTCCAGGGGCTCGCGCGGACGATCCACGCTGGCGTCGCGCACGAAGGCCAGCACGGCGGAGATCATCTGCTCCATCTGGCTGATGTCCCGCCCGATCGCCTCGCGCGCCGGGGGCGGCAGGGCGTCGATCTTGAAGCGGATGCGGGCCAGCGGCGTGCGGAGATCGTGGGCGATGGCGCCCACCATGGCGGTGCGGTGCTCCACATAGCTGGCCAGGCGGGCCTGCATCTCGTTGAACGCCGCCGCGGCCCGGCCGATTTCGGCGGGGCCGGAGATCTCCACCGCCTGGACCTTGGGGTCGCGGCCGAGCCGCTCGGCGGCCCGGGCGAACTGGCCGATCGGCGCGGCCAGGCGCCGTGCGGACAGGTAGCCGATCGGCGTCAGCAGCGCGAAACAGGCCACGAACCAGAGGATGATCCGCTGCTGCCAGGCGTCCGGGAAGCTCGGCGGCGCAGGCCTGACCACCGTCCAGGCGCCCGAAGCGTCCTGGACGCCGACGCTGAAGTCCTCCGCGAACGGGGGCAGGCCCTCCAGGGAGATCGTCGGCGGCGGGGCGCGGGGCTGGGTCGACGCCTTGGGGTCGGGCGGCTGGCCGAGCAGGGACCGCGGCCGCGCGCTGGAGGCCGCGCGGGCCGGGCGCGAGGGCGCCGGCGGCTGCAGGATCGGCGCGCCGTAGACCGGCGGAAGGAAGACGCCGGCCGGCGAGATCGGCCGCGGCGGACTGGCCTGCAGGCTCTGCAGCAGCACGCGGCGGAAGGGGTCGGCCACCGGATAGCGCTCGAACCGGATCTGTTCGATCGGGCGATGCAGCGCCGAGGCGATGGCGAGGCGGAAGATGCCGGCGCTCATCCGTTGCAGACCTACCGCCGGCGGCCCGGCCTGGCGGACGCGGATCAGCGGACGGCCGCCGTGGGTGGCCAGGGGGCCGCCCATCAAGGCGCGGATGACCTCGGTCACCGTGTAGCTCGGCCGGGGCGGCTCGGGCAGCAGCAGGACGATGCCGACGGTCACGGCCAGGGTGATGATCCAGCCCGCGGCCATCAGCGAGATCATCTGCACCGCGATCGGCGCGCCGATGCGGCCGCCCCCGGCCGCCGTCTGGGTCACCTCAGGGACACCTGCGCGTCGCAGATGTAGCCCGACCCGCGGACGGTGCGGATCATGGTGGCCCCGCCGTGGACCTTCAGCTTGCTGCGCAGGCGGCTGAGCTGCACGTCGATGGCGCGGTCGAACACGTCGGCGTCCTCGCCGCAGACCTGCTCCACCAGGGTGTCGCGCGAAAGGACCCGGCCCGGATTGTCGAGGAAGGCGGTCAACAGCGAGAACTCCCCGGGCGTCAGAAGCACCACCACCCCGGACGGGGCGCGCAGCTGCCGGCGCGCCATGTCGAGCTGGAATCCCGAGAAATGATAGACCATCCCGGCCTTCTGGCCGACCGGCGCGGTGTCGCGCCGCCGCAGCACCGCCCGGATCCGCGCCAGCAGTTCGCGCGGACTGACCGGCTTGGCCAGGTAGTCGTCGGCGCCGAGCTCGAGCCCGACCACGCGGTCGACCTCCTCGCCCATGGCGCTCATGATGATGATGGCCGGCCCCGACGGCGCGGCGATGCGCCGGCAGATCGACAGGCCGTTCTCGCCCGGCAACATGAGGTCCAGGACGATCAGGTCGACGGGGGTCGAGGCCAGGACGCCGTCGGCCTCCTGGGCGTCGGAGGCCAGGTGCGCGACGAATCCGTTGCGGGACAGATATTCGGCGACCTCGTCGCGCAGACCGGCGTCGTCCTCGACGACCAGGATGTGCGACGGCGGTTGCGATTGTGATGCTGCAGCTTGATTCACGTGGCAACCCTTAGCTCAGAATCGTCTCGGCATCATTTCCCTGGAGCAACAGTGAGAACAATTCGCAGAAGGTTGGCGCGCGCGCCAGCCTTGCGGACGCCTCCCAGGCGCGAGACCCTGTCGCCATGACCGGACTCGAGCGCTGCGCCTGGCGGGGGATGAACGGCGACCCGCTCTACGAAGCCTATCACGACACCGAATGGGGCGTGCCCGAGCGCGACCCCCAGGCGCTGTGGGCCAAGCTGGTGCTGGACGGCTTCCAGGCCGGCCTGTCGTGGATCACCATCCTGCGCAAGCGCGAGGCCTTCCGCCGCGCCTTCGCCGGCTTCGATCCGCAGATCGTGGCCCGCTTCGGCGAGCAGGACCGGGCGCGGCTGCTGGCCGATGCGGGGATCATCCGCTCGCCGGCCAAGATCGATGCGGCGATCCGCGGCGCCCGCCTCTACCTGGACATGCGCGAGCGGGGCGAGGATTTCTCGGCCTTCCTGTGGGACTTCGTCGGCGGCGAGCCCATCCAGAACGCCTGGACCCAGGACACCGGCGTCCCGGCCAAGACGCCGGAGGCGGAGGCCATGTCCAAGGCCCTGAAGGCCAGGGGATTCAACTTCGTGGGTCCGGTGATCGTCTACGCCTTCATGCAGGCCACCGGCATGGTCAACGACCACCTGACCGGGTGCTTCCGGCACGAGCCGATTCGCCATATGGCTCGGGGGCCGTGAGCCGCCTGCCCGACATGCTTCTGGAGCGCGCCTGCCCGACGCCCGTCTGCGGCGTGGACGAGGCCGGCCGCGGGCCCTGGGCGGGGCCTGTCTCGGCGGCCGCGGTGATCCTGCATCCGCGCCGCCATCCCAAGGGCCTGAACGACTCCAAGAAGCTCAGCCCCAAGCAGCGCAGCGAGCTGGAGGTCGAGATCAAGGCCACCGCCGTCGCCTGGGCGGTGGGCTTCGCCTCGGTGGAGGAGATCGCCAGGCTCAACATCCTGCACGCCACCGGCCTGGCCATGCGCCGGGCGGTCGAGGCCCTGGCGACGCTGCCCGCCTTCGCCCTGGTGGACGGCAACTACGCCTTTCCCCTGCCTTGCCCGGTGAAGACCGTGGTGGGCGGCGACGGGGTCTCGCGCTCGATCGCCGCCGCCTCGATCCTGGCCAAGACCGCCCGCGATCGGCTGATGACCGAGATGGACCAGCTCTATCCGGGCTACGGCTTTTCGGCCCACAAGGGCTACCGCGCGCCGCGGCATGCGGAGGCGCTGCTGAACCTCGGTCCCTGCGCCATCCATCGGCTGGAGTGGGCCCCGGTGCGGCTGGCGCTGCAAGGCAGGAACCCCATGCTGGCGGCCTCCAGCTTCGACGAGTAAGCATTCCGGGTCAGCCCCGGAGACGTCCATGCAGCTGGTGATCCACGCGCGCCGCCACAGCCTCGGCGGCTTCGACGTCGGCCGCGTCCTGCCCTTCGCCCAGCACCGGATGGTGGGGCCCTTCGTGTTCTTCGACCACATGGGGCCGATCGCCTTTCCACCGAACATCCCGCACGAGACCGACGTGCGGCCGCACCCGCACATCGGGCTGTCGACCATCACCTATCTGCTGGACGGCGAGATCACCCACCGCGACAGCCTGGGCGTGGAGCAGGTCATCCGGCCGGGCGAGGTGAACTGGATGACCGCCGGGCGCGGCATCACCCACTCCGAGCGCTTCGACGGCATGCGCGCCTCCGGCGGCGCCATGGACGGGATCCAGACCTGGGTGGCCCTGCCCGCCGAGCACGAGGAGACCGAGCCGGCCTTCGATCACTATGCCCAGGACGAGCTGCCGACGTTCCGGGAGCCGAGCGTCTCGCTGCGGCTGATCGCCGGCGAAGCCTTCGGCGCCAGGAGCAAGGTGAAGACCTTTTCGCCGGCCTTCTACGCCCACGCCACCCTGCACGACGGCGGACGGATCGCCGCGCCGTCCGGCTACGCCGAGCGCGCCATCTACGTGGCCCGCGGGCTGGTCGAGTCCGAGAACCAGCTGTTCGACGAGGGCCAGATGCTGGTGTTCGCCAAGGGCGAGGCCGCCGAGGTCCGGGCCCACGGGCCGGCGGAGGTGATGCTGCTGGGCGGCGAGCCGGTCGGCCCGCGCCACATCTGGTGGAACTTCGTGTCCTCGCGGCCCGAGCGGATCGAGCAGGCCAAGGCCGACTGGCGGGCCGGCCGCATTCCCCTGCCCCCGCACGACTCGGGCGAGTTCATCCCCCTGCCGGACGAGCCCCCGCCGCCGGCGGCCGAGCCGATGTCCTGACGACCGCCAAGTCTTTGTATTGACGCGCGTTTCGTTCCGAAGACCGGCTCCCGCCATTCGGAACGCGCTCTAAAGGGCGTCCTCGGGCACGGCCTGGAGCGGCGGATCGCGCGGGGTGATGAAGCGGCCGAACTTGGGCGCCAGCCACTGCTCGAAATCGTCGACGAACTCGTAGACCACCGGCACCAGCACCAGCGACAGCGCCGTCGAGGTCAACAGGCCGCCGATCACCGCGATGGCCATGGGCTGGCGGAACTCCGCGCCGGCGCCGAGACCCAGCGCGGTGGGCAACATGCCGGCCTGCATGGCCAGGGTGGTCATGATGATCGGCCGCGCCCGTTCGCGGCAGGCCTCCAGCAGGGCCTGGCGCTGCGTCGCGCCCGCCCGTTCGCGCTCGATGGCGTACTCGACGAGCAGGATCGAGTTCTTGGCCGCCAGCCCCAGCAGCATGAGCAGGCCGATCAGCGACGGCAGGCTCAGCGCCGACTTGCCGATCAGCAGCGCCAGGAAGGCGCCGGTCACCGCCAGGGGCAGGGCCGACAGGATCACCGCCGGCTTGAAGAAGCTGCGGAACAGCACGGTCATGACCGCGTAGATCATGAACAGGCCGGCCACGACCGCCATGACCAGACCCGAGACCAGCTGGCCGTAGATGCGGTTCTCGCCGAACGAGGCGGGCTGCACGCCCGGCGGCAGGTGCTTCATCACCGGCAGCTTGTTGGCCGCGGCCAGGGCCTCGCCCAGCTGGACGCCGCCGACGCGGTCGGCCTGGACGCTCATGCGCCGCATGCGGCCGTAGCGCTGGATCTGGGCCGGACCGGCCTCGAAATCCACGTCGGCCACGCTGTCCAGGGTGGTCGAACCGCCCGACGCGGTCGGGATGCGGATCGAGCGGATGGTGTCCAGGTTCGAGCGCGCGTTTTCGGCCAGGCGCACGCGGATCGGCACCCGCTGGGAGCCGTCGTTGAACTTGGCGACGTTGGCGTCGATGTCGCCGATGGTGGCCACCCGCGCGACCGAGGCGATGGTGTCGATCGAGACCCCCAGGCGGGCGGCCTGATCGGGCTTGGGCCGGATCACGATCTCGGGCCCCACCGGCGGGCTGCCGGGGACCACATTGGCCACCATCGGCAAGGTGTGCATCTCGCGCTGCAGCTCCAGCGCGGTCTTCTCCAGCAAGGGGCCGTTGTCGCTGGTCAGGGTGATGGTGACGCCGCCGCCGCCGAAGCTGCCGGCGTCGAAGGTCACCTGGGCGTCCGGCACGGTCATCAGCGACGGGCGCACCAGATCCTTGATCCTGGTGACCGGAGGCCGCTGGTCCTCGGGCTTCAGCACCACGGTCACCGTGCCCTGGTTCAGGGCCGACGAGCCGCCGCCGAAGAAGCTGCCGCTGGAGGTCGATCCGACGGTGGCGAAGACGTGCTCGGTCTCCGGACGGTGGGCGACCAGGTTGGTGACGTTCCTGACCAGCACCTCCATGTCGGCGGGGGTGGCGCCGGGAGGGCCCTGCAGGTCGATGTAATAGTAGTTGGGATTGCCTTCCGGCTGCACGCCCTTGGGCAGCACGCCCACCAGCAGGAGCGAGGCGAAGAACATCAGCCCGCCGCCAACGATCGACAGCCAGCGGTGTTCCAGCGCCCACTCCAGGGCCACCCGATAGGGCCCCCTCAGCGGGCCCCGCTCGTGCGCGTGCGGCGTCGGCTTCAGGAAATAGGCGGCCAGCAGGGGGGTCAGAAGGCGCGCGGTCAGCAGCGAGAACAACACCGCCACCGAGACGGTCAGGCCGAACTCCTTGAAGAACTGGCCCGGGATGCCCGGCATGAAGGAGACCGGGAAGAACACCACCACGATGGTGCAGGTGGTGGCCACCACCGCCAGGCCGATGGCGTCGGCGCCTTCCAGGGCGGCGCGATAGGGCCGCGCGCCGGCGTCCACGCGCTTCTGGATGTTCTCGATCTCGACGATGGCGTCGTCGACCAGGATGCCGATGACCAGGGTCAGGGCCAGAAGGGTGATGGTGTTCAGCGAGAAGCCGAAGACCGTCATGGCCGCGAAGGTCGGGATCAGCGAGACGGGCATGGCGATGGCGGTGATCAGGGTCGCGCGCCAGTCCTTCAGGAACAGGAACACCACCACGGCCGCCAGCAGCATGCCTTCCAGCAGGGTGTGCAAGGTGGCGGTGAAGTTCGCCCGGGTATTGTCGACGGTGGACAGCACCTTGGTGAACTTGACGTCCGGATGGCCGGCCTCGAGCTTCTTGATGGCCCGGTCGACGTTGTCCTCGACGGTGATGTCGGACGAATCGCGGGTCTTCATCACCTGGAAGCCGACCACCGGGCGGTCGTCGAGGCGGGCGAAGCCCTGGACCTCGCTGGAGCCGTCGCCCACCTCGGCCACGTCCGACAGGCGCACGAACCTTCCGCCGGCGATGGGGATCTGCATGTCGCGCAGCCGCGCGACGGTCTCGGGCGTGCCCAGGACCCGCACGGTCTGGCGACGGCCGCCAACCTCGACCTGGCCGCCGGTCTCGTCGGCCGCGAAGCCGCGCAGCGCGTCGTTGATCTGGGGCGCGGTGAGCCCCAGGCCCGCCAGCTTGTCCGGATCGACGATGACGTTGATCTCGCGGTTGACGCCGCCCACCCGCTGGACCTGGGCGACGCCGTCCTGGGCCTGCAGCGCCCTGGCGACGGTGTCGTCGATGAACCACGCCAGGTCCACGTCGGTCATGGCCGGCGCCGAGACCGCGTAGGTCAGGATCGCCTCGCTGTCGATGTCGGCGCGCTGGACCGTCGGCGGGTCGATGTCCCGGGGCAGGCTCACGCGGGTCTGATCGACCCGGGTGCGAACCTGGTCGGTCATCTTCTGCATGTCCTCGCTGAGCGGGAACTCGATCTGGGTGGTGGACACCCCCCGGGTGATCGTCGACTGGATGGTCTCCACGTCCGGCAGACCCGCCATCGCCGTCTCGATCGGACGGGTGATCTGGGTCTCCATCTCCGACGGCGCCGCGCCGTTCTCGGTGATGGTGATCACCACGTTCGGGAAGGTGACGTTGGGACGCTGCTTGATCGGCAGCTTCATGTAGGAGGCCGTGCCCAGAAGCACGAGGGCCAGGAACAGGATGGCCACCGGGACGGGATTCTGGATCCCCCAGGTGGATATGCGTAGCTGCGCCATCAGCCGCCCTTGTGCTGGAACGCCGCGGGCGTGGGCGCGGGCGCGGCGGCGGGCGCCGACGGGTCGGCGACCCGGATCGGCTTCACCAGGTCGCCCGGAAGCACGAAGGACGCGGCGCGCAGCAGCACCCAGGAACCGTCCGGGGGACCCTGGACCAGCTCGACGTAGCCGCCGGCGCGGCGGCCGGTCCTGACCGACGCCATCCGCACCCGATTGTCGGCGCCGACCACCGCCACCGAGGCGCCGTCGGCGTCATAGCGCACGGCCGTTTCGGGAAGGGTGCTCGAGGCTTTCGAAACCCCGGTGAAATTGGCGCGGCCGAAGCCGCCGGGCCGCAGGTCCGCGCGCACCGGCATGGCCACCCGCACGTGACCCAGCTTGGTGGTGGAATCCACTTCCGGATCGATCAGCCGCACCTTGCCCGCCACCACCGCCCCGTCGGGCAGGGTCACCTGGGCCGGATCGCCGATGTGGATATGGCCCATGTCGTCCTCGGACACTTCGGCGTTCAGCTCGACCAGTCCGTCGCGCACCATGCGGAACATCGGCGTGGCCCCGCCGGCGCTGGAGATGTCGCCGGGGCGGACGTTGCGCTCGAGCACCAGGCCCGACACCGGAGCGCGGATGGTCATGTGGGCTTCACGGGTCTTCAGCTCGTCGAGGGCCGCCTCGGCGGCCTTGGCCTGCAGGCGGCGCTGGTCGATCTGCTCGGCCGACAGCACGCCCTGGCTGTCCAGGCCGGCGACGCGCTTGGCCTCGTTCTCGGCCTGCTCGGTGGTGGCGGCCTGCTGGTCGATCTGGGCGCGCAGCAGGGAATCGTCGAGCTGGACCAGCGGCTGGCCCTTCTTCACCCAGGCGCCCTGCTCCACATAGACCTTGGCGATGCGATAGCCCGAGAGGTCGGCGCCGACCGCCGCCTCCTCGCGGGACACCAGAAGGCCGGACGCCGACAGGCCCCCCTGCATCATCCGGGACCGGACCTGGACCACGTCGGCGGCGCGCGCCTGCTGCTGGGTGGCGCTCCTGGCCTGCGGATGGCGTCCGCAAGAGGTGACGGCCAATCCGGCCATCGCGAAGATCAGGACCACGCCCCAGACACGTGCAGCCGGCTTTTCCAGTCTCATCTAACCCCCTTGGCCTCGCCCACGCCCCGTTCGGCCTTCGCGGCGTAGACGGTGGCCGCCGCGGGCCGGTCCGGCGACCAGCCCCCGCCCAATGCCTTGAACGTCTGCACCGACCGCTCCATCAGCGAAATCTGGGCCGACGACAGCTGGCTCTCGACATTGCGCCAGGTGTTCTCCGCCTGCAGCGCGGTCGTCAGATCGTTGAGGCCGTGGGCATAGCCCAGCCGGGCCTTCTCATAGGCGGACCTGGCGCGCGCTTCGGCTTCGGTGAGCATGCGCACCCGCCGTCCGTCGGAATCCAGATAGGTGAACGCGGTCTCGACGTCGCTGTAGGCGCTCTGGACCGCCTTCTCGTAGGCGATCACGTCCTGTTCGGCGACCGCGCGCTGGGCGTGGATGGCCGCGATCAGCCGCGGGCGGTCGAGGATCGGCTGGGTCAGGCCGGCGCCGATGCTCCAGGCGTCGGAGGTGTAGCCGAAGGGGCCGGTGGACTTGCTGAGCGACAGCCCCGGCTGGAGGTTGATGGTCGGCAGCACCGCCAGGTCGGCGGTCTTCAGGGTCGCGGCCGCCGACACGATCTTCCATTCGGCCGAGCGCACGTCGGGCCGGCGGCGCAGCAGGTCGCCTGGAATGGTCCTGGGCACCGGCGGCGGCGCGCCGACCGTGGCGGAGGCCGGCAGGGTCTCGACCTTGTCGAAGCCGCGGCCGACCAGCACCAGCAGCGCGCGCTGGGCCGCCAGCAGCTGGGCCCGGTAGCTCTCGGCCTGGGCGTCGGCCGCCTCGGCGCTGGCGATGGACTGGTCGACGTCGCCCGAGGCCACCAGCCCGGCCTTCTGCTCGACGTCGGAGATGTGCGCCAGCTCGCGGTCGACGCGGGCGGTCTCCAGCGCGTCCTGCAGCTGCAGCGCCAGGCCCCGGGCCTGGAACAGCGAATTGGCCACGCTGGCGATCAGCGAGGTGCGCGTCGCCTCGTAGGTGAAGGCGGCGTTGTAGAAGTCGGCGTCGGCGCCGCGCCGGCCCGCGGCCCGGCGGCCCCAGAGGTCGAGCTCCCAGCTGACGTCGAAGGTGGCGCTAAAGCTCTCGGTCGCGCCCGGCGGGGCGAAGATCTGGCCGAAAGGGCTGCTCGAGGAACCCAGCGTGGTGGTCTGGGTGCGGGTGGCCGAGCCCTGCAGCTGGCCGGACGGGATGTAGATCTTGTCGAGCGTCTCGGAGCGGACGGCGGCGGCCTGGTCCAGCACCGCCAGGGCGGTCCTGGCGTCGGGCGCGTTCTTCAGGGCCGCCTCGACCAGGCCGTCCAGCTGGGAGTCACCATAGAGGGTCCACCAGTTGTCGAGCGCGGCCGGCTGCAGGGCGCCCGCGTCGGGGGTCGGCGCCTCGAAGGCGGGCGGCGGGGCGACCTCGGCCTTGCGCACCTGCGAGGTGACGCAACCGGACGCCAGCAGCGACGCCGCCGAGATCAGCAAGACACGTTTCATCAGGACGCCCACCTTGATCCACGGTCGGCGGGGAAACCGCCGTGGACCCCCGAACGCCGCATGTGGGGATGCCAGCGCCCGACCGAAAGACCAAGCGTGACCTTGGCGCCGCAAGTTGACGCAGTCAAACAAAGGCTGCCGCGCAGCATGGGCGAACGGGGTCCGGGGGGACTCATGAACTTTAGCGCTGATAAATTTTGACATGTCCTGCCTTAACGGTGCTAAGTTGTCAATCGAGGTTTGTGGAAGGGGCCGGGATCGCATGCGCCTTGAGCGCCCCATGGTCGTGCGCGCCGCGTTGGAGCTGCTGAACGAGGCGGGCCTGGACGGCCTGACCACGCGGCGGCTGGCCGACGCCCTGGGCGTGCAGGGACCGGCGCTCTACTGGCACTTCAAGAACAAGCAGGAGCTGATCGACGAGATGGCGCGAGCCATGATCTCGGACTCCTACGGGCCGCTGCGCCCGGACCAGGACTGGGCGCAATGGCTGCTGGACGGGGCGCGGCGGCTGCGCCGCACCATGCTCTCCTATCGCGACAGCGCCCGGCTGATCGCCGGCTATCGGCCCACCGGACCGCACGGCCGGGTCGATCCGGAGGCCTTCTTCGGCCCCCTCAAGGACGCCGGTTTCGCCTGGCCGGACGCGGCCTGGGCGGCGATCACCATGGCCCAGTTCACCTTCGGCTTCACCATGGACGAGCAGGCGGCGCTGGACCGCGACCCCAAGGCCGAAGGGCGCCTGGACCCCAACGAGGGCTTCGAGTTCGGCATCGCGACGATCATCGCCGGGCTGAGGGCGCGACTGGCCGCGCATGCGGGCGATCCGGCGCCGACCATCCTGGGGTGATCACTCGTACCGGAGGGCGGTGGCGGGCTTGGCCCTGGCGACCATCCAGGCGTGGACCGAGACCGTGGCCCAGGCGATCGCCACAGCGATGACCGCGGCCGCCACGAACAGCCAGGCCGGCAGGTCGACCCGATAGGCGAAGCCGTGCAGCCAGTGGTCCA
>JANWHQ010000126.1 GCA_025450315.1 Caulobacteraceae bacterium
ACCTGGTGCGCGCCGCGGTCAGCGGGGCGGTGGTGGTCGCCGCCTTCACCACCGGGCTGTCGCTGTCGCTGCTGATCGCCGCGGGCGTCGTGCTTTCGGGCATCCAGGCGATCTTCGATCCGGCGCTGCAGGCCGTGGTTCCGCGCCTGATGCCCGATCCGCACCGCCTGCGCGCCCTCAACGGCCTCTTCGACGTCACCGGCCGGCTGGCCGTCATCGCCGGCTCCGCGCTGGGCGCGGCCATCGCCGCGGTGGCCCCGACCATCCATCTGCTCACCCTGAACTCGGTGAGCTTCCTGGCCTCGGCGGGCTCGATCGCCGCCGCCGGCCATCGGTTCGACGACGTCACCCCAGGCGCGCCCGCGCCCGCGACCGTGCTCCAACGGCTGGCGCGGGGCTGGCGCGCGGCCCGGGCCACCCAGGGCGCCCGCACCCTGCTGGCTCCCGCCGCGGTGTCCTACGCGACGCGCGCCCTGGCCGTCACCCTGGGCCTTCCCCTGCTGCTGGCGCGGGGGAGCGTCGCGGGCGGCCTGCCCGGCCTGGCCCTGGTCCTGGCGGCGACGGCGGTGGGCGATGGACTGACCAACCTCCTGACCGTGTCCTGGCGGGTGCGCGACGCCTGGGGCTTCCTCTGCCTCGGCTACCTCCTCAGGGGCGCCGGCCTGGTCGCCATCGGCGTCGCCGCCCTGGCCGCGCCCCGCGCGATCGCGCCCTTCGCCATGGCCGGCGGCGGCTTCGTCCTGGGGATCGGCGGCTCGATCGCCTTCCTCCAGATGATGCCGTTCTTCCAGACCCGGATGGATGTCGCCGACGCCACGGCGGTGTTCCGCCTCCGCTACGCAATCCTCGCCGCCGCCACCATGCTGGGCGCGCTGCTGGGCCCGGCGGTGTTCCGGCTCTGGCCGCCCGCCTGGGTGATCGTCATCTGCGGGCTGGTGATGGCGCTCGCGGGCCTGTGGAGCGCCCGGCAGGCGCACGCGGCCTGACAGCGCGGCCGGCCGTCACGCCGCGTGGGCGATGACGCGATTGCGGCCGGAGGCCTTGGCTTCGTAGAGCGCCTCGTCGGCGCGCTTGAGCAGGTGCTCGGGGGTGTCGGTTTCGCCGAAGGTGGCCGCCACGCCGATGGAGATAGTGACGCTCAGCACCTCCTTGCCGCTCGAGACGCGGAAGGGCGCGCCCGACACGTGCATGCGGATGCGTTCGGCGATCCGTTCGGCGTCGCCGAGGGCGGTCTCGGGCATCACCACCACGAACTCCTCGCCGCCGAAGCGGCAGGGCAGGTCGACGGCGCGCACGTTGGAGGCCAGCCGGACGGCGAACTCGCGCAGCACCTCGTCGCCCGCGTCGTGTCCGAAGCTGTCGTTGATCTTCTTGAAGTGGTCGATGTCGAGCAGAAGGGCCGAGACGGGACGGCCGTCGCGCACCGCCCGCGCCACCAGGGCGTCGAGCTGGCTGGTCATGTAGCGGCGGTTGTGCAGCCCGGTCAGCGGATCGGTGACCGCCGCCTCCAGGCTCTGGTCGAGGTTGGTGCGCAGGAGGTCGGTGTAGCGCTTGCGCTTGATCTGGGTGCGCACCCGCGCGGCCAGTTCTTCCGGATCGATCGGCCGGGCCAGGACGTCGTTGACCCCGATGTCGAGCGCCTTGATCGCCCGGCTTTTGTCGTCCGGGTCGATCAGCGCCAGGATCGGCAGGTTGCGCGTGCCCTCGTGCGAGCGGACCTGGGCGGCGAACCTCAGGCCGTCGAAGCCGCGCGAGGTGGTGTTCAGGATCACCAGGTCCACCGGGCCCCGGGCGGTGAGGTGCGCCTTGTCCAGGTCGCTCTCGATCACCGGCCGGTGCTCGACCGCCAGCTCGCTGGCCAGCCGCTGGGCCTGGCGTTCGTTGTCGTCGACGATCAGCACCCGCCCGCCGGCGCCGGCCAGGCGGCTGGCGACGCCGCCGATCACGCCCACCCGGCGCCCCGACTGTTCGCGCTCCCTGAGCTCGTCCAGCACCACCTTCAGGCGCGTCAGGCTGCGCACCCGGGCGAACAGCATGATGTCTTCGATCGGCTTGGTCAGGAACTCGTCGGCGCCCGCCTCCAGGCCGGCGATGCGGTCCGAGCGGCCGTCCAGGGCGGTGACCAGCACCACCGGGATGTGGCGGGTCAACGGATCGTCCTTGAGGCGGCGGCAGACCTGGAAGCCGTCCATGCCGGGCATCATCACGTCCAGCAGGATGATGTCGGGCTGTTCGGAGGCGGCGATGGCGAGGCCGGTGACCCCGTCGGTGGCCGTCAGCACCTCATAGTAGTCCGCCGTCAGCTTGGCCTCGAGGAGCCTGACGTTCGCGTCGATGTCGTCGATGACCAGGATGCGCGCGGACAAGAAGAATCACCCCAGGAAGCGTCGCACGGTATCCAGGAAGTGCGACACGGAAATCGGCTTGGAGATATAGGCCTCGCAGCCGCCCTCCCGAATGCGCTCTTCATCGCCCTTCATGGCGAAGGCGGTCACCGCGATCACCGGGATGTGGGCGAGCTCGTCGTCTTCCTTCAGCCACTTGGTGACCTCCAGTCCCGAGATCTCCGGCAGTTGGATGTCCATCAGGATCAGGTCAGGCTTGTGTTGCCTGGCCAGGGCCAGAGCCTGGAGCCCCTCGCGGGTCTGCAAGGTCTCATAGCCCTGGGCGTCGAGAAGATCATGAAACAGCTTCATGTTCAGCTCGTTGTCCTCGACGATCAGGACCCGTTTCGCCATCATCAACCCGCGAAGTGCCACCGCAGTTCACCGGACGATTCGTCCAGGCCTGCGTGTTTGACTGCAACTCACACCAATATCCTTAAATCGCCGTTAGCCGCGCGGGGGCTCCCATTGCGCCGCACCCCGGGTTGACCGATCCTTGGCCATGATCCGGATCGGCGTGGATTTCGGCGGCAGCAAGATCGAGGCGGCGGCTCTGGACGGGACCGGCAAGGTGTTGTCGCGCCTGAGGAAACCCACGCCGCACGACTACCAGGCGGCGATCGGAACGGTCCGCGCCCTGGTCGCCGAAACCGAGGCGGCGGCGGGGCCCTGCGAGCGGGTCGGCTTCGCCATCCCGGGTTCGGTTTCGCCCCGCACCGGCCTGATCCGCAACGCCAACTCCACCTTCCTCAACGGCCGTCCGTTCGCGGAGGACCTGGAGCGCGCCCTGGGCCGGCCCGTTCGGTTGGCCAACGACGCCAATTGCCTGGCGGTGTCCGAGGCGGCGGACGGCGCCGGCTCGGGCTTCGGCGTGGTCTTCGCCATGATCCTGGGCACCGGCGTCGGCGGCGGGATCGCGGTGGGCGGACGGCCCGTGGGCGGCGCCAACGGGGTCACCGGCGAGGTCGGCCACATGCCCCTGCCCTGGCCGGGGCCAGAGGAGACGCCGGGACCGGACTGCTGGTGCGGCCTGAACGGCTGCATGGAGCTCTATGTCTCCGGTCCCGCCTTCGAGCGCGACCACCACGCCCTGGGCGGCCCGCCGCTGAAGGCCGACAAGGTCGTCCAGGCCGCCAGGGCCGGCGGGGCCGCGGCCGGCGAGGCCCTGGCCCGCTACGTCGACCGGCTGGCGCGGGGGCTGGCGGTGATCGTGGACGTGCTGGATCCGGACGTCATCGTGCTGGGCGGCGGCATGTCCAACGTCGACGAGCTCTACGAGCGCCTGCCCGCCGCCATCGAGCCGCGCATCTTCTCGGACCTGTTCGAAACCCCGATCCGCAAGGCGATGCACGGCGACTCGTCGGGCGTCAGGGGCGCGGCCTGGCTGTGGCCGCTGGAGGGGACGTCGTGATCGTTCTCCTCTCCCATCGGGAGAGAGATCCATGACCGGCCTGTGCCGCGACTGCTTCTGGATGGGCGAAGCCGAACCGGCGCGCTGCCCGCGCTGCGGCTCGCCGCGGCTGGCGCGCCATCCCGAGCTGACGCGACTGACCATCGCCCACCTCGACTGCGACGCCTTCTACGCTTCGGTGGAGAAGCGCGACCGGCCCGAGCTGCGCGACCAGCCGGTGATCGTCGGCGGCGGGGCGCGCGGGGTGGTGACCACCTGCTGCTACATCGCCCGCATCTCGGGCGTGCGCTCGGCCATGCCGATGTTCCAGGCCCGCCGGCTCTGCCCCCAGGCGGTGATCATCAGGCCGGACTTCACCAAGTACCGCACCGAGAGCCGGCGGATCATGGAGAAGCTGGGCGCCCTGACACCCCTGGTGCAGCCGCTGTCGCTGGACGAGGCCTGGCTGGACCTCAAGGGCGCCGAGCGCCTGAACGGCGGGCCGGCCGCCCTCACCCTGGCCCGCGTGCAGGCCGAGATCGAGCGCGACATCGGCATCACCGTCTCCATCGGCCTGGCGGCCAACAAGTTCCTGGCCAAGATCGCCTCGGACCTGGACAAGCCCCGCGGCTTCTCGGTGATCGGGGGCGCCGAGGCGCAGGGGTTCCTGGCCGGTCGCCCGGTGTCGATCCTGCCGGGCGTCGGGCCGGCCTTCGTCAAGGTGCTGGAAAAGGCGGGCCTGCGCACCGTGGGCGACCTGGCCGAAGCCTCGCCGCGCGAGCTGGCCGACCGCTTCGGGGTGCACGGCCTCAGGCTGCACCAGCTGGCCCACGGCCAGGACGACCGCGCCGTCGATCCGGACCAGGAGCGCAAGGGCATCAGCGCGGAGACCACCTTCAACGAGGACCTGACCGGGCGCCAGGGCCTGGAGGACCAGCTCTGGCCCCTGTGCGAGAAGGTCGCCCGCCACGCCCGCGCCGCGAACCTCGAGGGGCGGGTGGTCACGCTCAAGCTGAAGACCTCGGCCTTCCGCATCGTCACCCGCCGGCGCACCCTGCCCGCCCCGACCCAGACCGCCCGCACCCTGGTCGCGGACGGCCGCGAGCTGCTGCGGGCCGAGACCTCGGGCGTCGCCTACCGGCTGATCGGCATCGGCATCTCCGACCTGGGCGAGGCCGCCGACGCGCCCGAGGACCTGTTCGCCGAGGTCGAGACCCGCGCCCGCAAGGGCGAACGCGCCATCGACGCCCTGAGAGCCCGCTTCGGCAAGGACGCCGTGGTCTCGGGACGCGCGCTGAGGTCGGGCGAGAGCTGAATCCTCCCCCGCTCCTCCCCCACTTGCCGTCATGGCCGGGCTTGTCCCGGCCGCCCCTGATCGCCGAGGTCGCTCGTGAAGCGGTGTTCATGGATTCCCGGCATTCCGCGCCGCGCGCTCCAGCCGGGAATGACGATGGAAGCAAGAGGCGCGTGAACGCCTTTCCGCCACCCCGACCTCACGCTAAGACCTCCGGCGAAGAGGGAGCTCGATGTCGCAAGTCGAAGAGCGTCTGAAGGCCAAAGGCGTGGTGCTGCCCGAGCCGGCGGCGCCCGTCGCCAACTATGTCCCGTTCGTGCGGTCCGGGAACCTCGTCCACATCTCCGGCCAGGTCTCGACCGACGCCTCGGGCGGGATCAAGGGCGTGGTCGGCGAGGACGTCGACCTTGAGAGGGCGGTGGCCGCCGCGCGCCTGTGCGGGATCAACCTGATCTCCCAGATGAAGGCCGCGGCCGGCGGCGAGCTGGACCGCGTGCGCCGGGTGGTCAAGCTGGGCGGCTTCGTCCAGGCGGGGCCGGACTTCTTCGAGATCCCCCAGGTGGTCAACGGCTGCTCGGACCTGATGGTGGAGGCCTTCGGCGAGGCCGGCCGCCACGCCCGCTCGGCGGTGGGCGTCTACCGCCTGCCGCTGAACTTCTCCGTCGAGGTCGACGCCGTGGTGGAGCTGTCGTGATCCTGCCGGACGGGCTGCTGCAGGCGCCGTTCGCCCATCGCGGCCTGTGGAGTCCGGGCGAGGCGGCCGAGAACTCCCTGGCCGCCTTCGAGCGCGCCTGCCAGTCGCACTATGGCGCCGAGCTCGACGTGCGCCTGACCCTCGACGGCGAGGTGGTGGTCTTCCACGACGAGACGCTGCAGCGCCTGACGGGGCTGGACGAGGCGGTGGCCAACCAGCCCCTGGCGGCGCTGACCGAGATCCCGCTGCAGGGCGGCCGCGACCGCATCCCCTCGCTCGCCCAGGTGCTGGAGCTGGTCGCCGGGCGGACCATGCTCCTGGTCGAGCTGAAGCCGGGGCCCGACCACGAACTTCTCGCCCGCCGAGTGGCCGACCACTTCGACCGCTACCGGGGGCCCGTCGCGGCGATCAGCTTCGATCCGGCCTCGCTCGCCTGGTTCGCCGCCGAGCGGTCGCACGTGCCGCGGGGCCTGGACGCCATGTGGGACGCCGAGTACGAGGCCGACGCGGCCGAGGAGCTGGCCCGGCAGATCGGCCTATCCCAGCCGCACTTCCTGGTGCTGGAGAAGGAGGCCGCGACGGGCGAGCTGGCCGCCGCCCAGCGCGCCGAGGGCCGCCCGGTGATCGCCTGGACCGTCCGCTCCACCGAGGATGTGGAGGCGGTCGCGGACCGCTGCGACAACTTCATCTTCGAGGGGTTCACCGCGTGACCGACCGGCCGATCCTGGTCGAGGCCTGCGAAAGCATCGCCGAGATCGGGCGCGAGGCCTGGGACAGCTGCGCCGGCAATCCGGCCTATGGCGGCCACCCCTTCACCCTCTACGACTTCCTGGACGCGGCCGAGGCGAGCGGCTGCGCCTCGCCCCGCACCGGCTGGACGCCCCGCCATCTGGTCGTTCGCGACGAGACGGGCCAGGCCCGGGGCGTGATGCCGCTCTATCTGAAGTCCCACTCGCGCGGGGAATACGTCTTCGACTGGGCATGGGCCGACGCCTACGAGCGCGCGGGCGGGCGCTACTATCCCAAGCTGCTGTCGGCCGCGCCCTTCACCCCGGCCACGGGTCCGCGGCTGATGCTGCGCCCGGGCCAGGGGGAAAGCACGCGCAAGGCGCTGCTGGCGGGCGCGCTGCAGCTCTGCGAGCGCTTCGGCGCCTCGGGCCTGCACATCAACTTCCCAAACGAGGAGGAATGGCGGTTCCTGGGCCGGCAGGGCCTGCTGCTCCGCCAGGACCAGCAGTACCACTGGCTGAACAACGGCTATGGCGACTTCGACGATTACCTCGCCGCCCTGAGCTCGGGCCGGCGCAAGACCATCCGGCGCGAGCGGCGCGACGCCCAGGCCGCGGTGGAGATCCACGCCTTCACCGGCGCGGGGATCACCGAGGAGCACTGGGACGCCTTCTTCCGCTTCTACATGGACACCGGCTCGCGCAAGTGGGGCACGCCCTATCTGAACCGGCCGTTCTTCTCGATGCTGAGCGAGCGGATGGGCGACAAGGTGCTGCTGATCCTGGCCCGACGGCATGGCCGGTGGATCGCCGGCGCCCTGAACCTGATCGGCGGCGAATGCCTCTACGGCCGCTACTGGGGCTGCACCGAGGACGTGCCGTTCCTGCACTTCGAGCTCTGCTACTACCAGGCCATCGAGCACGCGATCCGGCTGGGCCTGCCGCGCGTGGAGGCCGGCGCCCAGGGCCAGCACAAAATCGCCCGCGGCTACCTGCCCACGGCGGTCTATTCGGCCCACTACATCGCCGACCCCGCCCTCAGGGCCCCGGTCGCCCGCTACCTCGACCAGGAGCGCGCCGCCGTCCGCCAGGAGATGGACTGGCTGACCGAGGAGTATTCGCCCTTCAAGGAGGGCGGCGGCTAGGTTGTCCGACCACCGGAGGGTCCGCACTTCCGAGCAGGGTGGACGAGGATCTTCGCCCTCTCGCTGCGCACCCTCTGCGGGTTTATGGTCGCAACATCTGTCGGCGCAACCTGAGGCGTCCATGCGCAGGTCGAGGTCGGAAGCCTGGAGGGATGCGAGGCGGGCTCGCGGCCGCCAGATCTCATCTTGGCTCATCGCGCTGACCGCGGCCCTGGCGGCGGGCTCGGGGCTCGGGGCGGAGCCTCACCAACTCACCACGCGGCAGATGACGGCGCTGTCGCCCAAGGAAGCGGACAAGGTCGTCAGGGAGGACCTCCTGTCGATCCTCCAATCCGTCGGCAAGCTCGACCAGGGCCGATGGAGCTTCCTGCGGAGGGTCGGCCTGACCACGCGGGGCTTCAACACGGATTACCAAGGCCTCGCGGGGCGTCGCCACGGACGCCGATGTCTCTCCAGATGATGTCGTGACCGTGAAGTGGGGGGTCATCGTCGAGTGACGGGTCGTATCGAATTGCACGAGTGGCCAGCACGGTTAGCGACCTTCGGCGTTGAGGTCGCCCACCGCGTTGCGGCGCTCCATCAAAGAGCCCAGGAGGATCAACCCGATCCCGGCGTCAATCGCCGCGTCCGCCAGGTTGAAAATCCAGACAAATCCGATCTTCGACGCGTCGAACAGGTCCACGACGGAGCCGAAGAAGACCCTGTCCAGGGCGTTTCCCACGGCTCCCGCCATGACAAAGGCGAGGCCATATCCGACCAGCGGCCGGACCCGACCGAGCATCAGGACCCATAGGATGATCGCGGCCACAAGCAGGTTTGCGCCCGTCAGGAACCATCGGGTCGCGTGACCGACGATGGGGGTAAGCCCGAAGGCGTTGCTCCGATTCAGCACCAGGGTGAGGTCGACAGGTCCGGGCAGGGTCATGTGCCCGCCCGCCTGCCTGAGGCCAGTCGAGGCCCACCTTTTCGCGATCTGATCCGCCGCCACGGTCAGGGATGCGAGCAGCAGTGCATAGGTCCGGTGTCGGCCGATCATGACGGACTATAGCCCCGCCCGGTTCTGATTGCAGAGGTCCGCCCTAAATCACGTCCCGGCCTTGCCGCCCCGCCTTCAGATGATGCAGCACGATCCCGCTGGTGGTGGCGACGTTGAGGGAATCGAAACCCGCCGCCATGGGGACCCGCACGCCCTGGGCGGCGGCGATCACCTCGGGCGGCAGGCCCGGCCCCTCGGCGCCCAGCAGGACGGCGGTGCGGCCGGCCGGGCGGACGTGGGCCAGCGGCGTCTCGCCGGCGGGCGTCAGCGCCAGGGTCTCGAACCCCTCCTGGGCCAGGAGCGCCATGAGGTCCTCGCCGGGGCCGATCCGGGCATAGGGGACCTGCAGCGCCCCGCCCACCGAGACCCTGAGGGCCTTGCGGTAGAGGGGATCGCAGCACTGGCCGTCCAGGATCACCGCGTCGACGCCGAAGGCGGCGGCGTTGCGGAAGATGCCGCCCAGGTTGTCGTGGTTGGCCAGGGCGAACAGCGCCAGCACCAGCGCCTCGGGCCCGAGCCCTGACAGCAGGTCCCGGGCGGTGACGTCCTCCTCGCGGGCGCCCAGCCCCAGCACGCCCCGGTGCATCGGAAAGCCGGCGATGGCGTCCAGCACCTCGCGGCCGGCGCAGAATACGGGGACCTCGTCGTCCAGTGCGGCCAGCATCGGCCCCAGCTTGTCCAGCCGCCGGCTGTCCACCAGGACGGACACCGTACGGAAGCGGCGCGCGGCGATCAGGCGCCCCAGCACCACCTCGCCTTCCGCGACGAACAGGCCCCGGCGCCCCACCAGGTCGCGCTCGCGCACGTCGCGATAGGCCTCGATTAGCGGGTCCCGGGGATCGTCGATCGGCTCGAAACGGGGCATGGCCCGCGAGGTGTCACGCCACGCCGCTGGCGTCCAGGGCGCCTCGGGGGGCGCATCGCGGCGTCTTCGGCGCCGCAGCAACGAGCAGGACCGGCCTCCGGCGTCTCACGAGCGGGTTTGTCGGGAGCCGCCGGCGCCATGGGGGCCTATCGCTGGGACGCCCTCACCCGGATCGGCCGTCATGTCCGCGTTGCCGAGGCCAGAGACCCAGAGCCACCTCGCCCGGCCGCCGGCGGCGGCCAGCCGCGCCGGCATCCGCCTGCTCGGCAGGCTGCTGGGCGAGGTCATCGGCGACCAGCATGGCGTGCGGCTGTTCGAGCGCATCGAGGACATTCGCCGGCATGCGGTCAGCGAGCACCGCGACGGCGAAGCGGACCTGGTCCTGGCCGAACGGCTCGCGCGGCTGGACATGGCCGACACGCTGATCCTGATCCGGGCGTTCGCCATCTTCGCCCAACTCGCCAACATCGCCGACGACCAGCTGGCCCGGCGTGAGGCCGCCCATGCCGATGGCCCGATGCAACGCCTGGAGGACGATCCCCGCGTCGGCGCGGGCGCGGCCCAGGCCTATGCGGCCGCGGCCCTGTTGGCCCCGGTCCTGACCGCCCACCCCACCGAGGTCCGGCGCAAGAGCATCCAGGATCGCGAGGCGGCGCTGGCGGAGCTGTTGCAGGCGCACGACCGGCGCGGGCTGCGCACCGCCGAGGCGCGGCGGCTGGAAGCGGCCATGAAGCGCGAAATCCGCATCCTGTGGCAGACCCGGATGCTGAGGCCGGCGCGGTTGCAGGTCGCCGACGAGATCGACAACGCGGTCGCCGTCTTCATCCGCACCTTCACCCGGGAGCTGCCGCGCGTGCGGTCGCGGCTTGGCGAGCTGTTCGGCGCCGAGGGGCCGCTGGGCGGGTTTCTCCAGGTGGGCTCCTGGGTCGGGGGCGACCGCGACGGCAACCCGTTCGTGACCGCCGAGACGCTGGACTATGCGCTGCGGCGCCAGGCCGAGGCGGCTCTGGACCACCACCTGGACCAGCTCCACGCCTTGGCCTCGGAGCTCTCCATGTCGGAGACCTGGGCGGGGATGAGCGCCGAGCTCAAGGCCCTGGCCGAGAACCGTTTCCACGCGTCGCTGCACAAGCACGACGAGATCTATCGGCGCGCCCTGACCGGCTGCTACGCGCGACTGGCGGCGACGCGGCGGATGCTGCTGGGCCATCCGCCCGCGAGGGCGGCCAGGGCCGAGGCCGAGCCCTATCTGGCGCCGGAAGAGTTGGAAGCCGATCTCGCGGTCGTCGCCCGTTCGCTGCAGGCCAACGGCGCGGCCGATGTCGCCGCCGGCCGCCTGCTGGAGGCCCGGGAAGGCCTGGCCAGCCTCGGCTTCCATCTGGCCTCGATCGACCTCAGGCAGAATTCCGAGGTGCACGAGGTCGTGGTGGCCGAGTTGCTGGCCCAGGCCGGCGTGGACCCGGCCTATGTCGACCTCGACGAGGCCGCGCGCGTGCAGGTTCTGCTGGCCGAGCTGCAGAGCCCTCGGCTGCTCCGCTCGCCTTGGGGCCGCTACTCCGACCTGGCCGTCAAGGAGCTGGCGCTGCTCGAGAGCGCCGCACGGCTGCGGGCCCGCTTCGGGCCGCGGGCGATCTCGAACTATGTGATCTCCAAGACCACCAGCGTCTCGGACCTGCTGGAGGTGGCGGTGCTGCTCAAGGAAGCCAGCCTGCTGACGCCCGGACCGCAGCCGTCCAGCGCCCTGCGCATCGTTCCGCTGTTCGAGACCATCGCCGACCTGGAGGCCAGCCACCGGATCATGGCCGACCACCTCGACCTGGAGCCGGTGCGCTCGATCCTGCGGGGCCAGGAGGGCCTGCAGGAGGTGATGATCGGCTACTCCGACAGCAACAAGGACGGCGGCTACATCACCTCCACCTGGGCGATCCGGACCGCCATCGCCCGGCTGGTCGAAGCCGTGCGCAAGCGGGACATGCGCGTCCGCTTCTTCCATGGCCGCGGGGGGGCGGTGGGGCGGGGCGGCGGCTCCAGCTTCGACGCCATCCTGGCCCTGCCGGCCGGCGCGGTGGAATCCGGCGTGCGCATCACCGAGCAGGGCGAGGTGGTGGCCAGCAAGTACGGCCATCCCGACGTCGGACGCGCCAACCTGGAGACCATCGCCGCCGCGGCGCTGTTGTCCAACTTCGCCCGCGAGCCGGACCTGGCCGACGCCGAAGGCGCGCCCCTGCTCGACGATTTCAGCGCCGAGGCCTTCAACGCCTATCGCCGGCTGGTCTACCAGACCCCGGGCTTCGCCGACTATTTCCACCAGTCGACGCCGCTGCCCGAGATCGCCCAGCTCAACATCGGCAGCCGGCCGTCCTCGCGAACCGCGTCCGGCCGCGTCGAGGATCTCCGGGCGATCCCGTGGGTGTTCAGCTGGTCGCAGGCGCGGGTGATGCTGCCCGGCTGGTACGGCTTCGGCTCGGCGGCCGCCAGGATCGGGAACGGGCCGGGCGGAATGCAGGCCCTGACCGAGCTCCACGCCCGCTCCGGCTACTTCCGTGCGACGGTCTCGAACCTGGAGATGGTGCTGGCCAAGTCGAGCCTCGCCCTGGCCGAGCGCTACGCCGAGCTGGTCGAGGACCGCGCCCTGGCCGAGCAGGTCTTCGCCGAGATCCGCCGGGAATGGACCGACACCCGCGACGCGGTCCTGGCCATCACCGGCCAAGGCGCCCTGTTGGAGCGCAACCCCCGTCTGGCGGACTCCATCCGGCTGCGCCTGCCCTATATCGACTCGCTGAACCTGCTGCAGGTCGGCCTGTTGCGCCGCCGGCGCGCCGGCGACGCCGACGAAGCCATCGCCAACGGCATCCGCATGTCGATCAACGGCATCTCGGCGGGGCTGAGGAACAGCGGCTAGCCGGCTCGGCTGAGGGCGAGCCAGGCCCTGCCGCGATAGGTCTCCGCCACCGCCAGGCCGGCCGCCGCCAAGGTCCAGGAGACCACCGCTTCGCTCGAGGTCGCGGCGTCCCTGGCGCCGGCCGCCAGCATCGGGGCCCAGACCATGAGGGTGAACAGTCCCATCTGCAGGGCCGAGAGCGCCGCCGCCAGCCTGGCCAGCATGCCCGTCAGGATCGCCGCGCCGGCGGCGATATAGGCGGCGCCGGTGAACCACACCCAAGACGTGTGCGCCGGCAGCCAGGCGGGAACCAGGGCCGCGGTCTGCCGGACGTAGGCCAGGTGGGCCAGGCCGAAGGCGATCATGGCCAGGCCGTAGAGCCCGCGGGCGATGCGCAGCCCGCCCTCGCCGGTGGCGAAGCCGAGCTGTCGCCGGTCCCAGGCGTCGGCCAGCAGGGCGTAGAGCGCCCAGGCCCCGGCCACGATCACCACCGTCTCGCCGAAGCTTTCCCACGAGACCACCGCCCCGGGGGCGGCGAAGACCGTGCGCGCCTTGAACGCCACCAGCCAGAGCAGCAGCCAGGCCAGGAGCAGCCGCGCGGCCGGCGCGGCCATCGGCCGCCACAACAGGCCCAGCCCCGCCGCCAGCGAGACCACCGCGCAGGCATAGGCCAGGATGTCCCGGGCGGGCGTCGATGTGGGGACCGGCTGCCAGATCGCGCCGAACTGCCCGCCGGCCAGGCCCCAGAGCCCGATGACGATCAAGCTCGCCGCGAAGACCGCATGGCCGAGGCCGACGAGCCGCATCGGCTCAGGACCGCTCCCAGGCCTGCTTCAGCAAAGCGACGATCCCGGCGTCGACCTCGGCCGGCGAGGCCAGGGTGACGGCGGCCTTCAGCCGCTCGGACCAGCCCTCGTTCTTCGCCGGCTCCAGCCTGGGGTCGGCCGAAGGCTCGACCGCCAGCCCCAGCCGCGCGGTCCCCTTCGGCCGCGGGCGCACGGCGGCGAACTGCACCTTGTGCGACCAGGAGGTGTAGCCCTTGCGCTGGCCGTTGGAGATCTCGGGCAGGGCCTTCACCAGCTGTTCGACCTTCTCGAAGATCGCGGTCGAGGCGGGATCGGTCCACAGCGCCCGGCGCAGCTTGCCCGGTTCGTCCCAGGCCATGCCCTCCTCGTTGGGGAAGGCCTGGCGCAGCACCATCGAGGCGGAGTTCTGCAACAGGCCGTGGTTGTCCTTGAACCACTTCAGTCGCGCCCGGTGCTTGGTCTCCGGGCAGGTCCTGGCGATCTTGACCCATTCCTCGATGGGCTTGCCGGTGCGCTTCTCGAAATTGGCGACCCCGGTGGCGAACCACTTGCGCTGCCACTCGGACATGTTCGGATCGGACACGGTTTTCCCCTTTCCGGCCGGTTTGCTAGGAGAGTTGGCCGCAAACGGCGGAGGGCCGCAACCATGAGCCTCGACGGCGCCTATGACGACGCCAACATCTTCGCCCGCATCGTCCGCGGCGAGATCCCCTGCGCCAAGGTCTGGGAGGACGACACGGTCCTGGCCTTCATGGACGCCTTCCCCCAGGTGCGCGGCCATACGCTGGTGGTGCACAAGCACGCCCAGGCGCGCAACCTGCTGGACATCGAGCCCCGGCCGCTGGGCGAGCTGATCGTGGGCGTGCAGACGATCGCCCGCGCAGTGCTGAGGGCCCTGAACCCCGACGGCCTGGTGGTGACCCAGTTCAACGGCGCCCCCGCCGGCCAGACCATCTTCCACCTGCACTTCCACGTCCTGCCTCGCTGGGAGGGCCAGCCGCTCGGCGCCCACGGCGCCGGCCAGGCCGAGCCCGGCGAGCTGCAAAGGCTAGCCCGCGAGATCGGGGCGGCGGTGGAATGAGGCGAAGCCGCCCCGCGTGGTTGGAGACGCGCCCAATCGGGCGCTCCTCACCATGACGAGAGCTGAGACCGTCATCCCGAGGAGCCCGCGCCGGCGGGCGTCTCGAAGGACGCGACGATGACCTCCGCCGTCGTCATCGGGCTGTCGGCCGTGATCATCGCCATCCGCCAGGACGAAGCGGTGGTGCTGACCGTGCGCCCGCACGATGCGCGCACCAGCCGGCCCTCGACCCTGGTGGGCCTGCCGTTCGGGCCCTTCGATCCGGAGGGGACGCGCACCTTCGAGCTGGCGCTGCGCGCCTTCGTGGCCGAGCAGACCCGCTTCCAGCTGGGCTATGTGGAGCAGCTCTATACCTTCGGCGACCGCGGCCGCGACGCGCCGGTGGCCGACATCGGCGCCATCGGAGGGGCCATCGCCTCGCCCGCCGACGGCTCGGACCCCCCGCGGGTGATCTCGGTGGGCTATCTGGCCCTGACCCCGCGGGCCATCGACACCCAGGCCCCCGACACCCTCTGGGCGCCCTGGACCCGGTTCTTCCCCTGGGAGGACTGGCGGCGCGGCCGGCCGGCGTTGCTGGACGAGACGATCGGCCCGGCGCTCGAACGATGGGCCGCCTCGGCGCCTGGCGAAGAGGCCGAGCGGCGGCGCGCGCGCGCGCGGCTGTCCTTCGCCCTGGAGGGCGCGCCCTGGAACGAGGAGCGGGTGCTGGAGCGCTACGAGCTGCTCTACGAGGCTGGCCTGGCCCTGGAGGCGGCGCGCGACCACGCCCGCGCGGCGGGCCGGCCGGCGCCCGAGCCGGGCCCCGTCTCGGCGTTCGGCGAGCCGATGATCTCCGACCACCGCCGCATCCTGGCCACGGGCCTCGGGCGGCTGCGCGGCAAGATCAAGTACCGGCCGGTGGTGTTCGAGCTGACCCCGCCGGAGTTCACCCTGTCGCGGCTGCAGCGCACGGTGGAGGCCCTGTCCGGCGTGGCCCTGCACAAGCAGAACTTCCGCCGCTCGGTCGAGCGGACCGGTCTCGTGGAGGGCCTCGGCCGCCTGGACGTGGAGACCGGCGGCCGGCCGGCCGAGCTCTTCCGTTTCCGCAAGGAGCTCCTGAACGCCCTGCCCGTCTCGGGCCTCGGCCTGCCGATGCTGCGGGACTAGGGGTGTGGTTCGGAACGCAAGAAAAGACCCTCCCCCGGGCAGGGGAGGGTCCATTTGTCTCGAAGCGATCGCCTAGAGCAGGTTGCGATCTGATGGAATCAGATCGCCGCTCTAGATCTTTGTATTTGCGCGCGTTCTGTTCCGAAAACCGGTTCCCACGTTTCGGAACGCGCCCTAGAAGCGGTGCACGAAGCTCACGCCCCAGACGTTGGCGTTGTTGTCGATGGCGACGCCCGCCGGCACGGTGAAGTTGTTCATGTGCTCGCGGGTCCAGTCGACGCGGACGCCGTTCTTGCCGTCGAACAGATACTGCGCGCCCACCCCGTAGCGGATGCCGTTCTCGTCGGCGTGGGTGGTCGCCAGGCCCGTCGGCGTCAGGTTGTAGCGCGACCAGCCGTAGCCCACGCGGGCCAGGAGGTCGAAGCGGTTGCTCATCAGGGGCAGGAAGCCCACGACGTAGCCGGCGCCGGCGACCGTCTGCTTGACGTCGGAATTGATCGTGCCGGTCACCGGCGGCGTTCCGCTGGTGTAGGTCACCGTGGTGTTGCCGGTCGACAGGCCGGCGCGGAGTTCGCCCTCGACGCCCAGGTACGGCATGAACCGGTAGCCCAGGCGACCCTGGATGCCTTCGGTGCTGGCCCCGTTGGTGGTCACGTGGCTCCAGCCGAGGTTTCCGTAGGCGCCGTCGACGCCGCCGGTGTTGTCCTGGGCGAGGGCCAGAGCCGGGGCGGCGGCGCAGACGGCCGCGGCGGCGGCGGCGGCAAAAACAGACTTCATCACGTCACTCTCTCCTATGCGCGACGCCCAGCCTCCGGGATACGCCCCGAACGCTTGCGCGCCTGACCAATAGTGCGAAGCTCAGGGCGGGCGCTGCTCGCGCTTCGACCTGATCTCGCTGCGCCCCCGACCCAACCAGAGCCCCAAACGCGTCAGAAAAGAGATCGGTCGAGCTGAACCGTGACGTCGGCTCTGGGCGCGGCATTTGTGCAACATCTCTGTTCATCTATGTGGCGACTTTGCGGCGGCGAGTTTCCATTTGTGTTTACTTGTGACCGGCCAAGGCGATCCGATGCCGCCGCGGCGCCCCGAGGAGCAAGGGCGTTCGCGATCCCGAGCCCGGAACGCAAAGCGGCGCGCCGGTTTCCCGGCGCGCCGCGTCGTCGTGGCCCGTGACTGGGGCTAGAACTTGCGGACGTAGGACACGCCCCAGACGTTGGCGTGGCCGTTGTTCTGGCGGAATTCGTCGCGCGTGTAGTCGACCCGGATGCCGTCGTGCGGCGTCAGGAAGTACTCGCCGCCGACGCCGTAGTTGAGGGTGTCGGCGCCGGTGTCGAACGATTGCCCGTTCACCGTGGCGCGCAGGTTGTCATGGCCGTATCCGATCCGCGCGAACAGGTCGGCGTTCGGCATGATCGGCAGGAAGCCCACGGCATAGCCGGCGTAGCTGTTGCGCACCTTGTAGCCGACGCCGCCCTGGTCGGCGGTGTTCAGGCCGAAGCCCACTTCGCCTTCCGCCCCGAAATAGCGGCCGATCTTGGCGCCCAGGCGGCCGTCGATCACGCTGAAGCCCGGATTGGCCCCGAAGTTGTCGAGGGAGGTGTCGGCGTACGAATAGCCCAGGTTGACGTAGGGCGTGATCGGTCCGAACGACGAGGACTGTGCGAACGCAGGTGCAGCAACGGCGGCAATGGCGATCGCCGAAGCGGCGGCAATGAGAGACTTCATGTTATTGAATTTCCTTACTGGTTTCCCCCGACGCGAGGGGGGAAGGCGCAGTTAGGGTTTTGTGCGGCGCAATATAAGAGGCCGTCGGCCGGAAGCGGCGCCAGCGTGGCCTTTGGGCAACTCAATGAGGCGGGACGGCGCCCTTCGTCAGGCCTGGCGAGCCGCCAGCGCCGCCTGGGCCGCCGCCAGCCGGGCGATGGGCACCCGGTAGGGCGAGCAGGAGACGTAATCCAGGCCCGCCCTTTCGCAGAAGCCGATCGAGGCCGGATCGCCGCCGTGCTCGCCGCAGATCCCCAGCTTGACGCCCGGCCTCACGCGCCTGGCCCGCTCGACCGCGATGCGGATCAGGTCCCCCACCCCCTCCTGGTCGAGGCTGACGAAGGGGTCCTTCTCGTAGATGCCCTTTTCGAGGTAGGCGGCCAGGAACTTGCCGGAGTCGTC
>JANWHQ010000127.1 GCA_025450315.1 Caulobacteraceae bacterium
CGACCCGGAGGCTGGCCTGCCAGGCCACCGGGAAGACCTCCGGTTCGCGCCGGATCAGCCGGCGGATCGGGAACACGATCTTGGGATGGCGCCGCTGGGCGCGGATGAAGGTCCGCCGGGCGCTGAAGGAGTTGCGCAGCACCAGCACCAGGCCGATGGCCAGGATCAGGGCGCCGGGGATGTGCAGCCAGGGCAGCAGCGCCAGCGGAACGCCCACGGCCATGATCGCCAGGCCGACGCCAACCAGCGCGAATCTCATGCCCTTGCGCATCATGGCGGCGGACTCTTCCTGAGCCCGCGGCGCGACGGAGAGGCCGAGAATCGGCATGGAACGGACATCCTGAATCCGCCGCAGCGGCGGCTGGACCGGCGGGGCTGTCCAGATATGCGAACAGACTGCGGCTGCCGCAAGACGGGTGGGGCGGCTTCGTCCGTGTGCGTTCGCAAATTCAGGGGGCGTGGCGCCGACGCATCGGTCGGTGGCGGCCAGATCACATCCGCTCGGGCGTCTCCAGGCCGAGCAGCGACAGCACCGTCTCCAGCTGGGCCAGGGTGGTCCCGGCCAGCCGCAGGCGCGAGGCGCGCACGCTCTCGTCCTCGGCGCCCAGGACCGGGCAGGTCGCGTAGAACTTCGAGAAGCTCTGGGCCAGGCGGAAGGCGTGCTCGGCCAGGAAGTTGGGCGCGCGCTTGTCGTAGGCTTCGGCCAGGGCGTTGTCGAAGGCGTCCAGCACCAGGGCCAGGTCGCGTTCGGCGGGTTCGGCGATCAGCACCTGGCCCGGCTCGGCGCCCTCCTCGGCGGCGCGGCGCAGCAGCGATTTGATCCGCACCGCCTGGTAGAGCAGATAGGGCCCGGTCTTGCCCTCGAAGCTGGTGAAGCGGTCCAGGTCGAAGACGTAGCTGGTGCCGCGGAAGTTCTGCAGGTCGGCGAACTTCAGGGCCGCCACCCCGACCTTGTGGGCGGTCGCCTCGAATTCCTCGGGCTCGAGCTCGGCCCCCAGTCCCGCCTCGTGCAGCCGGTCGCGGGCCTTGTCGCGGGCCATGGTGATCAGGTCGTGCAGCTTCAGCACCCCGCCCTCGCGGGTCTTGAACGGCCGGCCGTCGGTCCCGTTCATGGTGCCGAAGCCGATGTGCTCCAGCTCGTCCTCGGCGGCGTAGCCGGCCCGGACCGCGGCGCGGAACACCTGCTCGAAGTGGTCGGCCTGACGCTGGTCCACGCAATAGAGCATCAGCTGGGGATCGAAGCTCCGGCGCCGGTCCAGGATGGTGGCCAGGTCGGTGGTCCCGTACATGGCCGAGCCTTCCGACGAGATCACGATCAGCGGCGGCAGCTCGCGCTTGTCGTCGTTCCTGGCGACGAACATCACCTCCGCCCCCTGGTCGAACACCAGAAGCCCCCTGGCCCTCAGCTCCTCGACCATGGGCGCGATCAGGGAATCGACGTCGCTCTCGCCCTTCCAGAGGTCGAACTCGATGCCCAGGGCCTCGAACTCGCGCTGCAGGGCGCTGCGGCTGACCGCCACGAAATGGCGCCAGAGGGCCATGTAGCCGGGCCGGCCGGCCTGCAGCTCGGCCGTCGCCTTGCGGGCGCGGTCGCGATAGTCGTCGTCGATCTTGGCCTTGGCCGCGGCCTCCGGATAGAGCCGGTCCAGGGCGGCCAGGTCCAGGTCCTTCAGCAGCACCGGCGCCACCTGCGCCTCGCCCGCCTTCAGCAGCTTCTCGTCGCTCTTCCAGGTCTCCTCGGCCACCGCGCGCCAGCGGGGGTTCTCGTCGCAGGCGGCGACGATCAGGAGGCCCATCTGGAAGCCCCAGTCGCCGAAGTGGGCGTCGCCCAGCACCTCGTCGCCCCGGAAGCGGAAGATGCGCTTGATCGATTCGCCGATGATCGAGGCGCGCAGGTGCCCGACGTGCATGGGCTTGGCGACATTGGGGCCGCCGTAGTCGACCACCACCCGGCGCGGCGACTCCACGCGGGCGGCGCCGGCCCGGGCGTCGCCCGAGATCTCGTTCGCCCGGTTGGCCAGGGCGGCGTTGGAGACGCGCAGGTTGATGAAGCCCAGGCCCGCGATCTCCACGGCGGCGAGATAGGGATTGTCCTTCAGCGCCTCGGCGACGCGGATGGCGATCTCGCGCGGGGGCTTTCGCGCGGCCTTGGCGGCGGCCATGGCGCCGTTGCACTGGAAATCGGCCAGGTCGGGGCGGTCCGACGCCGTCACCCGCCCGAACTCCGCGGGCAGGTCGATGGCCGCGAAGGCGCCGGAGACCGCTTCGCCGAGCGCCCGTCTCAGGTCCGTCATCGGCGGCCGGTTTGCGCCTCAGCCACCGTCGGGCCGCCCGCGTTGATGCGGAAGCGCTTCCCCTCGCGATTGAAGTCGGCCATGGCCGGGGTGACGTCGAAGCCCACCAGGATCTCGAAGTTCTCGCCCGACACCTTGGCGTCGGCGCGCGGGATCACGATGTCGTTGATGGTGTCGACCACGCCCACCCGGTCCTGCCCGGCCGGGAAGCTGACCGGCAGGGTGAAGTACTCCTTGTCCAGCACCGACTTGTTGCGATGGGTGACGGCGATCCAGTAGCGATAGGTCTTGCGGCCCTCCAGGCCCTGGGGACCGCGGCCCAGCGCGAAGGTGATGGCCACCTTGTTGTGGATCGGCGCGGCGCCCTTGTACTCGCAGCTGGCCGCCAGGCCCTCGATCTCGCCGGTGTAGGCCACCGCGCTGGAGGCCTCCTGGCCGTCCTTGAACTCCTCGTAGCGGCCGGCGTCGTAGAGCACCTTCACGAAGGGGCACGGGCCGGCGTTCTTCTGCTGGGGCAGGGGAGCCTGCTTGAGGTCCCACTCCTCCTTCTTCTTCTTCTTGTCGGCGTCCGACTGGTCGTCGCCGCTCGACTGGGCGAAGGCGTGGATCGCCGGGACCACGGTCCATGCGGCGAAGATGACGAGGAGCATGAAGAAGGTGCGACGCATGGGACCTACCGCGGTTGGGGGCGACGAAGCTTCGCCGCCTCGGCCAGCCTGCGCTTGATAGAGGCTTAGCGCCCGCGCCGCAACGCACGCGCCGGCGCGCGGGCGAGGCAAAGGGACGCTGGGGGCTTGATGAGGAAAGCTTCATGCGGCCGGGCTGGCGGCGGAGCGCCGAGGGCTCTAATAGCATGGTCATGGGCCCCGAACTTTCCGAACGTCGGCGGCTGACCGTGCTTCTGGCCAGCCCGCGAAGCTTCTGCGCAGGGGTCGACCGGGCCATCCAGATCGTGGAGCGGGCGATCGAGAAGTACGGGGCGCCGGTCTATGTGCGCCACGAGATCGTGCACAACCGCCACGTGGTCGACCGGCTGCGGGACCTGGGCGCGGTGTTCGTCGAGGACCTGGCCGAGGCGCCCGACGACCGGCCGGTGATCTTCTCCGCGCACGGCGTGCCGCGCTCGGTGCCGGCCGAGGCCAAGCGGCGCGAGATGTTCTACCTGGACGCCACCTGCCCGCTGGTTTCCAAGGTGCACGTCGAGATCAACCGGCACGACGCCGCCGGCCGCGAGATCGTGCTGATCGGCCATGCCGGCCACCCGGAGGTGCTGGGCGCCATCGGCCAGCTGCCCGCCGGGCGCATCTCGCTGGTGGAGACCGTCGAGGACGTGGCCGGGCTCGATCCGCGCGATCCGGAGCGCCTGGCCTTCGTCACCCAGACCACCCTGTCGGTGGACGACACCGCCGAGATCGTCGCCGCGCTGCGCAAGCGCTTCCCCAAGGCCGCCGCGCCGCGCAAGGAAGACATCTGCTACGCCACCACCAACCGCCAGGAGGCGGTCAAGAAGATCGCGCCCATGTGCGAGCTGATGCTGGTGGTCGGCTCGCCGGCCTCCTCCAACTCCCAGCGCCTGGTGGAGGTGGCCCGCCAGGCGGGCGCGCCCGACGCCCGGCTGATCGACGACGCCGGCCAGCTCGACTGGACCTGGTTCGACGGGGTCGAGGCGGTGGGCCTGACCGCCGGCGCCTCCGCGCCCGAGCTTCTGGTGCAGCAGGTGATCGAGGCCCTGTCCGAGCGCTTCGACGTCGAGACCCAGGACGTCGATCCCCGCCAGGAAAGCGTGACCTTCAAGCTGCCGAGGGCCGTGGCGGTCTGATCAGGGGTCGAGATTCGTCACGAGCGGTCGCAGCCAGGCGGCTAGCTCAGGGATCCCCATCTCGCCCGCCGCCACCGACAGGACGATGCGTGTTGCGTCATCCGCATCTGCCTCTAGGCCGAGGCCATTGTCCGCGAGGAATTGGCCGAGGCAGATGAACGCCGCTCGCTTGTTGCCGTCCACGAACGGATGATTGGCCGAGACTGCGACGGCGTAGGTCGCCGCAAGTTCGATCAAGTCCTCGAGGCCCTCATAGACGAATCTGTTGATCGGCCGCGCCAGGGCGGATTCGAGGAGCGGTTCGCTGCGCAGACCGGGCGCGCCGCCGGTCTCGGCGAGGATCTCGTCGTGCAGCTGCAGGAGCAGCGCCTTGTCGACCCACAAAGGTTCGGTCATGGCCTATTTGGCCAGGGCTTCGAATGTCGACCTGTACTTGTTGAAGAAGGCGCGCCCACGCCGCAGCCGCTCGAGCATGACTGCGTCAGGTTTGGTCAGTTCGACCGATCCGCGCTCCGTCTCTGTCAGAACGAGCGTGTCGCCTTCTTTGGCGCCCAGCATTTCACGTGCGCTATCGTCCAGCGCTATCACGAGCTCGTCGCCGACTTTCTTGATCTTGATGAAGGTCATAGGTGGGGCCTCGCAACAACATGATAGCGCAAAAGGCGCCATCGAACCACGTGTCCGATCTGGATCGGGCGCCGATCCCGTCTCGCTCACGAGCGCCGTCGGCCATGTCCGGACAAGGTTTGCGGCCGTCCGGACGCCAATCGCTTTGCTCGCGGGCGGCGGCGCGGACCAGCCTCGCGGCCGATCGGAGCGCCCTTCGCGCCCCGCCGGAGTCAGCCGATGTCGGACCTCGCCGCCCGCCTGTGGGGCGTCGCCCGTGAGCTCAGGGGCGCGGCCCTGGCGCTCGCCGCCGCCCTGATGATCCACGTCTTCGTCTTCGAGCCCTTCACCATCCCCTCCGATTCGATGGAGCCGGCGCTGCGGATCGGCGACTACCTGATCGTCTCCAAGTCCAGCTACGGCTGGAGCCGCCAGGCCTTCCCCTGGGGCCTGGCGCCGTTCCGGGGGCGTATCCTGGGCCGCGCGCCCCGGCGCGGCGACGTGATCGTGTTCAAGCTGCCGCGCGACGGTCGCACCGACTACGTCAAGCGGCTGATCGGCCTGCCGGGCGACCGGATCCAGATGATCCACGGCGTGGTCTTCGTGAACGGCGCGCCGCTGCGCCAGCAGGTGCTGGGCCCCACCGTCGATCCCGACCAGCCCTCGCGCCCGGTGATCGCCCTGCGCGAGACCCTGCCGGACGGAACCGGCCACGTGATCCTGCGCGCCCCCGAGGAGCGGCAGGGCGACACCACCGGCGTCTATTCCGTGCCCGCGCGCAGCTACTTCTTCCTGGGCGACAACCGCGACAATTCGCTGGACAGCCGCTGGCCGCGCGCCATCGGCGTGGGCCTGGTCCCGGCCGAGAACCTGGAGGGCAAGCTGGAGTTCATCGCCTTCGCCTGGCGGGGCGGCGCCGCGCTGCTGGACCCGCGCACCTGGATCTCGCGCTTCGATCCGGGCCGCATGTTCCGCAAGGTGGTCTGAGCCGGCGCCGCCGGGTCAGGCCCCGCGCCAGCGGCGGTATTCCGCCAGGGTGAGCGCGCCGTCGCGGTCGGAGTCGATCTGGTCGAACGCCGCGCGCAGCACGTCCCGGCGCAGCCCCTCGTCCAGCGCCGGCCGGCCCGGCGCGTGGGTCAGGCCCACCTTGTCCAGCCAGCCGCGCGGGGCGGCGACGCCGACCTGCACGCTCGCGGCGCGGTCGAACTCGGCCAGGCTGACCTGGCCGTCGCGATTCAGGTCCAGGCGGGCGAAGTCGTCGCCGGCCGTGGGCCGCGCGAAGCTCGGCGCCGCCGCGAGGCCGCAGGCCGCCAGCGCCGCGCCGGCCGCGACCAGCCGCGCCGGCCGCCCGGGGGCGGCCCCGCGCGGGCCGGCCAGATAGGCCTCGATGAACCCGCGCACCACCTCGCTGGCCGAGCGGCCTTCGCCGCGGCAGCGCTCCATGAAGGCGAGCTTGGTGGGATGCGGCAGGCGCACTTCCAAAAACTCGCTCTTCTTCAGCCGTCGATGCTCGGTCATGCCCGGCTCCCTCGCCAACGCGGACTCCCTGGCGGCGCTTTGGCCGCCGGTCAAATGACAAGGAATCCATCGTCGGGAGGCGACGCGGCTTGACCTCGCCCCATGGCCTCGCCGATCAACGCGCGTGGCCGTCTATACCGACATCACCGACGCCGAGCTGGAAGGGTTCCTGGCCGAGTTCGACCTCGGCCAGGCGCAGAGCTGCAAGGGCATCGCCGAGGGGGTGGAGAATTCCAACTTCCTGGTCGAGACCACCCGTGGGCGCTTCATCCTGACCATCTACGAGCGCCGCGTGCGCGCCGAGGAGCTGCCGTACTTCCTGTCCTTGATGCAGTGGCTGGCCCAGCACGGCTTCCCCTGCGCCGAGCCGATGGCGGGCCGCGACGGCGCCATCCAGCGCCAGATCCGCGGCAAGCCCGCGGCCCTGGTGGAGTTCATGAACGGCCTGTCGGTGCGCCGGCCCACCGCCGCCCATTGCCTTGAGGCGGGCGAGGGGATGGCCTGGCTGCACCAGGCGGCCCAGGGCTTTGCGGGGCGGCGGGTCAACGACCTGGGCCACGCCGTCTGGCCGGGACTGTTCGCCCGGCTGCGCGGCGAGGCCGAGGCGCTGAAGCCGGGCCTGGCCGGCGTGATCGCCGCCGACGTCGAGGCCATCGCCGCGGCCTGGCCCCGGGGCCTGCCGTCGGGCACCATCCACGCCGACCTCTTCCCCGACAACGTGTTCTTCCAGAACGGCCGCTTCGCCGCGGCCATCGACTTCTATTTCGCCTGCGACGACGCCCTGGCCTACGACATCGCCGTGGCCCTGAACGCCTGGTGCTTCGAGCCGGACGGCAGCTTCAACATCACCCTGGCGCGGGCGCTGATCGCCGGCTACGAGCGCCGCCGGCCGCTGTCGGCCGCCGAGAAGGCCGCCCTGCCGGTGCTGGCGCGCGGCGCGGCCCTGCGCTTCTTCCTGACCCGGCTGAACGACTGGCGCTCCACCCCCGAGGGCGCCCTGGTCAGGCCCAAGGACCCGCTGGAGTACGAGCGCAAGCTGGCGGTCCACCGGGCCGGGCTGCACCTGCTGGACGCGGCGGCGGCCGCCCGGTGACCCCCAAGGTGGTGATCTATACGGACGGGGCCTGCAGCGGCAATCCGGGGCCCGGCGGCTGGGGCGCGGTCCTGATGTTCGGCCAGCACGAGCGCGACCTCTGCGGCGGCGAGGCGGCCACCACCAACAACCGCATGGAGCTGATGGCGGCGATCCAGGCGCTGGAGGCGCTGAAGCGGCCCTGCAAGGTCGAGCTGCACACCGACAGCCAGTACCTGCGCAGCGGCATCACCGAATGGCTGGCCGGCTGGAAGGCGCGCGGCTGGCGCACCGCCTCCAAGGCCCCGGTCAAGAACGAGGACCTCTGGCGGCGGCTCGACGAGGCCCGGCTGCGCCACGACGTCGACTGGCGCTGGGTCAAGGGCCACTCGGGCCACGAGCACAACGACCGCGCCGACGCCCTGGCCCGTAAGGGTCTGAAGGCGCTGCGGGACGGGTGAGCGGGTGGCGCGGGGAGCCACCCCGGAGGCGCGGTGTACGAGCGGGATGCAGGCGGCTCGGCGGCTCTGCCGAGCGCAAGACCCAGGGGCCACAGGCGCGAACGGGCGGTAGTGACTCTTAGCCGAACTCCGCAATGCCTGCTTTCGGGGTACGACGCTACGGCAGGATCGTCTCGCGGAGCGCCGATCCGAAGCGCCGCAGAAGTTCCTGCTCCTCTTCCAGAGTGGTCGTCACCGGGA
>JANWHQ010000128.1 GCA_025450315.1 Caulobacteraceae bacterium
CTCGCGCACATAGGGAAGTACGGTGTCCAGGCAGGCCTGCATGATCCCCAGCGGCCCTGCCGACAGCACCGTGCGCTCATAATCCAGGCCGCTCATCAGCACCCCTGCTCCACCGTTCTCCGGCCCCATGACGTTCTCGGCCGGGACCTCGCAGTCCTCGAACACCAGCTCGCCGGTGTCGGAACCGCGCATGCCGGTCTTGTCGAGCTTGCGCGAGCAGGAAAAGCCCTTGAAATCCTTCTCGATGAGAAAGGCGGTCACGCCCCGGCTTTCCGCCGCCGGATCGGTCTTGGCGTAGACCACCAGGGTATCGGCGTGGGGCGCGTTGGTGATCCAGAACTTGGTCCCGTTGAGCACATAGGAATCGCCCCGACGAACGGCGCGCAGCTGCATGGAGATCACGTCGGAGCCGGCCCCCGCCTCGCTCATCGCCAGGGCTCCGACGTGCTCGCCGCTGATCAGGGCCGGCAGATAGCGCCGCTTCTGTTCGTCCGAGCCCCAGCGGCGGATCTGGTTCACGCACAGGTTCGAGTGGGCGCCGTAGGAAAGTCCCACCGAGGCCGAGGCGCGCGACACCTCCTCCATGGCCACCACATGCTCTAGATAGCCCAGGCCCAGGCCACCGTAGTCCTCCTCGACGGTGATGCCGTGGAGGCCCAGCTCGCCCATCTGCGGCCACAGGTGGCGCGGGAAATCGTTAGTGATGTCGATCTCAGCGGCGATTGGGGCGATACGGTCGGCGGCAAAGCGGGCGGTGGTCTCGCGGATGGCGTCGGCGGTCTCGCCGAGGCCGAAATCCATCATCGGTCCGTGGTTGGGGATCATGGCCGGTCCCCTTAGCACGCTCGTCGCGGGCCGTCTTGCGAGCCCCCTGCGCGGGATTGTCGGCAACCCTGTCAATTTTCGAACATTTCAGTTCAGCAACAGTTCATCGCCGGGCCTGCTACGCTGGGGTTCACTACGGGATCGATCAGGAGCTGAAGAGTTATGAAACGCACGCATTTGCTGGGGCAGGCCTCGGGGCTGGCGCTCGCCGTCGTCATCGCCGCCCTCACCGCCAGTTGCCAGAAAACCGCGCCGGCCGCCCCGGCGAGCGTCGACCAGGCGCCCGCGCCGGTGGCCACCCTGCCGCTCTCCGACGCTCCGGCCCCGGCCATGGCCGCCGCGCCGCCCCTGGCCGCCCTGCCCTCGCACCCGGTTCGCCGGGTCGCGGTGGCCAGGCCGCAGGACAGCTACGCCTTCGCCGATCGGGCCCACCAGGTCACCCAGAGCTTCGGCGATGCGCCGCCCGACTACGCTTTCGACTACCAGGGCGTGCGGCCGTGGAGCTGGCGCGGCGACAACGGCTACCAGACGGTGGCCGAGCCCCTGCCCGGCGGCGGCGAGCGCTACTATTACTACCAGCCCGGCTCCGACGCGCCGTTCTACGTCCGCGACCCCGACTACGCCTACGGCTACCAGGGCGGGGCGCTGGTGGTGGTCTATGACCGCTTCGGCCGTCCGCTGGCGGCCCCCGATCAGGACCGCCGCGCCGATGACGCCGGCCGCTATCTGTGGCGCGCCCAGGCGCTCTATCAGGCGTCCTTGAGGGAGCGGCACCAGGCGGTGGCCCGCGCCAACTGGGAGGCTCGCCGAGCCGAGATCGGCCGCGAACGCGCCGGGTGGCTCGCCAATCGCGACCGTAATCCGGACTGGCGGGCCTATCACGACCAGTACGGCCAGCAGGATCAGGCCGGCTGGGCCCAGGAACGCTATCGCCGCGAGGCCGAGGCCGCCCGGGTCGATCAGGCCAATCACAACGCCGTCCAGGCCGCCCGTGAACGGCAGGCCGCCCTAGCCGCCGTGGGCGTCGCCGGTGGCGGCGTCGCGAGCGCGGCCTGGATGGCCGGGCATCATACGCCCGTCGACTTGACCCCGGCGCAGATGGCGGCGCGGCGCGCCCAGGCGCAGGCGGCGCAACAGCAGCAGGATCTGGCCGCCAAGCAGGCGCAGGCGCGCACCCAGGCGCTCACCACGCGTCAGAACCAGCTGGCCACGCGCCAGGCGGCTCAGGCTCAGGCCGCGGCCGCGCAGGCCCAGATGCAGAACCGCGCCCGGGCCGCTCAGCAAGCTGAGCTGCGCGCCAAGCAGGCCGCCGATCAGACGGCCGCCCGTCAAGTCCAGGCTCGCCAAGAGCAGGCGGCCGCCCGGGTCCAGGCGCTGCATCAGCGACAGGCCCAGGCCGCCGATCAGGCTGCCGCGCGTAAGGCTCAGGCCGACGCCCGCCAGCAGCAGGCGGCGGCGCAAAAGGCTGTGGCTGACCGTCAGGCCCAGGTCGCGGCGCAAAAGGCTCAGGCCGAGGCGCGCCAGCACGCCGTCGCGGCCCACCAGGCCCAGGTCCAGCAGCAAACCGCCGATCGAGCCGCCGCCTTGGCCAAACGTCAGGCCGACGCCGCCAGGGCGAGGGCCGCCCGCGAGGCGGCCAGGAAGATGGCCGACAAGCCCGTCAACGCCACGCCGTAGGGGCCCGGCTGAGCCCTTGCATCGCAGTGATGCAAGGGCGTGAGGCCTTCGATTGGCGCCACGATCCGCATCGGCTGGGATCGTATCGCTGGTGCGGTCGAGAAGACTCGAACTTCCACAGGTTGCCCTACAGCGACCTCAACGCTGCGCGTCTACCAATTCCGCCACGACCGCTCGTCGCGAGCGGCGGGGCGTAGCAAATGGCCGCGTGCTTGTGAAGGCCGGGCTTTGCGCGCGGGGTCCGGCGCCCCACATTGAGCGGCCATGTCCACCCTCACCCCCCCGCCCGCCCGGACACTCCGCCGGCCTGACGCCACTTCGGTGGAGTGGGCGACGTCGCTGGACTTGGTCGCCTACCCGCAGGCGGTGGCGGCGATGGAAGCCCGGGTGGCGGCGATCCTGGCCGGCGAGGCCCCCGAGCTGGTCTGGCTGCTCGAGCACCCGCCGCTCTACACGGCCGGCGTGTCGGCCAAACCCGCCGATCTCATCGATCCCGACCGTTTCCCGGTGTTCGCCAGCGGACGCGGCGGCCAATACACCTATCACGGCCCCGGTCAGCGGGTGGCCTACGTGATGCTCGACCTGCGGACCCGGGGTCGCGACGCCCGGGCCTTCGTCGCCGCTCTCGAAACCTGGCTGATCGCCGCCCTGGCCGAGCTCGGCGTCGAGAGCGGTGTCCGCTGCGGACGAATAGGCGTTTGGGTCGACCGGGCCGGGCCGCCGCTCCGCGAGGAGAAGATCGCCGCGATCGGCGTCAAGCTGCGCCGCTGGGTCAGCTTCCACGGCATAAGCCTCAACGTCGCGCCGGAACTGGCCCATTTCGGCGGTATCGTTCCGTGCGGAATCACCGAGCATGGGGTGACCAGCCTGGCGAGCCTGGGCCGGGAAGTCTCCATGACCCGCGCCGACCAAGCCCTTGCCGCCGGGTTTGAAGCCGTCTTTGGACCGATCACTCCAAGCCCTCCGCCGACGCCTTGATTTAGGCCAGGGTTGCCGTCCCTTCTTGGCCGTGGCTACAAGGGCGCCGCCCTCCCGGCGCGCCGCGTCTTAAAGGCCTGGAATCCCGTTTCCGCCCCATGCAGCTGATCGATCGCTACCTGTTCCGAGAGCTGTTCGGACCCACGCTCGTGGCCACCGCCGCCCTCACCGGGGTGGCGCTGCTGAGCGAGAGTCTCTCGGCCCTCGATGTTCTGGTCGATGAGCGGCAGAGCGTGCTGGTGTTCCTCAAGATCATCCTGCTGGCCATGCCGCAGCTCATCGCCATGATCCTGCCGGTGGCGGTTCTGGTTGGGGCCCTGGTGGCGCTCAACCGTCTGCACACCGAGCAGGAGATCGTCATCTGCTTCACCGGCGGGATGAGCCGCTGGCGGGTGATCGCCCCGGCCCTGCAGCTGGCCTCTTCAGTGAGCTTGATCTGCCTGGTGCTGACCCTGTGGGTTCAGCCATTGTGCTATCGCGCCCTGCGCGAGACCCTGCAGAGCGTCCGCGCCGACTTGGCCGCGACGATGATCCAGCCCGGCAAGTTCTCCCACCCCGCCCCGGGAGTCACCGTATTCGCCCAGGCGATGGACGACGACGGGACGATCCACAACCTGTTCATCGATCGCGACAATGGCAACGGCCGCGACAGCACGGTCATGGCCCGCGAGGGTCGGCTGCAGAAACGCGCCGCCGGCCCCTTGCTCAACCTGCGCCACGGGGCCAATCAGGAGTTCTCTAAGGTCGGCACCCTGAATTTCCTGTCGTTCGATCAGTATGTGCTCGATCTGAAGCCCCTGATGGCCCCCGATCGGCCGGTGATCTACAAGCTCTCCGACCGCTATCCGCACGAGCTGTTCTTCCCCGATCTGAGCGGGGCCTGGGAGCGGGCCAATATCGGCAAGATGCTCGCCGAGGGCCATTCGCGCATCGCCGCGGCGCTCTACAGCGTCGCGTTCATGGCCATGGCTCTGACCGCGGTGATCGGCGGATCGTTCAGCCGCATGGGCTATGGAGCGCGGATCGCCACCGTCGCCTGCGCCGCCGTGGTCACCCGGGTGGCCGGGTTCAGCGTCCAGGCCGCCGCCGGGGCGTCGCCGGCCTGGAACCTCATGCAGTATCTCATTCCCCTTGGGGCGACGGGTATCGCCCTGGCCCTGATGTTTGGTCGCCGCCGCCCGGTTCCGGCCATCGTCCCGGCGTGACCCTGCCGCCCCTCCGTCTGCAGACCTACGTCCTCGGCCGTTTCCTGGCCGGGATCGGGACCGCCACGGCGGTGATCGCCTCGGTAATCGTGCTCATCGACTTCGTGGAGCTGTCTCGCACCCTGGGCGGCCGGCAGGATTTGACCTTCGTCCAGCTCCTCGGCCTGACCGTGCTGAAGTCGCCGGCGGTCATCCTGCAACTTCTGCCGTTCGTGTTCCTGTTCGGGACCATGGGGGCGTTCGTGGCCATGAACCGGCGCAGCGAGCTGGTGGCCATGCGGGCGGCGGGAGTATCGGCCTGGCGGTTCATCTTTCCCGCCGCCGCCGCCGCGGTGCTGATCGGCATCGCCACAATCACCGTCTTCAATCCGGTCGCCTCGGCGCTCAACGCCCGATTCGAGGACCGCCAGTCGGAGATCACCCAGGGGCGCAAAGACGGTCCGTCCGAGATCTGGCTGCGCCAGGGCGACGACCGCCAGCAGGTGGTGATCCATGCCCGTTCCCACGACACCGTCGATGACGTGGTTCGCCTGCGCGGGGTGTCGGTGTTCATCGAGAACGTCGATCCGTCGGGCGGCCTCGGCTTCGCCCGCCGGCTCGAAGCCTCGGAGGCCCGCCTGCTACCCGGCTACTGGCGGCTCAGCGATGTGCGCGAGGCCCTCCCCGGGGCCAGCTCGGTCCACTCCGAGCAGATCCTGATTCCCTCCATGCTCGATCACCGCTCGGCCATGGAAAAGTTCGTCTCACCCGGCGCGGTCGCCTTCTGGCGGCTGCCGGCGACCATTCGCGGGGCCGAGCTGGCCGGCTACGCCTCGACCGGATACCGCCTGCGCCTCCAGCAACTCCTGGCGACGCCGCTCTTGTTCGTCGCCATGTCGGTGCTCGGCGCGGGCTTTTCACTGCGCCTGGTCCGGCTGGGCGATCTGGCCGCCCTGGCTGGGGCTGGCGTCACCCTCGGGTTCGGACTGTTTTTTCTGGATGAATTCTGCGGCGCCTTGGGCGCCTCCGAGGTAATCCCCCCGGGTCTCGCCGCCTGGGCGCCCCCGGTCCTGGCGCTTTTGGCGGGGGTCACCCTCCTTTGCTATACGGAGGATGGCTGACTCGTGGTGTTGGGCGAGGCGAGGCGCGAGAAAGGTCCGCGAGTGGCGAAGTTGAGTAGGGCGGGAACCTTGGCCGGCCTCTGCGCGGGCGCCGCCCTGCTGGCCGGCGCCGCGGCCGCGGAGCCGTTGTCGAAAATGATCACCCCGCCGCCCAAGCCGGCCGCGCCCGCCCCTGACGACGGCCTCGCCGGCGGCGGATTCTATCTGGAGTCCGACACCCTCATTCGCGACGAGACCAAGCACACGGTCACGGCCGAGGGCTCGGTGGAGGCCCGCTACCAGGGCCGGGTGCTGCGCGCCGACGAACTCGACTACCAGACCGAAACCGGCATCGTCACCGCTCACGGCCACGTCGCCATCATCAACGCCGACGGCACCGCCCAGTTCGCGACCGCCATGACCCTCGACAAGGACATGAGCGAGGGGGTGGCGATCGGCTTTTCCACTCGACTGCAGAACGACGTGAAGATCGCCGCCGCCCGCACCGAGCGCCGCAACGCCAACATCACCGAGCTGGACCGGGTGATCTTCACCCCCTGCCAAGTCTGCGCCGAGAACCACCAGAAACGACCCACCTGGTCGATCCGCGCCCGCAAGGTGATCGAGGACAAGGCCCGCAAGACCCTCTACTTCCAGGATGCGGTGATCGAGGTGAAGGGCGTCGGCATCCTCTTCCTGCCGGCCTTCTACACCGCTGATCCGTCCTCGTCGCGCAAGTCGGGCTTCCTGCTGCCGGTGGTGACCATCTCAGGCAAGCGCGGCTTTTCCTATGAGCAGCCCTACTATCAGGTGCTCGCTCCGTCGGCGGATATCACCGTCACCCCGCAGTTCAACAGCAAGGTGAATCCTTTCCTCAGCATCGACTTTCGGAAGCGGTTCTATTCCGGAGTGATGGACGTCCGGGCCGGGGCCGCCGACGACCGGGACTTCACCTCCAGCGGCGACAAGTTCGGACCCCGAACGGCGCGCAGCTACATTCTCGCCAGCGGCCTGTTCGACCTGGGCTCCCACTGGACCTGGGGATTCACCGCCGAGCGGGCCTCCGACAAGCTGATCTTCGAGAAATACTCCGTCCCCGACGTCTTCTCCGACCGGGGCCTCTACGCCGCCGACGGCGGCCGCCTGGTCTCCCAAATCGACGCCGTCCGCCAGGACCAGATCTCCTATCTCTCCATCGCCGCGGTCAGCGTCCAGGGCCTGAGGCCCAATGACACCCAGAGCACCATTCCCACCGTCGCGCCCCTGATCGAAGGCCGCTTCGAACCGTCAGGCGATATCCTTGGCGGGCGTCTGCGCATTCAAGGCAGCGCCGTGGTCCTGTCCCGCGATCAGTCGCCCTCGCTGGTGGGCGCCGAGGGCATCAACAGCCGACGCGGCACCCTAGGGTTCGACTGGCGGCGGGACTTCACCCTCAGCAACGGCTTGCGCATCGCGCCGTTCGTCCAGGCCCGGGGCGATCTCTACAACCTCGATAACGTGGTCGCCCCCGCCGCCAACCCCAGCGCCACCATCGCCCGGGCCTTCGGCGAAGTGGGAGCCGACATCAGCTATCCGCTGATCAAGCAGACTCCGTCGGCGACCTGGATCCTAGAACCCCTGGCCCAGATCGCCATCGGCCCCAACACCAAACTCGATCCGCGCATTCCCGACGAGGACAGCCAAGTTTGGAGTCTCGACGAGACCA
>JANWHQ010000129.1 GCA_025450315.1 Caulobacteraceae bacterium
CGCCACGATCCACAGCGAGGCGCCCATCAAGAGGCCGCCCACCGTCGGCCAGAGCACCGCGTCGACCATGTCGATGTCGAAGTCGCCCGAGATGTGCCCGTCGACCGCCGTCTCGAACAGCAGCACGTGGATGGCGGTGATCACCTTGGTCATGCCGGTGACGATCAGGCCGACCAGGGCGCCGATCAGGCCCGCGATGATGGCGAGCGCCAGCTCGCTGGAGCGGATCAGCCCCCTGAGCGCGCTGAGCCGCCCCGCGGTCCGCGACTCCGCGATGCGCGCGAGGATGCCCTCCGAGCCTTCCACCGCCATCCAACCTAGCTAGGGCAAAAGCGGCGGAGGTTGAAGATGTCGCCCTGGACTAGAGGCGCCCGAACCTCCAAGTGTCCGCCATGAAGTTCCTCGACCAGTGCAAGGTCTATATCCGCTCCGGCGACGGCGGCGGCGGCGCGGTCTCGTTCCGGCGTGAGAAGTTCATCCCCTTCGGCGGGCCCGACGGCGGCGACGGCGGCGACGGCGGCGACGTCTGGGTCGAGGCGGTCGAGGGCCTGAACACCCTGATCGACTACCGCTACAAGCAGCACTTCAAGGCCCCGACCGGCGTGCACGGCATGGGCCGCAACCGCTCGGGCGCGAACGGGGCGGACGCGGTGCTGAAGGTGCCGGTCGGCACCGAGGTGCTGGAGGAGGACCGCGAGACCCTGATCGCCGACCTGGCCAAGGCCGGCGACCGCGTGCGCCTGGCCAAGGGCGGCAACGGCGGCTTCGGCAACGCCCACTTCAAGGGCCCGATCAACCAGGCCCCGCGCTTCGCCAATCCCGGCTTGGCGGGCGAGGAGCGGTGGATCTGGCTGCGGCTGAAGCTGATCGCCGACGTGGGCCTGATCGGCCTGCCCAACGCCGGCAAGTCGACCCTCTTGGCCGCGGCCTCCGCCGCCCGCCCCAAGATCGCCGACTATCCGTTCACCACCCTGACCCCCAACCTGGGCGTGGTCGAGCTGTCCGGCCAGGAGCGCTTCGTGCTGGCCGACATCCCGGGCCTGATCGAAGGCGCCTCCGAGGGCGCGGGCGTCGGGACCCGGTTCCTGGGCCACATCGAGCGCACCGCCGTGCTGATCCATCTGGTCGACGGGACCCAGGAGGACGTGGCCGGCGCCTGGCGCACCATCCGCGGCGAGCTGGAAGCCTACGGCGAGGGCATCGAGGACAAGGCCGAGCTGCTGGCGCTGAACAAGGCCGACGCCCTGACGCCGGAGTCCCGCGCCGAGAAGGTGGCCGAGCTGGCGGCGGCCAGCGGCAAGACGCCGTTCGTGGTCTCCGGGGTGTCGGGCGAGGGCGTCACCGCCCTGTTGCGCGCCGCGTTCGCCGAGGTGCGCGCCAGGCGCGGCGCCGAGCGGCGCGAGGAAACCACGGGCGAAACACCGTCCGAAGCGTGGCGGCCGTGAACCTCGTCGCCGCCGCGCGCCGGCTGGTGATCAAGGTCGGCTCCTCGATCCTGATCGATCCGGAGACCGGCCGGGCCGACGAGGCCTGGCTGAACGCCTTCGCCTCGGATGTCGCGCGGCTGAGGCAGCGTGGCCAGCAGGTGGTGGTGGTGTCCTCCGGCTCCATCGCCCTGGGGCGGGTGCGGCTGGGTCTGCACCGCCGGCGCAGGTTGAGCCTGCCCGAGAAGCAGGCCGCCGCCGCCGCGGGCCAGAACCTCCTGATGCGGGCCTGGGAGCAGGCCTTCGAGCCCTATGGCCTGAGCTGCGCCCAGATCCTGCTGACCCGCGAGGACACCGAGATCCGCCGCCGCTGGCTGAACGCGCGGGCCACCATCGACACCCTGCTGGGCCTCGGCGTGGCGCCGGTGATCAACGAGAACGACACGGTGGTCACCGAGGAGATCCGCTACGGCGACAACGACCGCCTGGCCGCGCGGGTGGCGCAGATGACCGGCGCCGACCTTCTGGTGCTGCTGTCGGACGTGGACGGAGTTTACACCTCCGACCCCCGGCGCGACCCCGCTGCGCGCCGCCTGGAGGTGATCGAGGCCCTGACGCCGGAGATCGAGGCGATGGCCGGCGGCGCCAACGCCGAGGCCGGGGTCGGCTCGGGTGGCATGGCCACCAAGCTGATCGCCGCGCGCATCGCCCAGCACGCCGGCTGCGCCACCCTGATCACCCTGGGCGAACGGCCCTCGCCGATCGAGGCCATCGAGGACGGCGCGCCCTGCACCTTCATCGCCCCGGCGGTCAGCCCGGCGGCGGCCTACAAATCCTGGATCGCCGGGACTCTGGCGCCCCAGGGCTCGCTGACCGTGGATCCGGGCGCCGCGGCGGCGCTGAAGCGCGGCGCCAGCCTGTTGCCCGCAGGGATCCGTGCGGTCGAAGGGCGTTTCGAGAAGGGCGATGCGGTGCTGGTGCTCGACGCCGCGGGCCACGAGATCGCGCGGGGCCTTTGCCGCTATGACGCCGCCGATGCGGCGAAGATCGTGGGGCTCAAGTCGGCTGCCATCGAGGCGGTGCTGGGCTACAGCGCCGGCCCCACCGTGATTCACGCCGACGACTTGGCGCTGACGGGGCCGTAGCGTCACACGGCTTATTGTCCGTGAACGGACAGAATTTTTTCGCCAAACCCTTGTTGACACAGGGGATTTCCATATCCACCTTGAGCGCAGACGGCGCGAATCGCCGAGCTTGCAACGAAGGCCCTATGCCCGAGCCCAAGTCCCCTGAGCCCCTGTGGGGCGCCTGACGGGTCCTCTCGCGGATCTCCTGGGCGTCCAGGAGTCGTGTCATGAACTTCCCTTTCCGGATCGGCCGCCGCCGGCCGCCAACCCTCCCCCCGCCCAAGATCCATCGGCCCCCGCTGAAGGCCAGCTGGAGCCGTGATCCCAGGAGCGGGCGCCTGAGCCAGAGCTGGCGCTCGACCGACGACGGAAAAGGCTCCTGTACCGGGCGGCCCGCGCGGCCGCCCGCCTGCCGCCTGGCCGCCTGAACCGCGGCGGCCTTCCTTCGCGGGGCCCGATGGGCCATAGACGCCCGCCATGAGCTCCGGCGCGCTCGACAAGCTGATCCCCGGCATGGCGATTCCCTTCGGCGGGAACCGCTTCGTCGCCGTGCCCGAGGACCTGGCCGCCCGCTTCCAGGCGGGCGACCGGCTGATCGTGGTCGATCGCACGGGCGATCTGCTGCACGTGCCGGCCGGGGTCCAGGCCCTCGCTTCCGCCGCCGTGGGCCGCGCGCACGCCGCCTTCCAGCGCATGGGCGAGGTGTCCGACCAGGCCGTCTCGGCCTTCTTCGCCGCCTTCGCCGACCGGCTGGGCGACGACGCCGTCTGGGCGAGGATCGCCGCCGCCAACGCCCGCGACGTGGCCGCCGCCAGGGCCAAGGGCCGCTCGACCACCCGCCTGGCGGTGAACGAGGCCATGCGGCGGGACATGGTCACGGGCCTGCGGGCCTGGAAGGACGCGCCGGCCGGGCGCGGCCACATCGTTGAGCGCATCGAGCACGAGGGCTGGACGGTCGAGCAGGTGACGGCGCCGCTGGGCGTGGTGGGCTTCGTGTTCGAAGGACGCCCGAACGTCTTCGCCGACGCCACCGGCGTCCTGAGGGGCGGCAACACCGTGGTGTTCCGCATCGGCGCCGGCGCCCTGGGCACCGCCCGGGCGATCGTGAGCGAGGCGCTGGACCCGGCCATCGCCGCCTCGGGCCTGCCCGAAGGCTCCGCCTCGCTGGTGGCGAGCCCCGAGCGGGCCGCCGGCTGGGCCATGTTCGCCGATCCGCGCCTGGCCCTGGCGGTGGCGCGGGGATCAGGCCGCGCGGTCGCCCAGCTGGGCGCGGTGGCGCGCCAGAGCGGAACGCCGGTGAGCCTGCACGGCACGGGCGGGGCCTGGATGGTCGCCGACGAGCGCGCCGAGGCCGACCGTTTCGCCGCGGCCGTGTTCCACTCGCTGGACCGCAAGGTCTGCAACACCCTGAACGTCTGCTGCATCGTCAGAAGCCGCGCCGGCGAGCTGGTCCCCCGCTTCCTGGACGCCCTCTGGCGGGCCGGCGAGCGGGGCGGCCACGGCTGCAAGCTGCACGTTCGCCAGGGCGACGAAGGCGTCCTGCCGCACGCCTGGCTGGGCGCCACAGTGCGCGTGCGCCGGGCCGAGGGCGACCGCGAGGAGGCCCTGGTCGAGACGCTGGCGGAGGACCAGCTCGGCCGCGAATGGGAATGGGAGGGCTCTCCCGAGGTCAGCCTGGGGCTGGTGGACGACACGGCCGAGGCCGTGGCGCTGTTCAACCGCTATAGCCCGAGGTTCGCCGCCACCCTGATCTCCGAGGACCCGGCCGCCCACGACCGCTTCTTCCAGAACATCGACGCGCCCTTCGTCGGCGACGGCTTCACGCGCTGGGTGGATGGCCAGTACGCCCTGGACAGGCCCGAGCTGGGTCTCTCGAACTGGGAGCACGGCCGGCTGTTCGCGCGCGGGGGCGTGCTTTCCGGCGACAGCGTCTATACCGTCCGTACCCGGATGAAACAGAGCGACCCGGAGCTCGACCGCCAGGCCCAGGCGCCCGCCGGCGCCGGCGATGCTCGAGCCCTGCGGGGGCCCCTGGTCCAGAAAGTTGCCGGCTGAGCCATGTGGTCCGCGGGACCGGCGCCTCAGCCCCTCGGCGGCGTCAGGCACGGCGCGCTGGACGTGCGCCTGGGTCTGAAGGCCGGCATGCGGGTGGGCCTGTTCGGCGGCTCCTTCGATCCGGCCCATGAAGGTCACGCCCATGTGGCCGAGACCGTGCTGAAGCGGCTGGGGCTGGACCGGGTGATCTGGCTGGTGTCGCCCGGCAATCCGCTGAAGCCGCACGCGCCGGCGGGGCTGAAGCGGCGCGTGGCCTCGGCCGCCGCCATGGCGAGGGGCCCGCGCATGCTGGTGTCGGACGCGGAGTCCAAGCTGGGCGTGCGCTACACCATCGACACCGTCCGCGCCCTGAAGGCCCGCCACCCCGGCGTCCGGTTCGTCTGGATCATGGGCGCCGACAGCCTGAAGGACCTGCACCGCTGGCGCGGCTGGACCCAGCTGATGGACGAGATCCCCATGGCCATCGTCGCCCGGCCGGGCTCGGCGATCCGCAGCCGCCTGGCCCCCGCCGCCCGACGCTACGCCCACGCCCGCCTGCCTTCCGGCGCCGCCCGCCGGCTGCCCGGCTCCAGCCCCCCGGCCTGGACCTTCCTGCGCGCGCCGTGGAGCTACGCCTCGTCCACCGCCCTGCGCGACGTCGCCTCGACCCATTGACCCTCGGCGGCGCAGTCCCGATGTGCTAGGGTCGGAAGGTCTGTCCCGCCGTGGGGACAAAGGAGCAAACCGCTGATTCGTGAGCCCGCGCTGAGCGCGCCTGGGGAGCCGGCCGTGGCCGAGCCCTCTTCGGGCGACCAGAGAGCCCCTGGCGCCCTGGAAGCCCTGATCCTGAAACGCCTGGACGAAGACAAGGCCCAGGACGTCATCTTCATCGACCTGAAGGACAAGAGTTCGTTCGCCGACAGCCTAGTCGTGGCGTCCGGCCGTTCGAACCGTCACGTCTCGGCCCTGGCCGATCACCTGCTGCGGGCGCTGAAGGACGCCGGCCTCGGCAAGTGCCGGGTCGAGGGGCTGCCACACTGCGACTGGGTGCTGATCGACGCGGGCGACGTGATCGTCCACCTGTTCCGGCCCGAGGTCCGCGCCTTCTACAACATCGAGAAGATCTGGTCGGTCGAGCCGCCCAGGCCGGTGCTGGCGAACTGAGGCCCCCTCCCGGCCGGCATCAGCGGTGTATTCTGCTGAGCGCGGCGACCGCTTTGAACTGGCCCGCACTGGTCCGGATGATGGCGGCGCCCGTGCAATGGCTGACCGAGCCGTCGCCTGCGACGATGTCCAGCTCCAGGTCGAAGGGATTGCAGATCAGTCCCCCTGTGCTGCGCGTGGCGCTGCTGACGTGGGCCCTCGGCTCCAGCAGCGCCGGGCAGGCCCGGGTCAGGCGCACACGGTAGAATATGTCCCGCCCGAAACGGAGGAGCACCTCGCGGTCGTTGGAGGCCGCCACGCCGCTCAGCGCATGGGCCTGCAGGCAGCGCGCCCCACCTTCGGGACCCCAGGCGGGCGCCGAATAGGGCGTGAGCCCGTCGCCGGGCGCCTGAGGGGCCTGGTACTGAGCCACGCTCGCCCCCGGGACCATGGCGCCCGCCAGCAGAACGCCGGCGCAAGCCGGGGCCGCCCGGCGCAGGCGATGGAAAACGGCGGAGATCATGAGCGCTTCCTCTTCCTGGGTCTTCAGGGGCTAACGGCCGGCGCGGGGCGCCCTCATGGGCTGGCGCCGGCGGCCGGCTGGACCGCTTGATCTTCCTGGTGCGGCGGACGACCCGCTTGGCCTCCAGCCGGTGAACCAGGGTCTGGACGGTGGTGTAGGGCCGGCCGGGAGAGCTCATCTCGCGCACCGAAGTGGGGCCCAGATCCCACAGAATCTCGACGATCCGCTGCTCGAGCTTGCTGAGCCTGGGGGAGCCAAGAAAGCGCCTCCTACACAATGTAGTAATAACTACTCCAAAACGTCCGCGATTGGCAACGCCCCTTTGGGTGGCCGCTTCGAGGAAGGGAGGCTGGCGCCAAGGCCTGGGGCGCGGCTATGGTCGCCGCTCGCAAGGGAGCCCGCGCCGATGCCCATTCGTGGCGAAGACCAAGACGACAAGGACGACAAGCCGCGTTCGGAGCTGCCGATGGTCTCGGGGCCCGTGCAGGACGCGCTGTTCAAGTCGCGCACCGTGCTGATCTTCGGCGAGGTGGACATGCGCATGGCCGAGCGGGTGACCGCCCAGCTGCTGGCCCTGGCCTCCAAGAGCGACGACGAGATCCGCGTCTTCATCAACTCGCCCGGCGGCCACGTGGAGTCGGGCGACACCATCTATGACGTCATCCGCTTCTGCGGCCCCAAGGTGAAGGCGATCGGCACCGGCTGGGTGGCCAGCGCCGGCGCCACCATCTTCCTGGGCGCGGAGAAGGAGCGGCGCTTCTGCCTGCCCAACACCCGCTTCCTGCTGCACCAGCCGAGCGGCGGCTTCCGCGGCCAGGCCTCCGACATCGCCATCGAGGCGGAGGAGATCGTGAAGATGCGCCAGCGCCTGTTCCTGATCATCTCCGAACGCACCGGCCAGCCGGTGGACAAGGTCGCCGCCGACATGGAGCGGAACTTCTGGATGTCGGCCGAGCAGGCGCAAACCTACGGCCTGGTCGGCAAGATCATCCAGCGCGCCGACGAGGTCTGACCGGCCGAGCCTCCCATGCGCATCGCCGTCGCCGCCATCGGCCGGTTGGGGCGCGCGCCCGAGGCGGCGCTGGCCGAGGACTATGCCCGCCGGGCGAGCGCCGCCGGCCGGGTCCTGGGCCTGGGCCCGGTCGAGATCCTGGAGATCGAGGCCCGCAAGCCCGGCAAGGCCGCCGAGGCCGAGGCGCTGCTGGCGGCGCTGCAACCCGGCGACGAGGTGGTCGCCTGCGACGAACACGGCCAGGTCATGGCCTCGCGCGCCTTCGCCCGGCAAATCGGCGACCTGCGCGGCGGCGGCGTCCGGCGGCTGGTGTTCCTCATCGGCGGGGCCGACGGCCTGGGCGAAGCGGCGCTGGCGCGAGCGGGCCGCCAGCTGGCCTTCGGTCCCCAGACCTGGCCGCACGCCCTGGCGCGGGCCATGCTGGCCGAGCAGGTCTACCGCGCGGTGACCATCCTGGCGGGCTCACCCTATCACCGCGACTGAACAGCCGATCCCATCGCCCGCCGGGCGGGCTATGGTGACGCCATGAGACGGGGCGTCCTCATCACCGCAGCCTTGCTGTTCAGCCTGGCGGCCCTGGCGGCCGGCGCGGCTCCTCCCGGCGCCCAGGTGGCCGCCCTGCGCGGGGAGCTGGAAGCCAAGGGCGCCGCCCGCGACGACGCCCGCGCCCAGGCCCAGCAGCTGCGCGAGGATATCGCCAGGCTCGACGCCCAGCTGACCGAGCTGAAGGCGGTGGCCGCCTCGGGCCAGCCGGGCCTGGCCGACAAGCGCGCCAGGCTGGCGGCCCTGACCCAGCAGGAGACGGCGCTGCGGGCCCAGATGGGCGCCAACCAGGGCGCCCTGGCCGCCTTGCTGGGGGCGCTGGAGCTCTATCGCCGCGATCCGCCGCCGGCGCTCTTGGTGTCTCCCGGGTCGGCCAGGGACGCGGTCCGCGCCGCCATCCTGGTCAGGGCGATGGAGCCGGAGCTGGCAGCCAGGGCCGCCGCCTTCCGGGTCAAGGCCGACGAGCTGCAGCGCGTGCGCCGGGGCATCACCGGCCTCAGCGAGGACCTGTTCACCTCCGAGAGCGCCCTGGCTGACGGCCGGGCCCAAATCGAGCAGTCGATCCGCGAGAAGACCGCCCTGGAGCGGCAGATGGACGCTGACGCCGCCGACGCCGAGCGGCGGGCCGAAAGCCTGACCAGCGCCCTGAAGGCCGCGGGCGTCTCGCCGCAGGCGCTGGCGCGCATCGAGGCCGGGCCCGCCGGCCCGCCCTCGGCCTTCGCCCCGCCGGCCGCCGGCGTGCTGATCCGGCGCTTCGGCCAGGCCTCGCCCGGCGGTCAGACCTCCGACGGCCTCACCTGGCGCACCGGCGCGGGAGCCCAGGTTCGCGCGCCGGCGGGCGGGATTGTCGAGTATTCAGGGCAGCTTAAGAACTGGGGAGGAGTCTTGATCCTCAACGTCGGGGGCGGCTACCAAATCGTGCTCACGGGGCTGGACAAGATCGCGGCGGCCGCCGGCAGGCCGGTGCAGGCCGGACAGACCCTGGGCGCCATGCCGCAGGCGGGCGGTGCGCCGGAGCTCTACCTCGAAGTGCGCAAGGACGGCGCGCCCGCCAATCCCGAACGCTGGTTCCGCGCCCGGTCCGGGGCTGCGGCGTCTGGCCGGGGTTGACCTTGTGGCCCAGGCGTCCTCGAAATGACTCAAATGATGCCTAGGGGCCGGTCATGATGCGTAAGTACTTCCTAATCGGGGCCAGCGCCTTCGTGCTCGGCGCCGGAAGCATGGCCTTCGTCAACCAGACGGCCCACGCCACCGCCTCGTCCAAGCCCGAGACCTACCACATGCTCGAGCTGTTCGGGGACGTGCTGACCACGGTCGACAACCAGTACGTGACCACGGTCGACGACAAGAAGCTGATCCAGTCGGCCATCGACGGCATGCTGACCTCGCTGGACCCGCACTCCAACTACCTGAACGCCGACGACTACAAGGACATGCGCGACCAGACCCGCGGCGAATACGGCGGGCTGGGGCTGGAGGTCACCGCCGAGGACGGGGTGATCAAGGTGGTCACCCCGATGGACGACACCCCCGCCTCGCGCGCGGGCCTGAAGTCGGGCGACTTCATCACCGCCATCGACGGCCAGAGCGTGCTGGGCGTGCCGCTGGACCAGGCGGTCAAGCAGATGCGCGGCGACGTGGGCCAGGCGATCACCCTGACCGTCTCGCGCGAGAAGCACGATCCCTTCGACGTGAAGCTGGTGCGCGAGGTGATCGCGGTGAAGTCGGTCAAGTCCGACATGAAGGGCGACTACGGCTACATCCGCATCTCCACCTTCGACGAGAAGACCGGCGACGAGACGATCGACGCGGTCAAGGCGCTGGAGGCCAAGAACCCGAAGATGAAGGGCCTGATCCTGGATCTGCGCGATAATCCCGGCGGCCTGCTCGACCAGGCCGTGGCGGTGTCGGACGTGTTCCTGGACGGCGGCGAGGTGGTCTCCCAGCGCGGCCGCGATCCCCAGGACATCGAGCGCTACAACGCCAAGCCCGGCGACCTGACCCATGGCCTGCCGATGGCGGTGCTGATCAATTCGGGCACGGCCTCGGCCGCCGAGATCGTCTCGGGCGCCCTGCAGGACCGGCATCGGGCCGAGCTGGTGGGGCTGACCAGCTTCGGCAAGGGCTCGGTGCAGTCGGTGATCCCGCTGCGCGGCGGCGAGGACGGGGCCCTGAAGCTGACCACGGCGCGCTACTACACGCCCTCGGGCCGCTCGATCCAGCGGACCGGCATCACCCCGGACCTCGAGGTCGCGCGGACCAAGGAGCAGGCCGAGCTGATCGCCAACCGCTCGTTCCAGTTCTCCGAGGCCAGCTTCCGCAACGCCCTGAACGCCGACGAAGGCAAGACGCGCGTCGCGCCGCATGCCCCGGCGGAGGCGCCGCCGCCCGGCTTCGACACCAAGACCGGCGACTACCAGCTGACCCGGGCGGAGGACCTGTTGAAGGCCGGCTCACTGAAGGCGCTGCTGCTGGAGAAGAAGCCCGCCGTGGCGGTCGTGGCCCAGGCCGCCGAGCCCAAGCTCCCCGGCGCCAAGGCCGGCGAGGAGACCACGGATGCCCCCAAGATCCCCGACGTGCTGAAGCCCAAGTCGGTGACCGCGCCCGAGCACAGGTAAGCCCGCCGCGAAGCGCCCGGATTGGCGCTTTGTTAACCATGATTTCCGAGTCTGCGGTTTGGCCCGGAAATGTCCGTGATGTTCTCCACCAGATCCCAGTTCGGCGCCGCGAACCAGGCGCTGCAGGCGGCGGCCGACCGGCTGGGCGGCTTCGTGGCCCTGCGCGCCCAGGCCCGCGCGGCGCTGTCCAACCCCTGGATCGCCGCCGTGGGCGCCGGGGTCCTGTTCCTCTTGGCCGTGGCCGGCCTGATCGCGGTGACCGGCGATCCCAGGGCCGGCGCGCCGCACGTGCACATCTCCCTTAACCAGGGTCCCGACCATCCGCTGTCGGCCCTGGGCGCCGCGGCCACGCCGGTGACGGGCCCAGCCGCGCCCGCCGCGCCGCCGACCACCGGCCTGGCCCTGGCCCAGGCCCCCATCGCCGGCCTGACCGGCCCGGGCCCCGGCGGCCTGCTTCCCATCATCGCGGCGGACGGGCGCACGCCGGCCCAGGCCTACGCCCGGCCCTTCCACGACACCGGCGCGCCCAAGGTCGCCCTGGTGATCGGCGGCCTCGGCCTCAACGCCAAGACCACGCGCGACGCCATCCAGGACCTGCCGGCGGATGTCACCCTGTCCTTCGTGCCCTATGCCGAGGGCCTGCAGGGCTGGATCGACCTGGCCCGCGCCAATGGCCATGAGGTGCTGCTGGAAGCGCCGATGGAGCCGTTGGACTATCCCCAGAACGATCCGGGCCCCTACACCCTGATGGCCCAGGATCCGCCGCAGGAGACGATCAAGCGCCTGGAGGTGCTGCTGTCGCGCGCCACCGGCTATTTCGGGGTCACCAACTACCTGGGCGGCCGCTTCATGGCCTCCGACAGCGCCATGGCGGCCTTCTCCGCCGCCCTGCACCAGAGGGGCCTGGGCTTCATCGACGACGGCTCGGCGGCCGGACGCGGGGGGACAGAGCCGCGCGCCTCCGCCGAGCGGGTGATCGACCAGGATCTGGACGGCGCCTCCATCGACCAGCAGCTGGCCGCCCTGGAAACCTCGGCCCAGCAGCACGGCAAGGCGCTGGCCTCGGGCTTCGCCTATCCGGTGACCCTGCAGGAGGTGCAGCGCTGGGCCGCGGGGCTGCAGGCCAAGGGCCTGGTGCTGGCGCCGGCCTCGGCCCTGATGTCGCGGCGGGCGCCGTGAGCCCACCCACCGGCGCGGTGGACCTGCAGCTTTACCGGCCCAATGTCGGGGTGGTGCTGTTCAACGGCCAGGGCAGGGTCTGGCTCGGCCGGCGGATCAACTCGCCGGGGCCGCACAACTGGCAATTCCCCCAGGGCGGCGTCGACAGGGACGAAGACCTGCTGCAGGCGGCGCGGCGCGAGCTGCAGGAGGAGACCGGCGTGGTCTCGACCGCCTGGCTGGGACGCACCCAGGGCTGGCTGACCTACGATTTCCCCGAGGGCTATCACGGCGCCAAGATCGCCCGCGGCTGGCGGGGCCAGAAACAGGTCTGGTTCGCCCTGAGGTTCACCGGCGAGGACGCCGAGGTGAACCTGACGGCCCACCGGCACGTGGAGTTCGACGCCTGGCGCTGGGCCGGGCTGGACGAGGCGATCGAGGTGGTGATCCCGTTCAAGCGCGCCAGCTACGCGCAGGTGATCGGAGCCTTCCGCCGTTTCACCGATCCGGACGCGCCGCCCGACCCGGAGCCTACCTCGCCCACATTCGCGTGAGCAGGCCCGAGACGTAGGCCAGCCGTGTGCGGCTCTCCCAGCTGACGTTGAAGGCCTCGGTGGCGGCCACCTCGTTCAGCTGGAACAGCGCCTCGCGCTGCATCTGGTCGGGGATCCGGCTTTCCATGAAGGTGATCGCCACCAGCCGCTCGCCGGTGGTCACCGGCCGGACCTCGTGGATGGTGGTGGACGGATAGACCACCGCCCCGCCCGCCGGCAGCTTGAACTCCACCCAGCGCTCGCCCAGCCGCACCGCCAGCTCGCCGCCCTCGTAGCTCGAGGGGTCGCCCAGGAAGATGGTGCACGACAGGTCCGAGCGCAGCACCTGGCCGTCGACCATCATGAAGGCCGAGTCCGAATGGGCCCCGTAGTTCATGCCGGGCGCATAGCGGGTCATCAGCGGCCGCGCGATCACCTTGGGCATGGCGAAGGCCTGCACCTCGGGGCTGCGCGCCAGGGCGGTGTGCAGCAGCGTGGACGACTCCGCATAGCCGGGGTCGGCGTAGTCGAGCTGGAGGTTGTTCTTGACCTTGGAGTGGGCGTTGGTCTGGCGGCCGTCGACGAAGGTCAGCCGTCCGGCCAGGCCGCGCAGGTGCGACAGCTCCTCGCCAGTCAACAGGTTCTGCACTTCCAGGAACATGCCTCGACGCTAGCCAATCGTCGCCGCAGCTTCAATCGGCGCGCCCCCTCAGGCGCCGGGCGATCAGCCGGACCAGGCCGTAGAGGGCCACCACCGCCCAGCAGGCCTCCATCAGGAAGGCGGCCAGGTTGAAGCGGAACATCAGCGACCACAGGATCAGGCCCGCGCCCGCCAGGTTCATCACCAGCGCCGGCGCGCGGCGCGGCTCCAGCCGCCCGAGCTGGGCGCCCGCATAGGCCGAGAGGATCAGCAGCACGCCCAGGAGGCCGGCGGCGTCCGGGAAGCTCACGGGTTCAGAACGCCGCCGCGCGGCGGAGGATCAACCGCCGCCCCTGGAGCTGAACAGCATGGTGCCCACCTCGAAGGTGCGGCCGAGCGGCTTGCCGTCGGGCGTGGTCTGGCGGTCGAACACCAGGCCCTGGTGGCCGGAGGCGTCGTCACGCTCCCAGGTCCAGCCGGTGACGCCCGGACCCACGGCCGAGCCCGCCGCCAGCACCTGCAAAGGCGGGGTCTGCGAGGCGGACCAGTTGCCGAGCACGGCGACGATCCCGGCCGACTGGTCGAGCTCGTAGTTGAGCGTCATCTGGCAGACGGTGGGATTGGCGATGCTGGGCGGCGTGATGATCACCCGCTCCACGCCCGGTCCCTGCAGCAGCCAGGCGTCGTGGAAATGCCGCAGGCCGTTGGCCTGGGCCACGTCCTTGAGCTTGTCGCCATGGATCAGCGGCAGGCAGATCTTCTCGATGGTCTGGATCAGGTAGGGGCCGATCGCGGCGGGCGGCGGGGCGGGCGCCGGAGGCGGAGCCGGGGCGGGCGGCGCCGGCGGCGCGGGGGCGGCGGCCGGCGGCGGCGGTGCGGCGGGTGCTGGCGGCGGCGCCGGCTGGGCTTGGACAACGCCCGCCGCGGCCGTAGCAGCCACGACAAGGCCCAGGACAACGTATCGCGCCATGATGCTCCCCCCTCGACTTGGGAGCCGCAGGACAACTTCACCAGGGGCTTTCGCGCAAGCCCCTGCTCGCGAAAGATTCGTGCGCCGACGCGCTGGAGCCGGATCAGGCCTGTTCGGCGGCGTGCTCGGCCAGGATGGTCAGGCCCAGGGGCGTCACCTCGGCGAAGCCGCCGCGCACCTGATAGACGCGCACCTGACCCCCGTCGCGGACCGTCACCGGACCTTCCTTCAGCGCCGTCATGAACGGCGCATGGCCGTAGAGGACGCCGAAGTCGCCTTCGACGCCCGAGGCGTCGACCTGGTCGACGTCGCCGGAGAACAGCTCCCGCTCCGGCGCCACCAGGGAGAAATGAAGCCTGTCAGCCACCTAGGCCTCCGCCGCCATCTTCTCGGCCTTGGCCACCGCCTCCTCGATCGCGCCCACCATGTAGAAGGCGCCTTCCGGCAGGTTGTCGTACTGGCCTTCGGCGATCGCCTTGAACGAGCGGATGGTGTCCTCCAGCGAGACGAAGACGCCCGGCTGGTTGGTGAAGGCCTCGGCCACGTGCAGCGGCTGGGACAGGAAGCGCTGGATCTTGCGCGCCCGGGCGACGGTCAGCTTGTCCTCTTCGGAGAGCTCGTCCATGCCCAGGATGGCGATGATGTCGCGCAGCGCCCGGTACTGCTGCAGGATCTCCTGCACGCGGCGGGCGGTGTTGTAGTGCTCCTCGCCGATCACCAGCGGGTCGAGGATCCGCGAGGTGGAGTCCAGCGGATCCACCGCCGGGAAGATGCCCTGGGCGGCGATGTCGCGCGACAGCATGGTGGTGGCGTCCAGGTGCGCGAAGGCGGTGGCCGGCGCCGGGTCGGTGGGGTCGTCGGCGGGCACGTAGATGGCCTGGACCGAGGTGATCGAACCCTTGTTGGTCGAGGTGATCCGCTCCTGCAGCTGGCCCATCTCGGTGGCCAGGGTCGGCTGATAGCCCACCGCCGAGGGGATCCGGCCCAGCAGGGCCGACACTTCCGAACCTGCTTGCGTGAAACGGAAAATATTGTCGATGAAGAGAAGCACGTCCTTGCCCTCTTCGTCGCGGAAGTACTCCGCCTGGGCGAGGCCCGTCAGGGCTACGCGGGCCCGCGCGCCCGGCGGCTCGTTCATCTGGCCGTAGACCAGGGCGCAGCGAGAGCCCTGGTTGGAGCCGCCCTTCCTGGGATCGGCGTTGACGCCGGACTCGATCATCTCGTGGTAGAGGTCGTTGCCCTCGCGGGTGCGCTCGCCCACGCCCGCCAGCACCGAATAGCCGCCGTAGGCCTTGGCGATGTTGTTGATCAGCTCCTGCATGGTCACGGTCTTGCCGACGCCGGCGCCGCCGAACAGGCCGATCTTGCCGCCCTTGGTATAGGGACAGAGCAGGTCGATGACCTTGATCCCAGTGACCAGCACTTCGGCGGAACCCGCCTGCTCGGAGAAGCTGGGAGCCTCGCGATGGATCGAGGAGGAATGCTCGGCGCTGATCGGGCCGGCTTCGTCGATCGGTTCGCCGATGACGTTCATGATGCGTCCCAGGCAGGCCGGGCCGACCGGCACGGTGATGGGCTTGCCGGTGTCGATGACTTCCTGGCCGCGAACCAGACCTTCGGTCGAGTCCATGGCGATGGCGCGCACGGCGTTCTCGCCCAGATGCTGGGCCACTTCGAACACCAGGCGGATCTTCTTGCCGGTCTTGGGATCGGTGTTGGTGGTCTCGATCGCGTTCAGGATGGCGGGCAGTTCGCCGTCGAATTCGACGTCGACGACGGCGCCGATGATCTGGCTGAGGCGGCCTTTGGACTTGCTCATGGTGTGTCTCTTTCTCTTTAGTTTGGGCGGTCCGGCTTTCGCCTAACGCCCTTTAATTTTGCGGCGGTCCGGCTCCCGCCTAACGCCGTGTCTTAAACGGCGGCGGCGCCGGCGATGATTTCGATCAGTTCCGTCGTGATCTTGGCCTGACGGGTGCGGTTCATTTTGATGGTGAGGGCGTTGATCAGATCGCCCGCGTTGCGGGTGGCATTGTCCATCGCCGCCATCTGGGAGGCGAAGAAGCCGGCCTGGTTCTCCAGCATGGCGGAGAGCAGCTGCACCGAGATGTTCTGCGGCAGGAGCGCGTTGAGGATCGCGTCCTCGTCCGGTTCATAGTCATAGAAGGGCGCCGGACCGGTGCCGGCGGTCTTTTCCACTTCCGCCGGGATCAGCTGCTTGACGGTGGGGATCTGGGTGACCACCGACTTGAAGCGGCTATAGATCAGGCTGACCACATCGAACTGACCCGCGGTGTAGAGATCCAACACATGGCGCGCGATCGGCTGCACCAGCGACAGGCCGGGCGCCTTCAGGCCGACCTCATAGCTTTCGACGAAGCGGTTGCCGTACTGGCGGCGCAGCTGGTCGCGGCCCTTGCGGCCGATGGTGATGATCTTGACGTCCTTGCCCTCGGAGATGAGCGCGGCGATCTTCTGGCGCGCGGCGCGCACGATCGTGCCGTTGAAGGCGCCGGCGAGGCCCCGGTCCGCCGTCGCCACGATGACGAGGTGGCGCTTGTCTGACCCGGTGCCGGCCAGCAGCAGCGGCGCGGAGGGGCCCGAGACGCCGGCCGCCAGGTTGGAGATGATGGCCGACATGCGCTGGGCATAGGGGCGGGCGGCTTCCGTCGCCTGCTGCGCCCGGCGCAGCTTGGCCGCCGCCACCATCTGCAGCGCCTTGGTGATCTTCTGCGTGGACTTCACGCTTCCGATCCGAGTGCGCATTTCCTTGACGGTTGCCATACGCGATCAGTCCTTTAGGCGAACGACTTGGACACTTCGTCCAGGGCTTTCTTCAGCGTGGCTTCCAGATCCGGGGTCAGCGCCTTTTCCTTGCGGATGCCGTCCAGGAACTGCGGATAAGCCGACTTCAGCTTGGACAGCAGCGCTTCCTGGAATGCCTGCACCCGATTGGTCGGAAAGGGGTCCAGATAGCCGCGGGTGCCGGCGTAAATCACGGCGACCTGCTCTTCGACCGCGAAGGGCTTGTACTGCGGCTGCTTCAAGAGCTCGGTCAGGCGCTCGCCGCGGGCCAGCATCTTCTGGGTCGAGGCGTCGAGGTCGGAGCCGAACTTGGCGAAGGCCGCCATCTCGCGATACTGGGCGAGCTCGCCCTTGATCGGACCGGCAACGGTCTTCATCGCCTTGATCTGGGCCGACGAACCCACGCGCGACACCGAGATGCCGACGTTCACGGCGGGGCGAATGCCCTGATAGAAGAGGTCGGTTTCCAGGAAGATC
>JANWHQ010000130.1 GCA_025450315.1 Caulobacteraceae bacterium
AGGCCTTCCAGCAGGCCGACGGCACCACCAGCCGCAAGTACGGCGGCACGGGCCTGGGCCTCTCGATCAGCCGCGAGATCACCCGCATGCTGGGCGGCGAGCTGATGGTGCGCAGCCGGCCCGGCTCCGGCTCGATCTTCACCCTCTATGTGCCGCTGAACTTCAGCCCGCAGGCCCAGCCCCAGGGCCAGCCCCGGCCGCAGACGGCCCTGGTGCGGACCTTCGCGCCGGGCGCCCTGCAGAGCGAGAATGCCGAGCTGGTCGTCGACGACCGCGACGAGGTCAAGCCGGACGACGCGGTGGTGCTGATCGTCGAGGACGACCCGCGCTTCGCCTCCATCCTGCTGCAGCTGGTGCGCGACTCCGGCTTCAAGGGCGTGGTCACCGGCGAGGGGGTCGCCGCGCCCGGCCTGGCGCGCCGGTTCGGGCCCGAGGCGATCATGCTCGACATCGGCCTGCCGGACATGGACGGCTTGGCCCTGCTCGATCTTCTGAAGCGCACGCCCGAGACCCGGCACATCCCCGTGCACGTGATCTCGGCGGACGACCAGCGGGGCCTCGGCCTTTCGATGGGCGCCTTCGGCTTCACCTCCAAGCCGGTGGAGCGCGACGCGGTGCTCTCGACCCTGGAGGAGGTGAAGAGCTTCGTCGCCCGCCGGGAGCGCAAGATCACCCTGGTCGGCCAGGAGGGCGAGGCGTGCGAGACCCTGCGCCAGTGCTTCGGGGTGCTGGAGCGGTCTCCCGACTTCGCCAAGCTGGTCTCCCGGTCCGCCAAGCAGCGGCCGGACGCCCTGGTGCTGGAGATCGGCGCCGCGCCCACGGCCGAGGTGATCGAGGCGCTGAAGGCCGACGCCGACCTCTCGCCGGTGGTGATCTACGCGCCCGCGGAGTTGGAGCCGGACGAGGATCGCCGGCTCAGGCTGGCGGTGTTCGGCGGCCTGATCCGCCTGGCCCGCACGCCCGAGCAGCTGATCGACCAGACGGCCATGCTGCTGCACGCGCCGATGACCGGCCTGCCCGGCCCCGCCCGGGCCAGGCTGGCCCAGAGCAAGCACGCCGACCCGGTGCTGGCCGGACGCACAGTGGTGGTCATCGACGACGACATCCGCAACATCTTCTCGCTCGCCAGCGCGCTGGAGGAATACGGCATCAACATGCGCTACGCCGAAAGCGGCCGCGCGGGGCTGGACCTCCTGAAGGTCACGCCGGACGTCGACGCCATGCTGGTGGACATCATGATGCCGGACATGGACGGCTATGAAACCATCCGCGAGGTGCGCGCGCTTGAGCAGTTTGCGGAGCTTCCGATCGTGGCGGTCACGGCCAAGGCGATGAAGGGCGACCGGCAGAAATGCATCCAGGCGGGCGCCTCGGACTATGTGTCCAAGCCCGTCGACATCGACCAGCTGATCTCGGTCCTGAGGGTGGCGATCCGGCGGGCCGACGCCGTGCGCCTGGCGTCGGACAACATCGTGAGCCTGATGCCCCAGGCGAGCTGAACGGATGGCGCGCGAACGAGCCAGGAACGATCTTCCGGCGGCGTCCGGGTTCTTCGCGGATCCCCGCGCGGAACTCGGCCCGCTGCGCGGACGGGTCCTGATCGTCGACGACGACGAGCGCAACCTGTTCGCCGCCACCAGCGCCCTGGAGGAGCTGGGTCACGAGATCGTCCTGGCCCGCTCGGGCGAAGAGGCGCTCAAGCGGCTGCTGCACGAGGACTTCGCGGTCATCCTGCTGGACCTGCACATGCCCGGCATGGATGGCTACGAGACCGCCGGATTCATCCGCCAGCGGCGCAAGACCAGCCACATCCCGATCGTCTTCCTGACCGCGGTGTTCCGCGACGAGGCGCACCTGTTCCAGGCCTATTCGGCCGGCGCGGTGGACGTGGTGTTCAAGCCGATCGACCCGTTCATCCTGCGCTCCAAGGTGCAGGTGCTGATCGACCTGCACATGAAGACCGTGGAGGTGCAGCGCCAGGGGGCCCACCGCGAGCGGCTGCTGGCCGAGAACGCCCGGGTCCACAAGGAGAAGCTCGAGGCCGAACAGGCCCTGCGCCGCAGCGAGGAGCGCCAGCAGGCCATCCTGAAGAGCCTGCCGATCGTCTTCCATTCCCGCTCGATGGAGCCGCCCTACCGGCCGCTGTTCCTCAGCGGCAACGTGGAGGCCCTGACCGGCTTCACGCCCGAGGACTTCCTGGCCGAGGCCGACTTCGGCTCCAGCCGCATCCATCCGGACGACCTGGAGACCCTGGTCCAGGCCGTGGCCGGCGCCGCCCAGCGCGGCGGGTATTCCTGCGAGTTCCGCTGGCGCTGCGCCGACGGCGAATACCGCCGCTTCCTCGACCAGGGGATCCTGGCTCCGCCCGCCCTGGGCGGCCCGGGCGAGGTCATCGGCGCCCTGCTCGACGTCACCGAGCGCCACTCGCTGGAGGAGCAGCTGGCCCAGGCCCGCAAGATGGAGTCGGTCGGCCAGCTCACCGGCGGGGTGGCGCACGACTTCAACAACCTGCTCACCGTCATCATCGGCAACCTGGACCTGCTGGCCCGCCGCCCGGGCCACGACGAGCGCACCGAGCGCCAGCTGACCGCCATGCGCTACGCCGCCGACCGCGGCCGCAGCCTGACGCGCCAGCTCCTGGCCTTCTCGCGGCGCCAGCACCTGTCGCCGGTGACGCTGGACGTGAACGCCCTGATCATCAACTTCTCCTCGCTGCTGAAGCAGGCGGTGGGCGATGCGGTGACGGTCGAGCTGGACCTCGCCGACGTCCAGCTCAAGGCCCATGTCGACGCCGCCCAGCTGGAGACCGCGCTGCTGAATCTGGCGGTCAACGCCCGGGACGCCATGCCGCAGGGCGGCCGGCTGACCATCCGCACCCGCCTGATGGACCGGCCCCTGGGCGTGCGCGCCTCCGGCCACGACGGGCCGGGTCCGTGGATCGGGGTCGAGGTGACCGACACCGGGGTCGGCATTCCGTCCTCGGCGCTGGAGCGCATCTTCGAGCCGTTCTTCACCACCAAGGACGTGGGCAAGGGCTCGGGCCTTGGCCTGTCGCAGGTCTATGGCTTCGTCCAGCAGTCGGGCGGATACATCACCGTCGACAGCGAGCCCGCCAAGGGCTCGAGCTTCCGCCTGATGCTGAAGATGTCCGATCGGGAGCTGGAGCTCGCGCCGGAGGCGGCGCAGCAGGGCGCGCCGGCGTCCGGCAGCGGGCGGGTGCTGGTGGTCGAGGACGATCCCCAGGTGCTGGCGGTCACCGTCCAGGTGCTGCGCGAACTGGGCTACGAGGTGGTCACCGCCGCCAACGCCCAGGCGGCGATGGAACGCCTGGAGGCGGGCGAGCCGGTGGACCTGCTGTTCTCGGACGTGGTGATGCCGGGCGGGTGCAACGGCGTGGAGCTGGCCCGGCGGGCCACCGCCATGCGGCCGAACCTGAAGGTGCTGCTGAGCTCCGGCTATGTGGGCGAGGCGGCGGCCATGGCGGCGGAGGCCTTCGAGCTGATCGACAAGCCCTACGAGCAGGCGAGCCTGGCCGCCCGGCTGGCGCAGCTGCTGGGCGACGGGGCTTCCGGCCGCAAGCGCAAGCCGGCCTCGCCCGGACGGAGCCGCGGCGGGGGCGCCGGCGGGGACCACGCGCCCCGGGCGCAGCGGGCCCAGGTCTCCTGACTCCCCGGATCAGGGCCCCGATCCGGCAGGGTTGCGAGGCGATTTACGGTTTAAATCGATTTACCCAAAGTATTAAGCGCACCGAAATCTGACGCAGGCACAGTAGCGCTCGAACGAGAGGCCGCTGGATAGTCAGGCGGGGGCGCTAAATGCGTGTAGCCACGATCGCGAGTTTGGCCGCTTCGGCGGTCCTGGGGCTGGGGGCGCTGCTCGTCGCCCGGGCCTGGCTGCCCAATCCGCAGCCCAAGGGCGCCGCCCTCAGGCCGGTCGCCGTGCAAGGCGTGCCGGTGGTGCTGGCGGCCGGTCCGATCGCCTATGGCGCCAAGCTCCAGGCCAAGGACCTGACGGTGGCCAATCTGCCGCGCGACGCCGCGCCCGTGGGCGCCTACAGCAACGTCGCCCAGGTGCTGAAGGTCGACGCCGGCGGGGCCCCGGTGGCCCTGACCGCCATGTCGCCGCGCGAGCCGGTGCTGCCCGAGAAGCTGAGCGGGGCCGGCGCCCGTCCGACCCTGGCGGCGCAGATCAGCGACGGCATGCGCGCCTACACCATCGGCGTCACCGACGTCGCCGGCGGCGGCGGCCACATCCTGCCGGGCGACCACGTGGACGTGGTCCTGACCCGCGATGTCGGCGTCAACTACCAGACCGGTGCGAAGGGCCACTTCGTCTCCGACCTGGTGATCCAGAACGTGCGGGTGCTGGGCATGGACCTGAACGCCGATCCCAACTCCACCAAGCCCGCCGTCGCCCACACCGCGACGCTGGAAGTGACCGCCCAGGACGCCGAGCGCCTGGCCCTGTCCGCCCAGGCCGGGAGCCTGTCGCTGGCGCTGCGCCGCACCGGCTCGGTCGAGCTGCAGCCGGTCCGCGCCGTCGGCCAGGCCGACCTCGGCCCGACCGGGCTCCCCGGCCCGCGCGCCATTCCCGTCCGGCATAACCGGCCAGCCCGTCCGACCGCCCCCGCGGGCGTCGGGGTGCTGGTGATCAACGGCGAGACGGCCTCCAAGGTCGACGTGCCCTCCGAGCACTTCAACGCCGGCGCCTGAGCAAGGTCCTGAACATGGTTCGCAAGACTTCCTCCCTGCGGGGCGCCGCGCGCCTCGCCTTCGCCTCGGCCCTGGCGCTGGCGGCGCTGGCCCCGGCGGCCGCCTCCGCCCAGATCGCCACGGCCCAGCCCGCCGTCGCCCAGACCCTGACGGTGGCCAAGGACAAGTCGGTGGCCTTCCGCCTGGAATACCCGGTGGGCGAGATCGTGGTGGCCTCTCCGGAGGTGCTGCAGCTGGTGGCCACCACCGACCAGAGCTTCTACGTCCGCGGCAAGGCGCTGGGGACCACCAACCTGCTGGTCTATGACAAGCAGCACCGGCTGATCCAGGTGATCGACGTGCGGGTCGGCTACGACACCGAGTCGCTATCGTCCGACCTCGCCTTGGCCCTGCCCGGCGACCACATCACGGCGGTCAACTTCGCCGGCGGCGTGCTGCTGCGCGGCGAGGCCAAGTCCCTGAACGACGCCATGCGCGCCCAGGCCATCGCCGAGCGCTATGCGCCCAAGGCGGTGTCTTCGGAGGTGAAGGTCCGCGCGCTCGGCCAGGTGATGGTCGAGGTCCGCATCATCGAGGTGGATCGCACCGCGCTGAAGGACATCGGCATCGACTTCAACGCCCACAACACCTCGCACTTCAACCTGCTGAGCGGCAATGGCGGGCTGCTCGACGGCCAGACCCCGCAGGGGACCCTGAGCCTGTCGGGCACGATCAAGGGGGTGTCGGTCTCGGCGACCCTGAACGCGCTGGAGACCAAGGGGCTGGTCAAGACCCTGGCCAAGCCCAACCTGATCGCCAAGTCGGGCGAGGAGGCCAGCTTCCTGGCTGGCGGCGAGTTCCCCTATCCGGTGCCCAACGGGCCCCAGGAGATCTCGATCGAGTTCAAGCCCTTCGGGGTGAAGCTGAACGTCACGCCGACCGTCGAGGACAACGGCGAGATCCAGCTCAAGGTCGCGCCGGAGGTCTCCGCCCTGGACGTGCACAACGAGCTGAACATCGGCGGCTTCACCATGCCGAGCCTCACCACCCGCCGGGCGTCCACGACGGTGGAGCTGCAGGACGGCCAGAGCTTCGCCATCGCCGGCCTGTTCCAGCAGGACTACTCCAACGCTGTGAACCAGATTCCGTGGGCCGGCGACGTTCCGGTGCTGGGCGCGCTGTTCCGCTCAACCAATTGGAAACGTGATCAGAGCGAACTGCTGATCATCGTCACGCCGCACATGATCGCCCCGGCCGAGAAGCTGGAGGACATTCCCACGCCCTTCGACTCCAAGGCCGAGCCGAGCCTCGCCGAGGAAGTCCTGATGGGCAAATCGCTCGACAAGCCCTTCGCCAAGCCCATCGACGCCAAGGGCGCTCCATGACCGCCACCGAGCTCGCGCGAAAGCGGGTTCTGGTTCTGGGTCCCGCGTTGAAGGCACTGGCCGAGCAGGCGCTGGAGGGCGCCCGGATCGAGACGGTGGAGACCGACCGCGCCAAGGCGCTGGAGGCCCTGCACCCGGGCCTGGACCTGATGCTGGTGGACGCCGACGCGGCCGGTCCGGACCTGACCCGCGAGGTGATCGAGGCCCTGGCCAATCGGCCGAACGGTCCGGGCGTGCTCCTGATCGGGGCGCACCTGCCGGCGGCCCTGGTCCGCGCCCTCTTGAAGCTCGACCGCTCAGACGTCCTGGAGGCGCCGCTGGTCCCCGCCGAGCTGACCAAGGCGGCCGTGGCCGTGCTGGCGCGCCCCGCCGAAGAGGGCTCGGACCGCCCCTCCTGCCGCTGCTGGGCCGTGATGGGTTCGGTCGGCGGCTGCGGCGCCACCACCCTGGCCATCGAGCTGGCCGCCCTGCTGGCCAAGAAGGCCGCCAAGCCCGGCGCTGTGGCGCTGGTGGACCTGAACCTGGCCTATGGCGCCGCCCACGCCTACCTCGGCGGCGGGACCAACATGCGGCTGGGCGAAGCCTCGGGCTCGCCCGAGCGCATCGACGCGGCGATCCTGGCCGCCTTCGCCTACCGGGTGGACGCGGGCTTCGACCTGTTCGCCTCGCCGCGCGATCCCATGGCCTTCGACCGGGTCTCCTCCGCCGCCGTGCTGCGGGTGCTGGAGATGGCCTGCCAGAACTACCAGGCGGTGATCGTCGACCTGCCGCGCTTCCGCCACCCGTGGTCGCTGGACGTGCTGTCCGGGGCCGACGAGACCCTGATCGTCTCGGAGCTGACGGTGCCGGCGCTGCTCTCGGCCCAGGCCTTCGCCAACGAGATCGAGGCCGATGCGCCCGGCGGCAGGAAACCCCGGCTGATCCTGAACCGCATGTCCAACCGGCCGTTCGGGCCCGCCCCCTCCCGGGCCGAGGCCGAGAAGGCCCTGGGCCGCAAGGTCGACGGCGCCATCACCTCCGATTGGGAGGCGGCCGCCTGTTCGGTGAACCTCGGCGGCCCGATCAGCCAGCACCGCCCCAAATCCAAGATCGTCAAGGACGTCGGCGCCATCATCGACCGGCTGACCTTCGAGGCGAACCGTTCGACCGAACAGCTCCCGAGGATCGCCTGATGGCGCGTTTCAGCTTCCGCAAGCAGGCCGAGCCCGAGCCCGAGATCGAGGCCGTGGAGGTCGTCGAGGCGCCGCCGCCCGAGGCCAGGGCCTCCGCGCTGACCGGCATGGGCGTCGAGCCGCCGCCCGCGCCGCCGCATCCGCGCGACGAGCTGCTGGACATCCGCCTGAAGCTGCACTCGCGGCTGATCGACGAGCTCGACCTCTCCAAGCTCGACAAGCTGGACGAGAGCGAGCAGCGCCGGCAGGTGCGCAGCCTGGTCGCCGACTTCGCCCGCGACGAGCGCCTGGCGCTGAACGCCGGGGAGCTGGACCAGCTGGGCGCCTCGGTGTTCGACGAGATGACGGGCCTGGGGCCCATCGAGCCCCTGCTGCAGGACGACACCATCGCCGACATCCTGATCAACGGGCCCTACAAGGTGTTCGTCGAGCGTTTCGGCGAGCTGGAGCTGACCCCGGTCCGGTTCCGCGACAACGACCACCTGCTGCGCATCGTCAACCGGATCGTGGCGGCGGTGGGCCGGCGCATCGACGAATCCTCCCCGATGGTGGACGCGCGCCTGGCCGACGGCAGCCGCGTGAACGCCGCGATCAACCCCATCGCGCTGGACGGGGCGGCGGTGTCGATCCGGAAGTTCTCCAAGAAGCCCTACAGCCTGGAGCGCCTGGTCGGCGTGGGCGCCATGCCCGCCTGCGTGGCCGAGTTCCTGGCCGGGGCGATCCGCAGCCGGGTGTCCACCGTGATCTCCGGCGGCACCGGCTCGGGCAAGACCACGCTGCTCAACGCGCTCTCGGCCGCCATCGGCCACAAGGAGCGCCTGATCACCATCGAGGACGCCGCCGAACTGCAGCTGCAGCAGCCGCACGTGGTGCGCCTGGAGACCCGGCCGCCGAACATCGAGGGCAAGGGCGAGATCCGCCAGCGCGAGCTGGTCAAGAACGCCCTGCGGATGCGTCCGGACCGGGTGATCCTGGGGGAAGTCCGGGGCGAGGAAGCCTTCGACATGCTGCAGGCCATGAACACGGGCCACGAAGGCTCGATGGCCACCATCCACGCCAACAATCCGCGCGAGGCCGTCACCCGCCTGGAGCAGAGGGTCGCCAGGTCGTCCATGCGGCTGCCGGCGGAGGCCGTGCGCGGCCAGATCGCCTCGGCCGTCGGCATGATCGTGCAGGTCATGCGCCTGTCGGACGGCAAGCGCCGCCTGATCAGCGTGACCGAGATCACCGGCATGGAAGGCAATGTGGTGCAGATGCAGGAGATCTTCGCCTTCCACCGCCTGCGCACCGAGGCGGACGGCGCGGTGGTGGGCGAGTTCCGCGCCACCGGCATCCGGCCCAAGTGCCTGGACGAGATGATCCGCCGCGGCCTGCACTTCGACACCGCCTACTTCGATCCGCACAAGTCGCTGGTGTAGCCGCCATGCATCCGGCCGAACTCCTGGGTCCCAAGACCGCCGTCCTGGTGCTGATCTTCGCCGCCGTGTTCCTGGCCGCGCAGTCCGCCTCGGGGCTGGTCCGTTCGGGTATCTCCCGCCGGGCGGTGAACCGGCGCCTGGCCACCGCCGAGCGCACCGGATCCTTGGGCGAGCTGGTGCTGGAGCTCAGGAAGCAGCGGGGCCTGATGGAGGACGGCCAGGGACGCACCGGCTTCCTCAACGACCTGATCCTGCGCTCGGGCATCGTCTACGAGCCGCGCAAGTGGATCATCTACATCGGCGGCGTGGGCCTGATGGTTGCGGTGGCCGTGTTCGCCGTCACCCACCAGCCGCTGTTCGCCTTGCCCGCGGGCCTCCTGGCCGCGGTGGGCGTGCCCTATGGCTATCTGCTGTTCCTGGCCAAGCGCCGGGCCAAGCTCCTGGGCCAGCAGCTGCCCAACGCGCTCGAGATCGTGGTGCGCAGCCTGGAGGCCGGCCACCCGGTGCCGACCGCCGTCGCCCTGGTCGGCCGCGAGATGCCCGATCCGATCGGCTCGGAGTTCGGCATGGCCGCCGACGAGATCGCCTACGGCGCCACGCTCGAGCAGTCGATCGGCAACGTCGCGGCCCGCTGCAAGCACGACGACTTCGACCTGTTCGCCGCCACCATCCGGCTGCAGGAGCGCTCGGGCGGCAACCTCGTGGGCCTGCTCAAGATGAACGCCCACACCATCCGCGAGCGCCAGAAGATGCGCCTCAAGATCCACGCCGCCTCCTCCGAAGGGCGGGCCTCGGCGCTGATCCTGACCAGCGCCCCGATCGCGGCCTTCGCCTTCCTCGAGATCGCCCGGCCGCAGTTCTACGGCGAAGTGATCCACGCCAAGCCGGTGCAGATCGGCCTGATCGCGCTCGTCTCCTGGATGGCCGTCGGCAATCTGGTGATGCGCAAGATGATCGACATGCGGATCTGATCGGAGCCCGGCGCTGATGATCCAGACCATCCTCACCATGCTGGCCACGGTGCTGATCTCGGTCAGCGTCGGCGCCGGCGGCTTCCTGGTGCTGCGCGAGGCCGGCCTCAGGGCGCGCCGCCGCAGCCGCCTGGGCTCGGACGGGGCTCCCGAAGAGCGCGCCGGCCGTCCCGACGTGCTGGCGGGCGTGGTCGACAGGGTGCGCCAGGTCGGCGACCGCATGTCCATCCAGGACCCCGCGCGGACCTCGGCCCTGCGCCAGCAGCTGATGCAGGCCGGCTTCTTCAACCGCGACGCGGTGACCTACTACCTGGGCGCCCGGGTGGTGACCCTGGCGACGGGGGCGGCGGCCACGCTCCTGGTGCTGCCGCTGACCCACGGCAAGGGGATGCTGGGCATCCTGATGGCGGCGGGCTTCTCGATCGTGGCCCTGCTCGGCCCGGAACGGGTGATCAAGCAGCGAATCTCCTCGCGCGAGCGCGAGTACCGCGACGGCTTTCCCGACCTGCTGGACCTGCTGGTCGCCTCGGTGGAGGCGGGCCTGTCGCTGGACGCCGCGGTCGCCCGGATCACCGACGAGCTGGTGCGGCGCTATCCGCACCTGGCCGAGCACCTGAAGCTGCTCACGCTGGAGCTGCGCGCCGGGCGCTCGCGCAAGGAGGTCTGGATGCGGCTGGCCGAGCGCCTCGGCATCGACGAAGCCAAGTCGTTCGCCACCATGCTGCGTCAGTCGGAGGAGATGGGGACCAGCCTCGGCGACACCCTGAAGGTGTTCTCCGACGAGATGCGCAACAAGCGGATGATGCGGGCCGAGGCAAAGGCGATGGCGCTGCCGGCCAAGCTGACCGTGCCGCTCATCCTGTTCATCTTCCCGTGCCTGCTGGGGGTCCTGATGCTGCCGGCGATCTACAAGATCTCGCAGACCTTCGGCCACCACTAGCGGAAGGCGTCAGGCCGCCTTGGGCCGCCAGCTCAGGCCGTCGGGATTGATCACCCAGCGGCCGAGACGCCGGTTCTCGTCCTCGTGCGGCGAGCCGATCGGGAACAGTTCGAAGACGCTGGCCTCCAGGTACTGCTGATCGCTGCCCTGGTGGCGGCGGTAGAAGCCGATCAGCTCCTGGCGCGCCCAGTCGATGGCGCTGTCGTCGCCGGCCAGCCGGCAGGTGACCGGGGCCAGGCGGTTGCCGGGGACCGCGTTCAGCTTGTTCTTGGACGGGGCGTGGCGGAGTTCGATCTTGTAGGTGCGCATAACGGCTCGAAACTGCACCTTGGCCGAAGCGGCCTCAAGCGATTTTTGCTGCATAGCACACAAATTTTGTTGCAATGCGGCAGGGTCTCGTGATCGCGCCCGTCGGCCTCAGGCGGCCTTGGGCCGCCAGTTCAGGCCGTCCGGGTTGATCACCCAGCGTCCGAGACGGCGGTTGTCGTCCTGGCCGGGCGTACCGAGCGGATAGAGCTCGAAGATGCTGGCCTCGACGTACTGGTAGTGATGGCCGTGCTTGCGCCGGCAAAGGCCGATCAGCTGCTCGCGCGCCCAGACGATGGCGGTCTCGTCCGACTCCAGGCGAGCCGTCAATGGCGGCATGCGGTTGCCGCGGCTGGCGTTCAGCTTGTTCTTGGACGGCGCGTGTCGAAGCTCGACCTTGTAGGTGCGCATGGATCTGGCGGAGCCATCGAACGGAGGGGCCCGGCGCGTGGCGGGCGCGCGCCGGGCCCCGGACGTCAGGAGGGCTTGGCCGCGGCGAGCGCCCGGGCCTGCTGCTCGCCGTCCTCGGAGGCGGCGCGCACGCAGTCGTTCAGCTCGAAGAATCCGACCGCCCTGTCGCGGTAGGCCGTGTTGCACACCGCCTGGGCGGCGCGCTCGATGTCTTCATGGATGACGGCCGGGCTCTTGCCCGAGATGCTCACCCGGATGTCCTGGGCGGCGGCGGGGCCGGCGGCGGCGGTGGCGAGAAGAAGAAGCGAAAGGACGGTTTTCATGTCGGAGCTCCCGAACGAGGTTGCGGAGAACTCCTCCCAAAAGAGACGCCTCTACTGAGCGTCTGGCCTGAGAGTGGCGCCGGCCTGCGACCGTCTCAAGACGGATTTGCTGCAATGCGCACAAGAAATGGTGCGGCGCCGTATTCCGCGCCGCCCCGTGCGGAAATCGGCGTCAGACCTTGCCCTGGGCCCTGGGCGGCCCATGTTGGAGCCTCGCGGGCGTTCGCCCGTTGTGCCTGCAGCGGAGGCATTTCACAGGTGAAGACCCGATCCTATCCCGCCATCCAGGCCCAGCCGGAATGGCGCGAGGCGGCCGGCCGCGCCGAGCCCGACCTCGAGCGCATCCGCCGCAGCCTGGAGGTGGTGGGCCGGCTGTCGGACGGCCTGATCCGCATCGGGCCCTGGGGCATCGGCATCGACGGGGTGCTGAGCTGGATCCCGGTGGCCGGCGAGGTCTACAGCGCCCTGGCCGGCGGCTTCATCCTGATCCAGGGCGTCCGCGCCCGGGTCCCGGCCCACGTCCTGCTGGGCGCCGCGGCCCTCCTGGCCGGCCGCATGGCCTTCGACACCGTCCCACTGGCCGGACCCCTGGTTGCGGACCTGTTCATCGCCCACAGATGGTCCGCGAAGATGATGATCCGCGCGATCGACAAGAAGGTCGCCCGCAGCCCCGGCTAGGGTGCGGCCCTATGCGTTGGACGCCCGGGTCCGCAGCCGGCCCTCGTAGTCGCGTTTGCCGAGAGGCACGCCCCGCGAGCGCAGGATGTCGTAGGCGGTGACGGCGTGGAAATGGAAGTTGGGCAGCGAAAACGAGAGGATGAGGGTCTCCGAGGTGAAGGCGAGCCTCCGCGGGCCGATCTGAAGGTCCAGGTTCCTGCCCGCCCAGCCGTTGACCTCGTCGGGGTCCAACGCCTCCAGCGCCGATTCCGCCTTGCCGATCATGGCCTGAAGCTCGGCGAAGGGGACCGGGCCGACCAGGGCGGGCGGGGCGAACACGCCGGTCTTCGCCGCTTCCAGCCCCCAGACGGCGTGGTGCCAGGCCGCTTCGATCTGGAAATGGAACGGCGCCATGTCCTCGAAGAGCCGGGCTTCCACGAAGTCGTCCGGGTCGGCGCCGATCTCGGTGCAGCGGCTGGCCGCGCGCTCGAGGAAGCCCCCGACGGCCCTCACCGTCTGCAGGAAGGTCGGAACGCTGAGGTCGTAGAACGATGTCGCCATCGGCTTTCATCCCCCGTCTCTAACGCCTGCGCGCCATGCCCAGCACGCTTTCGGCGACCACGTCGCCGGCCGGCCGGTCCAGGCCGCGGGGGCGAGCGAACTTGCGGGCGAAGGCCTTGCGGTTCCGGGCCTTGGGGTCCTCGCCGCCGAACAGGCCGAGCAGGGTCTCGCAGAAGCCGGTCAGGTCGTCGGACAGATAGAGCGCGTCCTCGGCTTCCAGATAGCGGAAGTGCTTGGCCTCGGCCTGGGTCTGGGCGTAGCGCGGGATGCGCACCGAGCAGGTCGGCAGGTCGGCCAGCACCGAGTCCACCATGCCGGTGGTGTTGATGCCGAGCGCCGCAGCGGCGTGGCGGAAGCTCGCCCGCATCTGGGAAAAGCCCTCGCGGGTCTCGGGCAGCTCGCCCTCCCTGGGGAAGATGCTGACCCCTTCGCCCGACACCTCCTGGTAGATCTGGGCGTTGGCCGGGTGGGGCCGGATCAGGAGCTGGCAGCCGCGCAGCTGCTCGTTGCGGCTGGCGCCCAGGAACCGCCGCAGCTTCTCGACGAACCACACCTCGTTGGCCGCGATGTTCCGCGACGAGCCGAGGTAGAGCAGGATGCGCCGCGACGGGTCCAGCCCCACCTGGCGGCAGAAGGCCTCGCGGCTGGGGACCTCCCGCTCGGCGTCGAACCACTTGTCGAAGAAGGGCGAGCCGGCGACCTCGATCTTGTCGCGGGGGATGCCGTGGATCACCATGGCGTCCTTCAGATGGTGGTCGTTCCAGGCGAACAGGCGGTCGGGCGGGATCTGGATCAGCGATTTGGTCGACAGGTTGTCCCAGCTCACCACCGGCATGGCGGTGGGCACGCCGAGCGCGCGGGCCGCCTTCACATAGTCAGTCTCCTCCGAGAACCGGAGGTTCAGCGGACTGACCACCATGACGTCCGGCGCGCGCGAGCGGATGAAGTCCACCACGCCGGGATCGGGCGGGGTCGAGGCCTCGGCCATCTTCAGCGCCAGATCGCCCAGCGGCGAGGCCAGGAGGGCGCGGAACAGCGGGTTCTCCGAGCGGGTCTTCCAGGGCTCCTGCAGATAGCCGCGCCAACGCTCGATGTAATATGGGGTGGTCTCGGGCCGGGTCAGGTAGCTGCGATAGGCGCGCAGCTCGCGCAGGGCGAAGATGCGGTCGCGGTGCTCGTCGGAGCGCCGCACCGACCAGCTGGTGACCAGCTCGGGATGATCCTGCTTGAACTCGTCGACCGCGCGCATGTCGGTGCGCCGCCACTTCTTGCTCCAGCCGGTGTCGAAGGTGATCTCCACCTGGGCCCCGCGCGCCAGAAGGCCGGCCAGCACGGTGTCGTAGTAGGAGAAGTGCGCGATCGAGCGCGCCACGAACAGCACCCGCACGCCGGTTCGCGCCACACTGGGGATGCGAACGTCGTCGGCGGCGGCCGGATGCGCCTCGGCCATGGGGTCAGCCCCGGGCCTGCTTCGGCGGCGGCCCCAGCAGGGCCGGCTCGAACAACAGCGCGCAGACCAGGGTCCAGACGATCGAGATCATCAGGATCTTGCCCATGCTGGCGGTGCCCGGATGGCTGGAGAGCCAGAGGCTGCCGAAGGCGACGCCGGTGGTCAGGGCGCTGAACAGCACCGCCCGGGCCAGGCTCGACTGCAGCAGGTTGGTCTCGCCCGAGCGCCAGGCCAGCACGAAATAGATGTGGAAGGCCACGCCCACCCCGAACAGCAGGGGGAAGGCGATGATGTTGGCGAAGTTGATCGGCTGGCCGATCACCACGCAGGTGGCCAGGGTGAGGAAGCCCGACAGCACCACCGGAGCCAGGGTGAAGGCCACCTCCTTCAGGCTCCTCAGGCGCAGGTAGAGCAACAGCGCCACCGCGATCAGCGACAGGACGCCGGCCTCGATGAAGGCGCCCTCGATGGTCTTGGCCGCGGCCTGGATCGAGATCGGGCCGCCCGAGGCGTCCGGCGCGATGGTCTGCACCGCCTTGGCGAAGCGCACCAGCACGCGGTTGTCGTTGGAATTTCCTTTGGGGAACACCTGCACCCGGGCCTGGCCGTCCGGGGCCAGCCAGCTGCGCACCAGCTCGGGCGGCAGGCTCTGCTGGGTCACCGGCTGGGCCGCCAGCATGTTGCGGATCTGGTCCAGCAGGGCGCCGAGCGGCGCGGTCAGGGTGGCGCCGGTCTTCTGCCGCAGCGCTGCGGGGCCCGAGGCCAGCCGGTCCAGGGCCGCGGCGAGGCGGGCGGCGTCGCCCGCGCCCGGCTGGGGCGCGCCCGGAACCCCGCGCAGGGCCGCGGCGGCGGCGGTGAGGCTCTGCACCGTTTCGGCGTCGGTGGGTGGGGGCTTGGACTCGATGGGGTTCACCGCCGCGTCCAGGAGCAGGCTGGCGTCCTGGATCAGGGCCAGCTTGGCCGGCTGGTCGTCCGGCACGAAGCTGGACAGCGTGATCGCCTGGTCCACCTCGGGCAGTTTGGACAGCTTCGTGGCGACCTGATCGGCCTGGGCCAGGGACGGCCGCAGCACGTCGATGGCGTTGGGCGTGTTCTCGGGGTCGTGCATCAGGTCGGTGAGCGTCGACATCGCCTCGCTCTTCGGGTTCTTCAGATGCAGCGGGTTGAAGTCGAAGCGCACCAGCGGCAACAGGGCGATCGAGACCAGCACCGAGATGCCGAAGGCCCCCAGCACCACCTTGCGGCGGCTGACCAGAAAGCGGTCCACCGGCGCGAACCAGGCGTAGCCCACCTTCAGGTCCTGCTCGGGCGGATGCAGCAGCATGACCATGGCCGGCAGCATGGTCATGGTCAGCGCCAGGGCGATGGCCATGCCCAGGCCCGCGATCACCCCGAGCTCCGATACGCCCACATAGCTGGTGGGCAGGAAGGCGAAGAAGCCCAGCGCGATCGCTCCCGCCGCCACGGCGATCGAGCCGCCGATATGGCGGGCGGCCCGCTCCATGGCGACGCGCACGCCCACCCGCTCCAGCCGCTCGGCGCGGAAGCGGACCATCAGCTGGATGCCGAAGTCGATGCCCAGCCCCACGAACAGCGGGATGAAGGCCACCGAGATCAGGTTGAAGCGGCCCACCGCCGCCAGGCCCAGGCCCATGGTCATGACCAGGCCCGCCAGGGTGGTGATCAGGATGCAGGCCAGCATCCGCATCGAACGGGTCGCCAGCCACAGCATCACCAGCACCGCCGCCAGCATGGCGCCCGAGACCAGCCAGGCCCGGTCGGCCAGGGAGGCGAACTCCTCGTCCGAGAGCGGCGTCTCGCCGGTCAGCCGCACGCGCACCCCGTGGGCGGCGTCCAGATGAAGGCCGCGGGCGATCTCGTGGATGGCGTGCTCGGCCTTGGCGCCGGGCTCCAGGGCGCCGAAGTCGAGCTTGGCCTGCACCAGCAGGATCCGCCGCTTGGGCGCGATGGAGGTCTTGCCCTGGGCCGACATCAAGGCTTCCCAGGAGAAGAAGACCGACTGGCCGGCCTCGGTCTTCTCGATGGCGTCGGCCAGGCCCTTGAGCAGCGGATCCAGGGCGTTGAGGTTGGTCCGGCCGTTCTTGACCCCCAGCATCAGGGTCGAGATGCCGTCGGCGATGCCGCGCAGGCTGGGATCGGACGCCAAGGGGCCCAGCACCGGCTGGGCGGTGATCAGCTGGCTGGTGGTGTCGGAAACCTCCTGTGGCGACAGGAACAGCAGCCCGTTCTGGGCGAAGAACGGCCCGCCGTCGGGGCGGCGCACGGCGCTGGCGACGTCCTTGCGCCCGGCCAGCTTGTCGGCCAGCGCCGCGGCGGAGGTCTCGGCGATCTCTGGCGTGGCCCCGTCGATCACCACCACGATCTGGCCGTCGCCCTGGGGGAAGGCCTTGTCGACCGCCGCCTCGCGCTGGCGCCACTGGGTCTTGGCCGAGATCAGCTGGGCCGTGTCGGTGGTCATGGCGAAGTTGGCCGCCGTGTAGACCGCCGCCCAGACGCAGAGCGCCGCCACCCCCGCCAGGATGGTCCACGGCCGCAGACAGCTGCCGGCCACGATGCGGGAGATCAGGGCGTTCATCGGACCGAGTTTGGCCTGGACGGTCCCGCCGATCCACCGCTCATCCCGGCGAAGGCCGGGATCCAGGACAGGTCAGCGCGCGTGCTTCCTGAAGAATCACCGTCATCGATGATGGCGAATCCTCCAGACTCTCCTGTTTCGACCTGTCCCGGCGCCCGGCCTTAGCCTGTCCTCGGGCCGGCCAGGCCGGACCCGGGGGCCGGGGGTGAGCGGAAAAGGTCAGTCGTGTCCCTTGCGGCTCTTCTTGCCGGGGCTGTTGTCGTCGGCCCCCGAGATGAAGTCGGTGGTGCGGTCGTGGGCTTCGTAGTCGGTGTACTGCTCGGGCGGCGACTTCATGAAGTAGCTGGAGGGGCCGTAGAGCGGGCCGCCCAGGCCGCGGTCCAGGCCCAGCTTGGCGCAGCGGACGGCGTCGATCACCACGCCGGCCGAATTGGGGCTGTCCCACACCTCGAGCTTCAGCTCCACGTTCAGCGGCACCCCGCCGAAGGTCGAGCCTTCCAGCCGGATGTGGGCCCACTTTCGGTCGGTCAGCCACGGAACGTAGTCCGACGGGCCGATGTGGATGTCGTCCGGGTCCAGCGGGATGTCGAGCTGGCTGGAGACGGCGCGGGTCTTGGAGATCTTCTTGGATTCCAGCCGCTCGCGCTCGAGCATGTTCAGGAAGTCGGTGTTGCCGCCGAAGTTCAGCTGGTAGGTGCGGTCGAGCCTGACGCCGCGTTCGCGGAACAGGTTGGCCAGCACGCGGTGGACGATGGTGGCGCCCACTTGGCTCTTGATGTCGTCGCCGACGATCGGAACGCCGCGGTCGCGGAAGCGCTGGGCCCAGTCCTTGTTGGAGGCGATGAACACCGGGATGCAGTTGACGAAGGCGCAGCCGGCCTCCAGCGCCTGGGCGGCGTAGAACTCGGTCGCGGCCTGCGAACCCACCGGCAGGTAGGAGACCAGCACGTCGGTCTTGGTGCGGCGCAGCCACTCGGCCACGTCGACCGCCGGCGCCTCGGATTCCTCGACCCGGTCCTTCAGGTACTTGCCCAGGCCGTCCAGCGTCGGGCCGCGCTGCACCTGCACGCCGGCCTTGTCGGGCTTGGCGAAGACGTAGGTGTTGTTGGGCTCCATCAGGATGGCTTCGGAGACGTCGCGGCCGACCTTGCCGGCGTGGATGTCGAAGGCCGAGGCGATCTCGATGTCGGAGACGTGGTACCCGCCGAGGTCGACGTTCATCAGCCCGGGCGGCGGCTCGTTCTGGGTGGCTTCGGCGTAGTAGGACAGGCCTTGCACCAGCGACGATGCGCAGTTGCCAACCCCGACGATCCCGACACGTACTTTCCTGCGGGCCATATGATCCCCTGAAATGCGACTGAAAACGCGGCCATGGCCACGGTTGCTTCTATGTCACGGAAATCTTTGGCTCAAGATCGCATCCGGCTCAACAACCGATCATCCTGGCGCGGATTTCCTTGCGAGAACGACTACTGGGCGGTCACCACGCGGCCGGCCTCGCGCTGGGCGCGGCCGAAGGCCTCGGCGTCGTCGATGTCGATCCAGAACCGGTCGCCGATGTCGTGGGCGAAGGCCAGGCCCTGGTCGGCCAGCGCCTGCATGCCCTCGGAGATGCTGCCCACGCCGCCGGCCGCGTATCTCTGCTCGATCGCCTGGATCAGCAGCGGCGAGGCCAGGAAGATGCCGGTGTCGAAGGCGTTGTAGCGCTCGATCAGCTTGCCGATCCGGCGGATGGCGCCGCCTTCGGCGACGTCGACGCGGGTGACGTCCTCCAGGTCCACCAGCGGGTTGTCCAGCCGGCGGTCGACCGCCAGCGCCACGCCCGGCCCGGCGCCGTGGCTGCGCACCAGCTCGCGCACGATCTCGGGATCGAACAGGTGGTCCGACATCAGCAGCAGGAACTTCTCGCCGTGGATCACCGGCCCGGCCGCCGCCACCGAAAGGCCGTTGGAGCCCTTCCAGTTGGGGTTGCGCACGCAGTTCAGCCGCAGCCCCCGCGCGGCGGCCATGGCGTAGATGTGCTTCTCCAGCTTGTCGCCTTCGTAGCCGGTGACCACCACGAACTCGGTGGCGCCGCCCTCCAGGGCGCAGTCGATCACGTGCGAGATCAGCGGCGCGCCCAGCAGGGGCGCAAGCGGCTTGAGGGGCGCGATGTCCCTCAGGCGAAGTCCCTGGCCTGCCGCGACGATGACGCACTTCACTGGGTTGGAACTCCGGCGGCCTTTTTGCTGGCCGCAAGCTAGCCTCGGGCCCCGGAGGCCACAATAGCACGGGACGGGCCTGGGCTTCCGGCGCGGATCAGGACAGGCTAGAGCGCGCCAGCCGCGTTGCGCATGTGGTGGTGGGGGAATGGACGATCAGGCGGCGATCGCGAAGACGGCCAAGGCCGCGCCCGGCTCGGGGGCCGCCTCCCAGGCGCGGCCGCTCGAGATCGAAGAGCCGCTGAACCGCTACCTGGTGCACCCCACGGCGCGGGCGCTGGTCAGCATCCTGATTCCCACCGGCATCTCGCCCAACGCCGTCTCGGCGCTCAGCGTGGTGATGATGGGCCTGGCCTGCGCCTGCTATGCGCTCTTGCCCTGGCCCGGGGGCGCCTTCGCGGGGCTGGCGTTCCACGGCCTGTGGCACGTGTTCGACGGGGCCGACGGTGACCTCGCCCGCCGCACCGGCCGCAGCTCGCCGGTCGGGGAGATCGTCGACGGGGTCTGCGACCACCTCAGCCACCTGATCCTCTATCTGACCCTGGGGGCGCTGCTGGCGCGGCAGGTGGGGCCCTGGGGCTGGGGCCTGACCCTGGTCTCGGGCGTCTCGCGGGCGTTCCAGGCGATCTGTTACGAGACGGCGCGGCGCACCTACCGGCGCTGGGTCTACGGCGTGAACTGGATCCGGCAGGACCTCGCCAAGGCCGAGGCCGAGACCAGGCCCGGCGGCGCCGGCAAGATCGGGGTGCGGCTGGCGGCTGTCTACCTCGCCGCCTCGGCCTGGGTGCGCGCCGACGACAGCCGCGTCGAGGCGCTGATGGCCCAGATCCTGGCCGGCGGCGGGACCCGGGCGGCCGAGGCCCGCGCGCTCTGCCAGGCCGAGATCCGCCCCCTGGTCAGGCGGGCCTCCTGGCTCAGCACCAACTGGGAGACCATCGGAGTGTTCCTGACCATCCTGGCCGGCTCGCCCCTGTGGTTCCTGGCGTTCCAGGCGGTGGCGATCAACCTGGTGATGGCTGCGGTGGTGCTGGGCCAGAAGCGCCGCTACGCGCGGCTGGCCGCGGGGCTCCAGGCCCTGACGCAGGGGCGTTCTAGACGCTGAGGGCGGGCCCGACGACGTGCAGGCCGAGCTCCATCACGATCCGCACGATCAGCACGGCGGGCCAGCCGAACCTGCGATATAGCGCCACCCAGGCGATGTTCCCGGCGGCCGCGACGCCGCCATAGATGAGGGCCATGTCCGGACGGGCCTGAACGAACATCGTCGCCTGCACCACCGGTTCGACCAGGCTCAGGGCGATGGCGACGACCCAGAAGACCTGCGCCTTGGCCCCGTCGCGGAACACCAGCTTGCCGATCGTCCAGGACAGGATGGGGACCGGCCCGATCCGGAACAGGGATTCCTGAGCGATGGATCCGTAGAGGTAGTGCGCGATGGAGGCCGGGAAGGGCACGTTGATCGAGGGCTGGCCGATGCGCTGAGCCGCGAAGCGCTGCAGTCCCAGCGAGGCGTCCATGACCGCCGAGGCCGCGAGGATCGCCAGCGCCAATCCGGCCGACGCCAGGACAAGCCAGGCCCAGCGCCGGGCGTCGGTCAGCGAGGGCGCGCTCGGCAGCCCCGCGCGAGAGGAGAGCCACACGCCGAGGGCGCCGACCAGCAGGCTCGTCGCCATCGGAGCCGGCGCGAACTCCTGGACCTGCTGGGCGACCGGAACCGGCCACGGCCTCGCGGCGAACAAGGCGGCGATGGCGATCATCACCAGCCCTGGGCCGCAGATGTAAAGGACGAGATCCCGGACTGGCGATCGCCCCGACTGGGCCTGATCCAACGGCTTCCCCCGGAGCTCAGCCAAGGATAGGCATGCTCAGAGTCGGTTTTCGTGTGAATTCGCCGTAAGGAATCTTGTCGGCGCCAGCATTACGCAGTGTTCATCTATTTGCGGAAGCCGGACGCCGACGTAGGGATGGGGCCGGAGGTCCGGCAAGGTCTGCTGCCGGAGGCATGGCCAACATCCGTTTTCACCCAGCCTCGACCCCGAGCTGACCTTCCTACTCGACGTATCTCGCGAGGTTCGCCAGCGAGGACGCCATTCCGACCTCGTGGTCGTGCGGGCTTATGCCCACAGGGACACTTTCAGCCGAAACAGTCACATGCGTCCCGCCCATCGCCGGCGTGAGCGTCCAAGTCATGACCATTGCCCCGGCCAAGGCGGGATCTTCAGAGTTGAACGTGAAGCGTTGCCGGACCTGTCGATTCGAAACGAGGTCCAGGAACTCGCCATTCACAACGTCCGTATTTGACGAGGATTTTCGAGCACCCGTCTCGCCGGGAGTGTCGAACACCAAGGTCAACCGAAAGGCGCCGCCCACCCGAGGTTCGAATTCATGCACCACGCCCCGAGCTCCCGCAGGGGGTAGCCAAGTCTGCACAGCGTCCCGGCTCGTGAGGGCTTGATAGATGCGCTCGGCAGGTGCGGCCATCTCACGCGACGCGCGATCTACACGCATACGAAGGTCCTTTGCCAACCGCGCACGCTAGCCGCGCCCGTGCCGGCTAACCATCCTTCTCAGACCTTCGGAACGTCCACCGACCGCCGCCCGCGAGGGCTCCGCGCCTAGGCCGCAGCGCCTCAGGCGGCGTTGGCGGCGAACTGCAGGCGGGCCAGGCGGGCGTAGAGGCCGTCGCGGGCCGAGAGCTCGGCGTGGCTGCCCTGCTCGATCACCCGGCCGCGGTCCATCACCACGATGCGGTCGGCCTCCAGCACGGTGGCCAGGCGGTGGGCGATGACGATCGAGGTGCGCCCGTCCATGGCCTTGTGCATGGCCTGCTGGACCAGCCGCTCGTTCTCGGCGTCCAGCGCGCTGGTGGCCTCGTCGAGCAGCAGGATCGGGGCGTCGCGGACCAGGGCCCGGGCGATCACCAGCCGTTGGCGCTGGCCGCCCGAGAGGGTGCGGGCGCGCTCGCCGATCGACGTCTCGAAGCCCTGTGGCAGCGCGGCCAGGAAGTCGGCGGCCTGGGCCGCGCAGGCGGCGGCCTTCAGCGCCTCGGGGCCGGCCTCGGCGTTGCCGAAGCGGATGTTGTCGCTGGCGGTGCCCGAGAACAGCGCCGCGTCCTGGGCCACCAGGGCCAACCGCTCGCGCACCTCGCGCGGATCGGCGTCGCGCAGGTCGACGCCGTCGATGGCCACATGGCCGTGCAGCGGGTCGTAGAAGCGCAGCAGCAGGCGGAAGACGGTGCTCTTGCCGGCGCCCGAGGGGCCCACCAGCGCCACCCGCTCGCCCTTGCGCACCTTGAGCGAAAAGCCGTTCAGCGCCAGCTCGTCCTCGCGGCCCGGATAGGCGAACACCACGTCCTTGAACTCGATCTCGCCCCGCGCGGGTTTGGGCATGGGCTTGCGCAGGGCGGGGGCGGCGATGGTCGGTCGCCACGCCATCAGCTCGGAGATGCGCTCGAGCGCCCCGGACGCCTTCTGGATCTCGCCCCACACCTCGCCCAGCTCGCGGGCCGAGGAGGCGGCCAGGGCCGACAGCATCAAGAGCTGCAGCAGGACGCCCGGCGTCATGGTGTGGTCGACGAAGACGGCGATGGCGCAGCGGTAGAGCACCGCCAGGATCCCGGCGGCGATCAGCGAGATCATCATGCCGGTGGTGGTCACCCGCGCGCGGATGAAGCGGCGCGAGGCGGTGAAGGCGCGCTCCAGCGAATGGCCGTACTGGCCGGCGATGGCCCGTTCCTGGCCGAAGGCGAGCACGGTCTCCAGCCCCTCCAGCCCCTCGCCGGCGCAGCCGATGGCCTCGGCGAAGCGGTCCTGGGCCTGGGTAGAGAGGTTCCTGAGATGCCGGCCCGAGAGGAACAGCGGCGCCAGGCCCAGCGGCAGCAGCACCACCACCCAGCCGGTGAAGCTGGGGCTGACGGCCAGCAGCAGCACCACCGCGCCCAGAAGGGTCAGGGTGCAGCGCATCGCCACCGGCGCGCCGTTGGAGATCATCCGCTCGACGATGGTCATGTCGGTGGTCATGCGCGAGAGCAGCTCGCCCGTGCGCACCTTGATCACCTGGGCCAGGTCGAGCTTCAGCACGTGGTCGTAGACCGCCTTGCGCAGGTCCACCACGACCCGCTCGCCCAGCTTGTTGACGAAGTAGATGCGCAGGGCCGTGGCCAGGGCGAAGATCGCGGCGGCGGCCGCGGCGATCACGAAGCTGGCCAGCAGCGCGTGCGGCGTGTGCACCTTGAAGCCCCGGTCCACCAGCCGGCGCGAGGCCACGGTCAGGCCCAGGGTGGCGGTCGAGGACACCACCACGAACACCACGCCCATGACGGTGTCGACCGGATGCGCCTTGAGGTAGGGCCACAGCTCCGCCAGCGGCCCCAGGTCCTTGCGGCCCAGGCGCTTGCCGGCGGCGGCCTGGAAGGCCTGCTTCAGCAGATGGCCCGCGCTCGGCCGGCCGGCGACGACCGGCGGAACGCTCTCGTGACCGATCATGCGCCCGCCACGCAGACGTCGCCCGCGCGGTCGTCGCCCATTCTGGCCGCCCCGGTGCTCACGTGACGCTTCCCCCCAAACGACGGCGGCGGACCTATCAGGCCTGGAGATACGGCCGCAACCCTTTACGCCGGGTCAGTGTAACCTCCCAGCATGTCGATCGCCTAACGTTCCAGCGGGCGCGGGGGCAGGGCGCCTAAGGTCGCAGTGCGACCCGCGGCGTCAGACCTGCTCCGGCACAGGTTCGACCCGGATCGCGAATCCCAGCGCGTGGGCGACCTTCACTATGGTCGCGAACTCGGGATTGCCTTCGGGGCTGAGCGCCTTGTAGAGCGCCTGGCGGGTGAGGCCGGTGTCCTGCGCGAGCTGAGACATTCCCCTGGCTCGGGCCACCACCCCGAGGGCGTGCGCGATGAAGCGGGGATCTTCGCTTTCGAAGGCATCGGACAGATACGCCTCGATGGCATCAGGCGTGTCGAGCACCGCCGCAGCATCGAACGGGATGGTGGTGATGGGCATCGTCATGGCTCTCGAGTCTGTCGGGCGAGCGCCTTCGCTCTTCTGATATCGGCCGCCTGGGTGGATTTGTCTCCGCCGCAGAGGAGCAGGCGAATGGTTTCCCCCTTGCGGGTGAATAGACGCGGTACCCGGGACCGAAATGGATCCGCAGCTCACTCACCCCTTCGCCCACCGGTTCGACATCCCCGGCGTTGCCGAACCGGAGGCGATCGATACGGGCGGCGACCTTGGCGGCGGCGCGGCGGTCGCGCAGATCGTTGAGCCAAGCCTCGAACGCCTCGGTCTGCTCGATGTCGATCACCTCCGCGACTGTAAACCATAGGAGACGGTCGTCAAGTGGAGGGCGCCGCCTCAGGCGCAGACGTCATTTCGCAGGGAGGAGGATGCGCGGACGGCTGGGCCGTCGCCGCCCGCGCAAGCTTCGGCCCGGATCAGGCCCCCGGGTGCAGCCCCTCGCCGCTGCGCTGGGCGGCGCTGGCCTGGCCTTCGTGGGGGCCTTCGCGGAACTCCTCGACGATCTTGGCGCAGAAGGCCGGAAGGTCCTTGGGACCGCGGCTGGTGACCAGGCCGTTGTCCACCACCACTTCCTGATCGACCACCTTGGCGCCGGCGTTGGCGAGGTCCTGGCGGATGGTGGGCCAGCCGGTCAGGGTGCGGCCCTCGGCCAGGCCCGCGTTGATCAGGATCCAGGGCGCATGGCAGATGGCCCCGATCGGCTTGCCCGCCTTGGCGAAGGCGCGGACGAAGCCGGTGGCCTCCTCGTTGATCCTCAACTGGTCGGGATTGGCCACGCCGCCCGGCAGCATGAGGGCGTCGTAGTCGCCGGCCTCGGCGTCGCCGAGGGCGCGATCGACCCTGATCTTCTGGCTGGGCGTCAGGTGGTTGAAGCCCTGGATCTCGCCGTCCTTGGGGGCGACGATCTCGACCTCGGCGCCGGCCGCCTTCAGCGCTTGCATCGGTTTGGTCAGCTCGACCTCCTCGAAGCCGTCGGTGGCCATGATGGCGATCTTCTTGCCCTGCAGCTGTCCGGCCATGGTTTGCTCTCCTTGCTTGGGGTGGGGGCTAGTCAGCGCTCGCCGCGTGCGAGGGTTCCGCCCTGCGGCGCGAGGTTTCGCCGCCGGACGTCCGGGTCTGTTCGCCCCCGTCCGACGAGGCGCCGGCGAAGCTGCGCGGCTCGCCGGCGACGGCCCGGGACGAGGCCGGGGCGCCCGTGCGCACCTCGATCCGGCGCGACATGGTCTGCTGGGCCGACTTGGGCAGGATCACGGTCAGGACGCCGTTGTCGAAGCTGGCCGCCACCTCGGCCGGATCGACGTGGAACGGCAGCCGCATCGAGCGCTGGAAGGCGCCCATCGAGCGCTCCATGACGTGATAGTTGTCGCCGTTCGTCGCCTGCTCGGACTGCCGCTCGCCGCGGATGGTCAGCACGTCCTCGTCCAGGCGCACCTCGAGGTCCTTGTCCGACACGCCCGGCAGGTCGGTCTCGATGCGGATCTCGCCGTCGCTCTCGCGGATGTCCATGCGCGGGGTGGCGACCAGGCCGCCGGTCATCCCCGCCAGCGGCAGGCCCCGGAAGGCGTCCTCCATCAACCGGCCCATGTCGCGGTACAGGGACATGAAGGGGTCCCCGCCCCAGCGACGCTCCATCAGATCGCCCAAACGGAATGGCGTCAGGTCGCTCCTGGCCATGATGGCCTCCTTGGATTTGGTCGGGCCGCCCCAGTCCGCGCGACGACAATAAGAGCCCGCCGGCGAGGACGCACATCAACTAAAGTTATTCTTGATGACAGGAACAACGGCCATGCGGGAGGCGTTGGATTCTATCGTGGCGGAAGATGAATGGCGAAGCCTGTTCTTCCGCACATCTTGGACAGCGCGGATCGACGCCGAAGGCTTCCCCCGCCGCGGGCCGTGCGCGAGTGTGCGGAGGCATCGCCAGGAGCGGAGCGGACGGACATGGACATCGGCTTTGTGGGCCTGGGCAGCATGGGATCGGGCATGGCGCGCCGGCTGGTCGGCGCGGGCCATCGGGTGAAGGTCTGGAACCGCTCGCCCGGGCCGGCCGAGGCGCTGGCCAAAGAGGGGGCCGAGCCGGTCTCCCGACCCGAGGCGGCGTTTGGCGGCGAGGCCGTGGTCTCGATGCTGGCCAACGACGCGGCCGTCCGCGAGGTGGTGCTGGGCCAGGGCCTGCCGGCGGCGCGGCCGGGGCTGCTGCACCTGTCGATGTCCACCATCACGGTGAAGCTCTGCCAGGAGATGGAGGCGGCCCACGCCAGGGCCGGGGTCCTGCTGGTCGGCGCGCCGGTGCTGGGGCGGCCGGACGTGGCTGCGGCGGGCCAGCTGAACATCCTGGCGGCGGGCGAGGAGGCGGCGGTCGAGAAGGCCGCGCCGCTGCTGGCCGCCATGGGCCGCAAGACCTGGCGCATCGGCCCGCGTCCGCACCAGGCCAGCCTGGTCAAGCTGGCCGTGAACTTCAGCCTGGCGGCGGCCATCGAGGCCATGTCCGAGGCCTTCGCCCTGGTCGAGGCGCACGGCCTGGACCCCCACATCGCGCACGAGCTTATGAGCGGCACCCTGTTCGCCGCCCCCGCCTACCAGGGCTATGGCCGGACCATCGCCGACCGCGCCTTCGAGCCGGCCGGGTTCAAGCTGCCGCTCGGGCTGAAGGACGTCCGCTCGGCCATGGAGGCCGGCGAGGCCGTGGGCGCGCCCATGCCCTTCGCCAGCGTCATGCGCGACAACTTCCTGGACGCCATCGCCCACGGCGATTCCGAGAAGGACTGGTCGGCGGTCTCGCAGGTGGCGCGACGCCGCGCCGGGCTGGTGTAAGACAGCGTCCGGGGCGGCTCGGGAGGGGCGGGGATGGCGCAGGCCGAATGGTGGAAGCGCGGCGTCATCTACCAGGTCTATCCGCGCTCGTTCCAGGACACCGGCGGCGACGGGGTGGGGGACCTCAAGGGGATCCGCGCCCGGCTCGGCCATTTCCAGGACCTGGGCGTGGACGGGGTGTGGATCTCGCCGGTGTTCACCTCGCCCATGGCCGACTTCGGCTACGACATCTCCGACTACCGCGCCATCGATCCCCTGTTCGGGACGCTGGAGGACTTCGACGCCCTGGTCGCCGACGCCCACGGGCGCGGGCTGAAGCTGATCCTCGACTTGGTGCCCAACCACACCTCCGACCAGCACCCCTGGTTCCTGCAGAGCCGCGCCTCGAGGGAGAACCCCAAGCGCGACTGGTACATCTGGCGCGACGGCAAGCCGGACGGTTCCCCGCCCAACAACTGGCTCGCCAACTTCGGCGGCTCGGGCTGGGCGTGGGACGCGCGGACGGGCCAGTTCTACTACCATGCCTACCTGCCCCAGCAGCCCGACCTCAACTGGCGCAACCCGGAGGTCCGCGCCGCCATGTTCGACGTCATGCGCTTCTGGCTGGACCGCGGCGTCGACGGCTTCCGAGTCGACGTGCTCGGGCATCTGATCAAGGACGAGCAGTTCCGCGACGACCCGCCGAACCCCGACTGGCGGCCGGGCCAGGCCAGCGTCGAGCGCCACCTGGCGATCTATTCCTCCGACCGGCCCGAGGCGCACGAGGTGGCCGCCCAGATGCGCCGGGTGATCGACGCCTATCCGGACCGGGTGCTGATCGGCGAGATCTACCTGCCCGTGGATCGGCTGGTGAGCTACTACGGCCGGCGCCTGGACGAGGCGAACCTGCCGTTCAACTTCCAGCTGCTGCAGGCCGAATGGACCGCCGAGGCGCTGGGCCGGATCGTGCGCGACTACGAGGCCCTGCTGCCCCCGGGCGCCTGGCCCAACTGGGTGCTGAGCAACCACGACCGCCATCGCATCGCCAGCCGGGTCGGCCCGGCGCAGGCCCGGAACGCCGCGGTGCTGCTGCTGACCCTCCGGGGCACGCCGACCATTTACTACGGCGACGAGGTCGGGCTGGAGCAGGTCCCGATCCCGCCGGATCGCGTGCAGGATCCCTGGGAGAAGAACGAGCCCGGCCTTGGCCTCGGCCGCGATCCCTGCCGCACGCCCATGCCCTGGGACGCCAGCCCCAACGCCGGCTTCACCACCGGCCGGCCCTGGCTGCCGCTGAACGCCGACTGGCCCACGCGCAACGTGGCGGCCGAGCGCGCCGATCCGGCCTCGATGCTCGGCCTCCATCGCGACCTCTTGGCGCTGCGCCGATCCAGCCCGGCGCTCAGCCTGGGCGACTATGTCGAGGTGGCGGCCACGGGCGGGGTGCTGGCCTACGAGCGGCGCCTGGACGGGGAGCGGATGTTGGCCGCGCTCAACCTGACCAGCGAACCCCGGAGCCTGGTCCTGCCCGCGGACGCGGCCTGGACGCCGGTGCTCCGGACCGCCGGGCCGGCCGCCGGGTCCCCCGCGGGCCGGGCCCTGGCCCTGGTTCCCGACGCGGGCGTGGTGCTGCGGGCTGGAACCTGACGCCCGGGCGCCGGTTTAACACCTGTCCTCGACGGAGCCCGGGCAGCGCCGCCGATGGCTTCCACGGAGCTGGAGCTCGGCAACAGGCGTTCCCCGATAATGCGCGCGATCACCGTCAAGCCCGGCCAGGCCGGTTCCGTCCGGTTGGACGACCGGCCCGAGCCCGAGGTTCCCGACGGCTGCGCCCTGATCGAGGCGGTGGCGCTGGGCGTCTGCGGCACCGACATCGAGATCATCGCCGGCGACTACGGCTGGGCCCCCGAGGGTGAGGACCGGCTGATCCTCGGCCACGAGTCCCTGGGCCGGGTCGTGCGGGCGCCCGAAGGATCGGACCTGAAGACGGGCGATCTGGTGGTCGGGGTGGTGCGCCGACCCGATCCGGTCCCGTGCGCCGCCTGCGCGGGCGGCGAGTGGGACATGTGCCGCAACGGGCTCTATACCGAGCACGGCATCAAGCAGGTGAACGGCTATGGCGCCGAGCGCTACGCGCTGGAGCCCGACTTCGCGGTGAAGATCGACCCGGCGCTGGGGATCCTCGGCGTGCTCCTGGAGCCCACCAGCGTGGTGGCCAAGGCCTGGGACCACACCCTGCGGATCGGCGCGCGCAGCCGCACCTGGAAGCCCAGGACCGTGCTGGTCACCGGCGCGGGGCCGGTGGGCCTGCTCGCGGCCCTGATCGGCCGGCAGAAGGACCTGGAGGTGCATGTGCTCGACCAGGTGACCTCCGGCCCCAAGCCCCAGCTGGTGGCCGACCTCGGCGCGACCTACCACTCGGGCGGTCCGGGCGTGATCGACCAGCTGAAGCCCGACATCGTGCTGGAATGCACGGGCGCGGACGTGCTGGTGATGGCCGCCATCGTGGCCGCCGGGCGCGACAGCATCGTCTGCCTGGCCGGCGTCTCCAGCGGCGGACGCAAGGTCGACTTCGATGTCGGCGGCTTCAACCGCTCGGCGGTGCTGGGCAACGACGTGGTGTTCGGCAGCGTCAACGCCAACAAGGCCCACTACCAGGCCGCCGCCGAGGCCCTGGCCCGGGCCGACAAGGGTTGGCTCGGCCGGCTGATCTCCCGCCGCGTGCCGCTGGACCGCTGGCGCGAGGCCTTCACCCGCCAGGACGGCGACGTGAAGGTGATCCTCCAGTTCGGAGCCGCGGCCTGATGGCGGCCCGGATCGAGGACTACGCCCTGATCGGCGACTGCGAGACCGCCGCCCTGGTGGCGATCGACGGCTCGATCGACTGGCTGTGCTGGCCGAGGTTCGATTCCGACGCCTGTTTCGCCGCGCTGCTGGGCGAGGAGTCCCATGGCCGCTGGAAGATCGCGCCCGTGGCGGAGGACGTACGCATCTCGCGCCGCTACCTTCCCGACACCCTGGTGCTGGAGACCCTGTTCGAGGCCCCCGAAGGTGCGGTGCGGATGCTCGACTTCATGCCGCCCCGCGGCAAGGCGTCCGACGTCGTGCGCCTGGTCACGGGCCTGCGCGGCGAGCTGGCCATGCGGATGGAGCTGATCCTGCGCTTCGGCTACGGGGCCACCGTTCCCTGGGTCACCCGCCTCCACGGCGACGAGCTGCGCGCCATCGCGGGGCCGGACATGGTGGTGCTGCGCACCGGCGCGGACATCCGCGGCGAGGACATGACCACGGTGGCGGATTTCACCATCCGCGAGGGCGCGACCATGCCCTTCGTGCTGACCTACGGCCCGTCCAACGAGCCGATCCCGGACGAGATCGATCCGCAGCAGGCGCTGGAGGACACCAAGACCTTCTGGACCGAATGGAGCGGCGCCGCCAAGGTCGGCGGGCCCTACGAGGCGGCGGTCAAGCGCTCCCTCTTGACCCTCAAGGCCCTGACCTACGCCCCGACCGGCGGGCTGATCGCGGCGCCCACCACCTCACTGCCCGAGCAGTTCGGCGGCCAGCGGAACTGGGACTACCGCTACTGCTGGATCCGCGATGCGACCCTGACGCTGCTGTCGTTCATCAACGCCGGCCATCTGGAAGAGGCCCGCGCCTGGGCCGACTGGCTGCACCGCGCCGCCGCGGGCGATCCCAAGGACATGCGCATCATGTACGGCATCGGCGGCGAGCGCCGGCTGCTGGAATGGCAGGCCGACTGGCTGCCCGGCTACGAGGGCTCCAGGCCCGTGCGGGTGGGCAACGCCGCCCACGAGCAGTTCCAGCTGGACGTCTACGGCGAGCTGATGGACGTCTTCCACCAGGGCCGCAAGGCGACCGGCCGCACCAACCGCGAGCGCTGGCCGCTGCAGCTGGCCGTGGTCGGCCATGTCTCCGAGGTCTGGGACCAGCCCGACGAAGGCATCTGGGAGGTGCGCGCCCGGCGGCGGCACTTCACCTACTCCAAGGTGATGGCCTGGGTCGTGATGGACCGGGCGGTCCGCTGCGTCGAGGACTACGGCAACGAGGGCCTGCTGGACGAGTGGCGCGCGCTGCGCGAGCGGATCAAGGCCGACGTCATGTCCAAGGGGGTCGACCCCGAGCGCGGCGTCTTCAAGCGCGCCTATGACGACCCGAATCTGGACGCCAGCCTGCTGCTGCTGGCCGAGGTGGGCTTCGTGGCCCCCGACGATCCGGTGTTCGTGGCGACGGTCCAGGCCATCGAGCGCGAGCTGATGACCCCGGAGGGGCTGGTGATGCGCTACGACACCACCAAGGTCGAGGACGGCCTGCCGCCGGGGGAGGGCGCGTTCCTTCCCTGCAGCTTCTGGCTGGTCAACGCCTATGTGCTGCTGGGCCGGATCGACGACGCGACGGCCCTGTTCGAGCGGCTGCTGGGCCTGCGCAACGACCTGGGGCTGATGTCCGAGGAATACGACGCCAAGCAAGGGCGCATGTCCGGCAACTTCCCCCAGGCCTTCTCGCACGTGGCCCTGGTGGCCGCCGCCATGAACCTGACCCACCGGCTGAAGCCCAGCGCCCAGCGCGCCGACCCGGACGGCCATGCCCTGGCCGCGCCGGCCGAGGCGGCGGAGAAGATCTAGTCCCTGCCCCGCGAAGCCCGAGGCTGGCGGCCGCAAGCCCCCGCCGCTAGCGTGACCGCATGAAGCAGGACGAGCGGCGGCTTCACGCCCAGTCGTTCGGCGCGGCGGCCGGCGCCTATGCCGAGCACCGCCCCGACTATGCCGAGGCCGCGGCGGCCTGGTCTCTGGAGCCGGCGCCGGGCCGGCGCGTGCTCGATCTGGGCGCCGGAACCGGCAAGCTGACCGCCCTGCTGGTCCGGCTGGGCTGCGAGGTGGTCGCGGTCGAGCCCGATCCGGCGATGCTGGCCGAGCTGCGCCGCGGCGTTCCGGCGGTGCGCGCGCTGCCCGGCCGGGCCGAAGCCATCCCGCTGCCGGACGCCTGCGTCGACGCGGTGCTGGCCGGCAACGCCATGCACTGGTTCGACATGCAGGCGGCCGGGCCCGAGATGGCCCGGGTGCTGGCGCCGGGCGGGGTGCTGGCGGGCCTCTGGAACGTCGTCGACGACCGGATCGACTGGGTCGCCGGCCTGGAGCGGGTCGGCGGCAGCGCCGCCATCGGTCCGCGCGACACCCTGACCCGCTGGCGCGCCGGCGCGCCCGCCGCCCGGCTGGCGGCCATGGGCCTGGCGCCGCTGTTCGCTTCGCCGCGGAAGGCCGAGTTCCCGCATGGCCAGCGCCGCACCGCCGGCTCGCTCACCGATACCCTGGCGACCCGGGCGGGGATGCTGGTGATGCCGGAGTCCGAACGGGCGGCCAGGCTCGGCCGCATCGCCGCCTACATGGCCAGCCGGCCGGAGACCGCCGAGGGCGAGTTCACCCTGCCGATGCTGACCGGCGTGCTGCGCGCCCGGCGGCCGTGAGCGCGGCCCGGTCCGTCAGGAGCCCAGCACGTCCGGCGGCAGGCCCAGCGCGGCGCGGCCGCGGGCGGTGGGCAGGATCGGCTGGTTCTGGATGTGCAGCCGGTACATCTCGATGTCGCGGAAGTAGCGCTGCAGGCGGTTGTCGTGGCGGCCGGCCGAGGCGCCGGTGGCGTGGAACAGCCGCTCCACGCAGGTGCAGGCCATCTGGCAGGCCTCGCGCGCCAGCCCCCAGACCTCGAAGGTCTGGGCCGCGGTGATCGGCTGGCGGTCCCGCACCGCGCGGCGGCACTGCTCCTGGTAGAGCTCGATGGCCGCGAGGGTCAGGGCGCGGGCCGACTCGGCCAGGCCCAGGCTGAGGCCGTAAAGGTTCTGCACGAAGGGATCGTGGATCCGCTTCACGCCCGGCTGGCCCAGGATGTCGCGTTCGCGGATGATCGTCTCGAACTCGTCCAGCGCCGCCCGCGCGGTCCCCGAGAAGATCGCGCCGAACTCGCAGTGGAACCAGCCCACCGCCACGCCCAGGTACATCGGATTGCCGTGCAGCTCCGTGCCGGCCGTGCCGCTGGTCGAGGCGTGCGACAGCATCATCTGCTGGCCGACGATGTGGTGCGCCGGCACGAAGGCGTTCTCGATGCGCACGCTGTTGGAGCCGGAGGCGCGCATGCCCATGAAGCGGTCCTCGCCCCAGTCGGGCAGGATCTCGATCTTGTCGCGCGGGACGATGAAGAACACCGGCCGGGGCGGCCCGCCCTCGGTGGGCATCAGCGTGCCGCCGATGAAGTGGGTGGAGATCGGGATGCCCGAGGCGAACGGCCAGACGCCCGAAACGGTCCAGCCGCCCTCGGCCGGCGTCATCGCGCCCACCGGCCCGACCACGTGGGCGGCGCGGAAGTCGCCGTCCGCCCCGAACAGCTCGCACTGGGCCTGCTCGGGCCAGTGGCTGGCCATGAAGTAGGCGTGCGAGCCGGCCAGGGTGAAGCACCACGCCGCCGCCGGATGGCCGCGGGCGATCTCCATCACCACTTCCAGGAAGACCCGCGGCTCCAACTCGAAGCCGCCGAACATCCTGGGCGTCAGGATCTTGTAGAAGCCGGCCTCGGCGAAGGCGGCGTGCATCTCGTCGGAGACGTGGCCCAGCTTGTCGCTGGACGCCTGCTGTTCGCGCAGCCTGGGCTGCAGCGCCCGCGCCTTCTCGACCAACTGGTCGCGCAGGATCGTCTCCGGCGGCCGCGCCGCATCCGAACCCTCAGCCAAGGCCGTCCCTCCACACTGTCCGCCCAGCGGATCTCGGCCGGCACATTGCCGCCCGGCGGCGGCCGCTTCAATGCGCGAAAGCCCCGGGAGCAGGATACGTGCTCGCACGACGGCGGGCGTGGGCTTGCGGACGCAGGGGTGATCGCCGGCTTCGGCCCCGAGCCCGGCCCCGGGGCGCCGGACTGACGCTCCGGCACCGGTCTGGCGAGGCTGGATCAGTCCAGCTCGCCGCGTTCCTTCATTCCCCGCGCGACCTTTTGGAAGAATTCCAGGACCCCCGGGGCGAACGGGAGGGGCTCGGACCTGGCCTGCGCCTCGGCGGCCGTCTTGGCGTAGGCGGCCATCATGAGCTCTTTCTGCGCCGCAGGCGGCCTGACGCCGGCGGTGCGGGAGACCATCCGCCGAACGAACGCCTTGGCGGCTGCGGAATCGACGTCGCCCGCCTCGGCCAGCCGGGCGAATTCCGCCATCCTGGCCTTCAGCTCGGCCTTGGCCTCCTCGCCGATCGGCCCGAGCTCCTTCTTGACCTCATCGAAGGCGCGGGTCGCCTGCCCGGTCGGGTCCTGCTCCGCGATCACGGCTTCGAACCTCGCGGCGAATTTCTTGTTGTCGGTGGATTGCTGCACGACAGTCTCCTTGGTGAGGATGGATAGGTCGTCCAGGGAAAGGTCCCGACCCTCGTCGAGCTGGCGTTGCGCCGCCTCGATGAGGGCGATCGCGCGTTCGATCTTGCCCTGCTGGGCCTCCAGGCTTTCGCGTTGCAGCCGCAGGACATCCCGAAGCCGGGAATGGCTGCCGACCAGCGTCTTGATCGCCTTGAGGGACAGGCCGAGATCGCGAAGCACGATGATCTGGTGCAGGCGGGCGATCTGGGGCGGGCCGTAGAGGCGCCACCCCGATTCGGCGCGGCGAGGGACGACGAGTCCCTCCCGCTCGTAGACCCTGAGCGCCTTGGTGGTGACGCCGAGCCGCCGGGCGGTCTGCCCTGGACCGAACCATTGCTCCTTTTCGCCGCCCATACCCGACCTTCCGTTCCGGACCCTCGCTTCTGTAGGGGCGGCCCCAGGGTCCGATGCAAGCGGTTCCCGGCGGGCTTCGAAGCGGCCGCTGTCGGATGACAGCGTCTCCTAATACGGGGAACCGGGTATTGTCGGCAGGCCGCCGCCGGTCATCCCGTTCGCGTTCGTATTGCTGAAGGTGCTGGGGCCGGGGAAGCCGGGGTCGCCGCTGTAGTTGTCCTGCTCAGGTGTGCAACCGTATCTTCCGGGCCAGCACTGTCGATACACCCCTATTTTCTTCCAATCATTTCGCGTCAGACAGAGGTGCGTCACGTAAGGGCTGGGCTGCAGGACCCTTACGGTCATGCAGACTTTCTTCGGCTGGCCGCCGGCATCGGCGGGCGGTGAGGTCGCTTGCGGCACCCGGACGTCCGCGGCGGGAACCAGCCGGGCGTCCGGGATGTTCGCCGTCGTTGCCGACAGCAAGGGCTCGGCGAGCTGGGACCGCGGCTGCCGTTCGGCGCCAGTGTCGAGCCGCAGCGGTTGCAGATGGAGCGCGGCGATCCGCTGAACGCGGGCGGCCCGCGTCGCATCGGGCCTCGCCGCAACGATCGTGTCGGCCGCCTCGCCGTTGTCCGGCGTGGATGCCGAGGCGGACGGCTGGTGGATGAGGGCGCTGGCCGGACGGGACGCCAGGGCCACGGCTTGGGCCGCGACCTGCCGCATGGCCGGTGAGGTCAGCCAGCCGGCGGCGACAGGAGAGGCGAGGGCGCAGATCCCGGCCGCGACGAGCAAGGCTTTTCCTTGGCGTGAGAGCGGCGACCGATGCGGCAAGGTCATGATCATCTCCACGCGCCTGGAGAGGTTGGAGCCGGACGCGCCCGCCACGCATCGCAACGGCGATTGCAGGAAGAGCCGGCAGCATTCCAGCAGGCCCCGGGCGTAGACGGCCGGGTCGTGACCGGATCCGACCACCGCCTCGTCGCAGGCGCGCTCGCGCTCGTCGACCAGCCGGCCCCCGATCCACCAGACCATGGGGTGGAACCAGAACAGCGCCTCCACCAGCATGTGGAGCGCGGCGGTCAGGTTGTCCCCG
>JANWHQ010000131.1 GCA_025450315.1 Caulobacteraceae bacterium
CGGGCCGCGGAGGCGGCGGTGGATCGGCCGGACCGCCGAGGTTGAGGGGCCCCTCGCGGCGTCGCGCCGGCGGCGCATGCTCGGAGCCGTCGCGATTCAGCGAGGCCAGCAGCACCACCACTCCCGCGCCGGCGGTCAGAAGGGCGATCACCAGGCGGTAGTGGCTGAAGGGGCCGAGGTCGGGCTGGGGCAGGCCGCCCAGGGCCTGCGGCTTCCACAGCGCATAGCTCTCCGCGAGCAGAAGCCCGCTCACGGCCAGGCCGAACAGCCGTCCCCGAATGTCGTCTTTCGCGACCATCAGTCCAAGATCAGCAAAAGCCGCGCCAAGAATAGGACGGCCCACCGGCCTAGCCCACCCGGCCCGCGGCGCGCTGGAGCCGGTCGTTGATGGCTTCGCCCAGGCCCGCGTGGGGAATCGGCGCCGCCTCGATGGCCGGGGCGTCCGAGCGGTCGGCCGCACGCAGGAAGGCGAAGAGGTTGGCCGCGGCCTCGGCGAGGTCGCCGGCGGGGCTGAGGTTGAAGGTCAGCGACCGGCCGGCCGGAGCCGGCCCGAACGCCAGCCAGGCGGCGCCCGGGGTGGGCTCCGTGACGTCGATGCGGAGGGGCTTTGAGGGGGCGTAGTGGCGGGCCAGCCGCCCCGGCGAGCGATAGCCTTCGCCGAGGCCGCCGGAGATGGGACCCACGATCCGCTCGATCGCCTCGCGCGTCACCGCCCCTGGCCGCAGCAGCACCAGTTCGCCGCCGACCTGGCCCAGCACCGTCGATTCCAGCCCTATGCGGCAGGGCCCGCCGTCCAGCGCGGCGGCGGCGAAGGCGCCGGTCTCCTCGACGGCGTCGGCATAGGTGGTCGGGCTCGGCCGGCCCGAGCGGTTGGCCGAGGGCGCGGCCACCGGCCGGCCGAGGGCTTCAAGCACGGTCTGGGCGAGGGGGTGGTCGGGGGCGCGGACGGCGACGGTGTCGAGCCCGGCGCGGGCCAGGTCGCAGACGGCCGAGGCGTCCTTGATCGGCGCCACCAGGGTCAGGGGCCCCGGCCAGAAGGCTTCGGCCAGCCGCTGTGCGCGCGGATCGAGCTCGGCGATGGCCAGGGCGGCCTTGAGGCCGGTGACGTGGGCGATCAGGGGATTGAACCGGGGCCGGCCCTTGGCCGCGAACACGGCCGCCACCGCCCGCGCGTTTCCGGCGTCGCAGGCCAGGCCGTAGACCGTCTCGGTCGGCAGGATGGCCAGCTCGCCACGCAAAAGGGCGCTGACGGCGGAATCGACGTCAGCGCCCATGCGAAAGCTTTGTAAAACGACAGGACAGCTCCAATCCCTCAACCGTCATGGCCGGGCTCGTCCCGGCCACCCATGAACACCTTGATTGTCCAGGGTGCATGGGTTCGCGGGACAAGCCCGCGAATGACGGTCGTTTGGGATCCAGATCAAGCCGCCTTGGTGAACTCCATGGTGACGTCCAGGTCCACGTCGCCGATGATCGCCGTCGGCATGGCGGCGCCGACGTTGAAGTCGTGGCGGTGGATCACGCCCGAGGCGGTGAAGCCCACGCGGGCCGGGCCCATGCCGCCGGCGGGCCGGAAGCCGTTGAAGGTCACGTTCAGGCTGACCGGCTTGGTCACGCCGTTCAGGGACAGATCGCCGGTCAGCACGCCGGTGTTGGCGCCCGACCGCCGGAAGCTGGTGGAGTTGAAGGTGACGGTCGGATGGTTCGGCGCGTCCAGGAACTCCTTGGCGAAGGTGGCCGAGATCCCCGGATCGCCCTGGTCGAAGGAGTTGGAGTCGACGCTGACCTGCACCTTGGAGGCGTCCATGTGCGCGGGGTCGTAGTCGAAGGACGCGTTGAACTTGTCCATGCGGAACACCGACTGGTCCATGCCCATGTGCTGGACCTTCAGGATGAAGCCGCCATGGTGCGGATCGGAGACATAGTGGCCGGCCGGCACCTGGGCCGGATCGGTGACCGGCGGTCCCATGGCCGGGGGGCCCTTGGGCTGGGCGACGGCGAGGCCGGCGGCGCCGGCGAGAAGGATGGTCGCGAGCGCGACGGCGACAGGGCGGTTCATGAGCAGCTCCCCCAACGAGTTCTCGTTGATGTTGATTGGCTCAACCTAGCGCGTCAGGCCAGGGAAAGCCAAGATCGTTGAGGCGGCGAGGAGGCCGCGGGCATGACTTATCAGGCTCCGATCCGCGATATCGCCTTCGCGCTTGAGGCGGCGGCCGGGCTCGGTCGGCTCGAGCCGCTGGTCGAGGGGCTGGATCAGGCCATGGTCGAAGCGGTGCTGGAGGCGGCCGGCGAGCTGGCCTCAGGCGTGCTGGCGCCACTGAACCGGATCGGCGACCGGGAAGGTTCGCGCCTCGAGAACGGCAAGGTGGTCACGCCCGAGGGCTTCGCGGCGGCCTACCGCGCCTTCGCCGAGGGGGGCTGGAACAGCCTCGCGGCCGATCCGGCCTTCGGCGGCCAGGGCCTGCCCAAGGCGCTGGAGCTGGCGGTGTTCGAGATGATCAACGCCGCCAACATGGCCTTCGCCCTCTGCCCGACCCTGACCCAGGCGGCCATCGAGGCGCTGCAGCGGCATGGGACCGATCGCCAGAAGCGGCTGCTTCTGCCCCGGCTGATCTCCGGCGAATGGACCGGGACCATGCACCTGACCGAGCCGCAGGCGGGCTCGGACCTGTCGGCCATCCGCACCATGGCCGAGCCGGACGGCCGGGGCGGCTGGCGGCTGAACGGCCAGAAGATCTTCATCACCTGGGGCGACCACGACCTGACGCCCAACATCGTGCACCTGATCCTGGCGCGAACGCCCGATGCGCCGCCGGGCGTGCGCGGCCTGTCGCTGTTCGTCGCCACCCGCCAGGAGGTCGGCGAGGACGGCGCCCTGGGCGCGGCCAACGCGATCCGGCCCGCCAGCCTGGAGCACAAGCTCGGCATCCACGCCTCGCCCACCTGCGTGATGCTCTACGAAGGCGCCAGGGCCGAGTTGGTCGGCGAGCTGAACCAGGGCCTGGCCCACATGTTCGTGATGATGAACGCCGCGCGCGTGGCGGTGGGCGTGCAGGGGGTAGGCGTCGCCGAGGGGGCCTACCAGCACGCCCTGGCCTATGCCCGCGAGCGCCGGCAGGGCCGCTCTCCGTGGTCGCAGGACTCCTCCGCCCTGATCTTCGACCACCCGGACGTGCGCCGGATGCTGGCGACCATGAAGGCCAAGATCGCCGCGGCGCGGGCCATCTGTTTTTCCGCCGGCGTCGCCGCCGACCTGGCGCGCTTGGCGCCCTCCGAGGAGGCGCGGCGCAAGGCCGATCTCAGAAGCCAGCTCTTGACGCCCATCGCCAAGGCCTGGTCCACCGACGCCGGGGTCGAGGCCGCCTCCCTGGGGGTTCAGGTGCACGGCGGCATGGGCTTCATCGAGGAGACCGGCGCGGCCCAGTTCTACCGCGACGCCCGCATCGCCCCGATCTACGAGGGCGCCAACGGCATCCAGGCCATGGACCTCGTCGGCCGCAAGCTCTCCATGCAGGACGGCGAGGCGGTGGCCGACCTGATCGCCGAGATGCGGGCCCTGGTCCCCGGGTTGGACGCCGGCGTCGGCGGCCTGCTCGGGGCCGGGATCGACGCGGTGGAGCGGGCCTCGCAGGGCCTGGCCAGGACCGGCGGCCCGGCCGCCCTGGCCGGCGCCACAGCCTATCTGAAGCTGTTCGGCGACGTGCTGGGCGGCGCCCTGCTGTGCAAGGGCGCCCTGGCGGCCGCGGCGAGCGACGATCCGGCCTGGGCCAGGGACCGCGCCGCCCTGGCCCGGTTCTACGCCGAGCAGGTGCTCACCGGCGCCCCCGCCCTGGCCGACGCGGCCCTGGCGGGCGACGAGGCGCTGCGGGAGGTCAGCTTCTAACCCCGCTCATCCCGGCGGAGGCCCGGCCTGCGCCGGGACGAGCGGAAGCTAAGAAGGGTCCTAAAGCTGCGCCAGCATGTAGTCGGCGGCGCTGACGCGGAATTCGGGGCCTTCCTCGACGTTCAGCTCCTTCACCACGCCGTCCTTGACCACCATCGAATAGCGCTGCGATCGCGGGCCCATGCCGAAGCGCGAGCCGTCCAGCTCCAGGCCCACGGCCTTGGTGAAGGCGCCGTTGCCGTCGGCCAGCATGATGATGTCGTCGCCCACGCCCTGGTCCTTGCCCCAGGCGTTCATCACGAAGACGTCGTTGACCGAGACGCAGGCGATCTTGTCCACGCCCTTGGCCTTTAGCTCGGCCGCGTGGGCCTTGAAGCCCGGCAGGTGCTTGGCCGAGCAGGTGGGGGTGAAGGCGCCGGGCACCGCGAACAGGGCGACGGTCTTGCCCTTGGTCAGCTCCTCGGTGGTGAGGGGCTGGGGGCCGTCGGGGCCCATGACGGTGAAGGTGGCGTCAGGCAGCTTGTCGCCGACTTTGATGGACATGGGCGTGGTCCTTCCGGAGGAGAGTGAGGCCAGATGCTCTAGCCGCGCGTCTTTGTCGCGCCAAGCCTTGCCGGGTTGCAAGCGCCCCGGAGCGGACTCATCATGCGAGTCATGGACAAGGACAGGCCGTCTTCCGAGGGTGAATCCGGCGGTGCGGAGCCGCACGGCGGCGCCGAGGGCCTGGCGGGCCATGACTCCGGCGGCCTCAAGCTGAAGTCGCTGCGCACGGGCGGCGACTATCTGCAGGGTCGGCTCCTGATCGCGACGCCGTCGATCGGCGACGGGCGCTTCGAGCGCACGGTGCTCCTGATCTGCGTCCACGACGACCAGCAGGCCATGGCCCTGGTGCTGAACCGGCCGCTTCAGGGTCTGAGGGCGCCGGCCTTGCTGCGGCGGCTCGGGATCGCCGGCGAGACGCCCGACGCGCCGGTGCTGTTCGGCGGCCCGGTGGAGCGCGAGCGCGGCTACGTGCTTCACTCCGACGACTATGCGGCCTCCCATTCGACCCTGGAGGTGGCGCCCGGCATCGCCCTGACCGACACCCGCGAGGTGCTGGACGCCCTGGGCGATCCCAACCGCCGCCCCAGCCGCTTCCTGCTGGCCCTGGGCTACGCCGGCTGGGGTCCCGGCCAGCTGGAGAACGAGATCCGCCAGGGCGCCTGGCTGACCTGCGAGCCGGACGAGGCCCTGGTGTTCGGCCGCGACTTCGACGGCCGCTGGGACGCGGCGATGGGCAAGATCGGCGTGCAGCCCGAGCGGCTCTCGGCCTACGCGGGGCGGGCTTAGGCCTCTAGGACCCAGGCCCCTCGCCCCAGCCCGAATGGAGCTGGCCGTCGCCCTTGAAGAAGGCCGAGATGTGCCGGATCAGGCCGTCCTGCACCTTGAACACCTCCATCACCACCGAGCCGTTGTTGGTCGGGTATTCGGGCGGGGTGGTGAAATTGCCCACCGCCAACACCACGCCGCGCTCCACGTCGGCGATATAGAAGCGCCGGTTCACCACGTTCCACTTCATGCGCGGGAGCTGGAACTCGCCGCCGCAGCTGCCGGCGGCGCCGGGCGCATTGACGGTGAAGGTCCCCAGCTCCACCCGCTGGCATTCCGGGTGCCAGGGCACGTCGTGGTAGTCGACCTTGTGCGAGACCGCGTCGAAATAGGCGTTGGCGATCCTGAACAGCTCGGCGCGGGACGAGCGCTCGTCCTCGGGCAACACGGTGTCGTAGATGCGGTCGGGCAGGGTCAGGCTGGCCGGGTCGGCGCCGAAGCCGCCCGCCGGCTTCTCGTAGGCGATTTCCTCGACCTCGGTGATCTTGCGGTCCCGCAGCTTCAGGCGGGCGACGTAGAACCACCAGTGCGCGGGCGCCTCGGCCGCGCCCGGGGCCGGGCGCGTGGCGGTGGTCAGAATGCCGTAGAACACCGCCGATCCCGTCACCGGATCGACGAAGGCCTGGCGGTAGGGCAGCCGGCGGCCCGGGCCCCACGGCGCGCTCTTGCCGAGCGGGGTGACCACGCCGTTGGCGGTGGCGCGCACGCCCGCGGCCAGGGGCAGGCGCGAGAGGTCGTCGTCAGTCAGGGCCTCGGTGTAGGCCGTCAGGGTGCGAAGAAGGCAACGCCGGTCGCAGGACGCCCCCTGGGCCTGCGCCAGGGCCGGCGCCAGGCTCGCGATGAGCAGGATCGCCACCGTCAGGCCCAAGAGTTTGCGCATGGCCGCCTCCCATCCTGGTCTGGTTATGGCTAAGTCTTAGGCCAGGGCCGGAGAGGACGCGAGCATGGAGAAGACCGCACTGGTCACCGGCGCGGGCAGCGGCATCGGCCGGGCCTGCGTCCTGGCCCTGCTGGAGGCCGGCTGGCGGGTGGCCCTGGCGGGCCGGCGAGCCGAGGCGCTGGAGGAGACCCGGCGGCTGGCGGGCGAGGTGGCGCCCCGGGCGCTGGCGGTCCCCACCGACGTCACCGACGAGGACCAGGTGAAGGCGCTGTTCGACCAGGTCCGCAAGGCGTTCGGGCGGCTGGACCTTCTGTTCAACAACGCCGGCATGGGCGGCCCGCCCGTGTCCTTCGATCAGATCAGCTTCGAGCAGTGGCGCAAGGTGGCGGCGGTGAACCTGGACGGCGCCTTCCTCTGCGCGCGGGAGGCCTTCGCCCTGATGCGGAGCCAGGATCCGATGGGCGGGCGGATCATCAACAACGGCTCGATCTCGGCCCATGCCCCCAGGCCGAACTCGGCCCCCTACACGGCCACCAAGCACGCCATCACCGGCCTCACCAAGGCGCTGGCCCTGGACGGGCGCCCCTACGACATCGCCTGCGGCCAGATCGACATCGGCAACGCCCAGACCGATCTGGCGGCCCAGATGAGCATGGCGCGCGGCGTGCCCCAGGCCGACGGCTCCATGCGCCCCGAGCCGGTGATGGACGTGCGCCATGTGGCCGACGCGGTGCTGCACATGGCCAGCCTGCCGCCCGAGGCCAACGTGCTGTTCATGACCGTGATGGCCACCAAGATGCCCTTCGTCGGGCGGGGGTGAGGCAACCGGGGCCCCAAAATGAAGTTGCGGATGCTGTTCTTTTCCGCGGAGGAACGTATTGGGCGCAGGACGTTCTGGTTCGGCTATACCGTTGTGATGGCCCTGAACCTAGCGTTGCACTTCATCAACCTCGTCGGCGTACCCAGCATCATCGGCAACGTTCTGGTGCTCGCGACGCTGTGGCCGCAGATCTGCATCGAAGCGAAACGGTTGCACGACATGGGGCGTACCGCATGGTCGATGGCGGTCCCTGCTCTGGTGGGGATCATCTGCCTCACGATCGGCTTTGTGCTCGAATACAGCGAGACCGGCCAAGCGGGTCACGAGGCCATTGCCCCCTTGGTCGTCGCCGGCGTCTGCGCGGTAGTCTATTTGATCTGGATCGGATTGACGCCTGGGACATCCGAACCCAATCAATTCGGTCCGGCGCTTAATGGTGCTGGCGAATAGGGGCGGCGTCTAAGACATGCTCACCCTCGATCACGTCGTCTTCCCGGTGCGCGATGCCGAAAAGAGTCTGGCGTTCTACGGCGAGTTGCTCGGCCTGCCGCTCGTCCAGGCGCTCACTGGCGATGACTGGGGCGGCTATCCCTGGCTGATGCTGATCTTCGGGCTCGGCGAAGACCGCGAGCTGGTCTGCGTCGCCCTGCGCGGCGCGTCCGAGCCCAGCTATGCCGGTCTGCCCGCCGATGTCCGGCACTATGCACTCACCGCCGGCTCTCAGGCGGATATGGACGGCTGGCGTCAACGGCTTCAGTCGGCAGGGGTGGCCTTCTGGGAAGAGGACCACGGCGACCAGCGCTCGGTCTATTTCCCTGATCCGGACGGGGTGATTCTGGAGATCACTTGGCCGCGGCTGGCCGTCCCGCTGTCGCCCGATCCTGCCGCTCTGGAACGCGCCAACGCCTGGATCGCGGGCTCAGGAGCCTGACGGCGGATAGGCGTGGCGCCCGCCCCAGGGATCCTCGACTTCGCCGCCGTCCAGATACCCCGGCCCCACCGGGACCTTGCCGTGGCCGCCGGGGATGTCGAGCACATAGGTCGGCTGGCAGAGGCCCGAGAGGTCGCCGCGGAGGGCGCGCATCAGCGCCTGGCCCTCATCGATGCCGGTGCGGAACTGCGCCGTGCCGGGCGCGTGGTCGGGATGGTGCAGGTAGTAGGGCTTGATCCGCGACTCCACCATCGCCCGCATCAGGGCGCCCAGGGTGTCCGGATCGTCGTTGACCCCCGCCAGCAGCACGGTCTGTCCCAGCATCGGGATGCCGGCGTTGATCAGCTGGGCGCAGGCGGCCCTGGCGGCGGGCGTCAGCTCGCGCGGATGGTCGGCGTGCAGGGCCACGTAGACGGCCTTGCCCGAAGCCTTCAGCGCCTGGACCAGGGTCGGGGTGATCCGCCCGGGCTCGGCGGCCGGAACGCGGGTGTGCAGGCGCACCACCTTGACGTGGCCGATGGTCCCCAGGCGCCGCATCAGGGCGCCGAGCCGCCGGGGCGACAGGACCAGCGGATCGCCGCCGGTCAGGATCACCTCCCAGATCTCGGGATGGCCGGCGATGTAGGCGAGGGCGGCGTCGAGCTCGCGGGGCGCCAGGGCCTTGGCCGCGGTGGGCCCGACGCTCTCGCGGCGGAAGCAGAAGCGGCAATAGACGGCGCAGGCGTGGGTCGCCATCAGCAGCACCCGGTCCGGATAGCGGTGCACGACGCCGGGGACCGGGCTCTTGGCCTCGTCGCCGATGGGGTCGGCGGATTCCTCGGGCTGGTGGTCGAGCTCGGCCAGGCTCGGGAGGAACTGGCGGGCGATGGGGTCGGACGGATCGTCCGGATCGATCAGCTGGGCCATGGCGGGGGTGACGGCCACGGCGTAGCGGGCGGCCACGCGCTCCAGTTCGGCCAGGCGCTCGGGCGGCACGAAGCCGGCGGCGGCCAGCTCGGGGGGCGCGCGCAGGGTCTTGGCGAGGGTCATGGCCGCCGACATGGGCCAGGGCGGCCCGATGGGCAATGGCTCATTCGGCCTCGGCGACCGGCGTCCAGATCACCTGCTCGATCCTCGAGGCGCCGCAGGCCAGCATGACCAGCCGGTCCAGGCCCAGCGCCGCGCCGGAGGCCTCGGGCATGGCGCCCAGGGCGGCGAGGAAATCCTCGTCGATCGGATAGCTCTCGCCATAGAGCCTCTGCTTCTCGGTCATCTCGGCCTGGAAGCGCCGGCGTTGCTCATCGGGATCGGTCAGTTCGCCGAAGGCGTTGGCCAGCTCCACCCCGCAGGCATAGAGCTCGAACCGTTCGGCGACGCGTGCATCGGAGGCCTTGGGCCGGGCCAGCGCCGCCTCCGCCGCCGGATATTCGCAGAGGATCGCCGGCCGCCCCGAGCCCAGGAAGGGCTCGATCTTCTCCACCAGCACGCGGCTGAAGACGTCGGCCCAGCCGTCATCTCCGGCGACGCGCACGCCCACCCCGGCGGCGGCTCGCGCCAGAGCCTCGCGATCGGTCCCGCCGGCCGCGTCCACGCTGGCCAGAAGGTCGATCCCGGCGAAGCGTTCGAAGGCTTCGGCCACCGTGATTATGTCGGGGGTAGCGAGGGGGTCGCAGCGCCGGCCCCGAAATTCGAACGCCCGGGTTCCGGCGCTCTCGGCGGCCAGGGCGACGAGCGCCGCGCAGTCCGCCATCAGGGTCTCGTAGGGCTCCTCGGCGCGGTACCATTCCAGGAGGGTGAACTCCGGATGGTGCAGCGGCCCCCGCTCGCGGTTGCGCCAGACGCGGGCCATGTCGAAGATCTGCCGCTCGCCGGCCGCCAGCAGCTTCTTGCAGGCGAACTCGGGCGAGGTGTGCAGGAAGAGCGTCTGGGCCGTCCCGTCCGGCCGCACGATCTCGGTGGCGAAGGCGTGCAGATGCGCCTCGTTGCCCGGCGAGACCTGCAGCGCCCCCGCCTCGACCTCGACGAAGCCGCGATCCTCGAACCAGCGCCGGATGGCCCGCACGATCCGGCCCCGCGCCTCGAGGAACGGCCGACGGTCGGCGTGGATGTCGGGGCGCCACCAGGGCGGGGCGGAGGAGGCCTTCAAGCGAGCTCCCGGACGTTCGGCCGCGCGGGCCAGGGCTGGTGGTTTCGGCCGCGATCGTATAGGTGCGCGCCAATCCCCTATTTAGCGGAATCATTCGGGCGGGGCCCTTCCCGCCATCACCGAGGACGAACGCACGTGAAAGTCGCCGCCAGCTCTCTGCGCAAAGGCAATGTCGTCGACATCGACGGCAAGCTCTATGTGATCCTGACCGCCGAGAACATCCACCCGGGCAAGGGCACGCCGGTCAGCCAGTTCGACATGCGCCGCATCTCCGACGGGGTGAAGGTGTCCGAACGCTACCGCACCACCGAGCAGCTGGAGCGGGCCTTCGTCGACGAACGCGACTACGACTTCCTCTACCAGGACGGCGAGGGCTTCCATTTCATGAACCCGGAGAACTACGATCAGGTCGCGGTGCCGGAGTCGGTGGTGGGCGACGCGGCGGTCTATCTGCAGGACGGCATGCGGGTGATGCTGCTGCTGCACGAGGGCGTGCCCCTGTCGATCGAGCTGCCCCAGCGAGTCACCCTGGAGATCACCGACACCGAGCCTTCGGTGAAGGGCCAGACCGCCTCGGGCTCCTACAAGCCGGCCGTGCTGGCCAACGGCGTGCGCACCATGGTGCCGACCTACCTGACCGTGGGGGCCAAGATCGTGGTGATGACCGCCGACGGCTCCTACGTCGAGCGCGCCAAGGACAACTAGGGCGCGCGGCGGCCTTGCCCAAGGCGCGGCTCCGTTCCCGCCAGCAGCCGCTGGATGTTCGCCCGGTGGCGCATGACCACATAGACGCCGCCGGCGACGACCAGTAGCCGATAGGGCGCCCGGTGCGGCAGGGCGCAGACGAGGGCGATCGCGGTCACCGCCGCCAGCATCGAGCCGAGCGACACGATCCGGGAGATCGCCAGCACAAAGGCGAAGGCGGCCCCGGCGCCCAGGCCCACCGGCCAGGACATCGCCAGCAGCACCCCCAAGCCCGTCGCGGCGGACTTGCCGCCGGTGAAGTTCATCCAGACCGAGCGGGAGTGCCCCAACAACACGGCGAGCCCAGCCAGGCACACCGCCCAAGGCGTCCAGGCTTGCAGACCCAGCCCCGCCGGCGGCCTCATCGACGGCAGGCGGTCGAGCCAAGGATAGAACCAGCGGGCGAACACGATCGCCGCCGCGCCTTTCAGCACATCCGTGAGAAGCACCATCAGCGCCGGCCATTTGCCCAGGGTCCGCAGCACGTTGGTCGCCCCGGTGGATCTGGAGCCATGCTCGCGGATATCGATGCCCCTGAGCAGCTTGCCCGCCAGATAGCCTGTGGGCGCGGCGCCGATCAGGTAGGCGAGCGCCAGTCCCACCGCGCTCGCGATCCAGAAGACCATGGGATTCACTTCGGGCGCCCTGACTTCAGGCCGTCGTCATCCTGTCCCCTGAAGTAGGCGCCAGATGGCCCGTCAGTACAGGCTCTGATCCCGCCGCGCGTTTGGCGAGCGAGACATCTCGCGCCCCAATCCAGACTTGTGCGTTGCACCCCTGACATTCCCTCAGTCCCCGCGTCGATTAGTTTCTGCTGCAGTTGGGGGGAGTCAGCTGGCGCGGGGCGGGGCGGTCCGCGCGCCCTTCCGAAAAGGAATCATAGGTGAACAAGACCATTCGCATGCTGTCCGCGGCCGCTCTCGCCGGCAGCCTCGCCCTGTCGCTGGCGGCCTCCGCCAGCGCCCAGAACGCGCCGCCGCCACCGCCCGGCGCGGCGGACGGCCAGGCCCGTCATTGGGACCCCGCCCAGATGCGCGCCCGCATGGAGGAACGCCGGCAGCGCCGCCAGCAGATCCTGCACGACGCCCTGGGCCTCCGGGCCGATCAGGAAGGCGCCTGGCAGGCCTTCATGGCCTCGCGGCGTCCGCCGGACGGCGAGCGCGGGCGCGGCATGCGCCGTCCCGGCGAAGGCGACGGCGAGCGGGCCGAGCTGACCACGCCCCAGCGGCTCGACCGCATGGCCCAGCGCATGTCCGAGCACGAGGCCCGCTTCGCCCAGCGGGCCGCGGCCACCAAGGCCTTCTACGCCGCCCTGGATCCGCGCCAGCAGAAGACCTTCGACGCCCTGGTCATGGTCCGCATGGGTCACGGCGGCATGGGCGGCTGGGGCGGCCATCGCGGCCACATGGGCGAGGGGGGCCGCGGCGACCACCAGGGCCCGCCGCCGGGCGCCGGCGAGCGCGGCTGATCCCAGACAGAGAACACCGC
>JANWHQ010000132.1 GCA_025450315.1 Caulobacteraceae bacterium
GCCTCTGAGCCCGGTGCGCGGCCAGGCGAGCTTCGCCGTCATGGACGACCGTCCCCAGGCGGCGGCCTGGGGCGGCTACGTGATCCCCACCCGCGAGGGGCTGCTGTTCGGCGCCACCCACGATCGCGGCCGCCAGGACGTGGCGGTCGTCCCGGCCGATCACGAGCGCAACCTGCGGACCCTCGCCCAGGTCCGTCCGGCCTTGGCCGGTAGCCTGCGGCACACCGCCCTGGAGGGCCGCGCCGCGCTCAGGGCCTCGACCCCCGACCGCGCGCCGATCGCAGGCGAGCTGGAGCCGGGCCTGGTGGTGCTGACGGGCCTCGGCGGCCGCGGCTTCACCCTGGCGCCGGTGCTGGCCGAGCACCTGGCCGCCTCGGCGCTCGGCATCCCCTCGCCCCTGGCCCGGGCCCTGGCCGCCGCGGTCGGCCCCCGCCTCTTCCGGACGCGGCCGGCGCATACGCCCGATTAACCGGGCGGGGGCTTAATCCAGGGAGACCCGCAAGGCCCCGACGTGAGCAACCCCGCACCTCTGCCTCCCGAAACCCCGGCGCCGCCCGAGGCGGTCCCAGCGCCGCCCGGCCGCTCGCGCGTGGCGCTGTTCAAGCGGCTGGCCGACGTGGTCTGCCTGCCGTCCAGCCGGGTGAACGCCTTCGAGCGCAGCATGACCGCCGACCTGCTGGTCGACATGCTGCGCGACGCCCCGATCGAGGATCGCACGCGGGTAGCGCGGCGGCTGTCGTCCCTGGGCGAGATCCCGGCCCGCCTGGTGCGCTTTTTGTTGCGCGACGAGATCGAGGTCGCCCAGACCCTGCTGGAGAACTGCGCCTCTCTGGCCGACGCCGATCTCCTGGACTGCGCCAAGCGCGGCGGGGCCGATCACCGCCGCCTGATCGCCCTGCGCCGCGGGCTCAGCGACGTGATCTCCGAGGCTCTGATCGAGGGTATGGAGCCGGCCGTCATCGAGGCGCTGCTGCGCAACGAGCTGGCCAAGCTGACCAATACGGCGATCGAGACCATGGTCGCGGCCACCCGCGACGAGCCCCAGTTCATCCCGCTCCTGCTGCGCCGCCCCGAAATGCGTCCCCACCACGCCTACACCATGTTCTGGTGGTGCGGTCCTGACGCCCGCAAGCAGATCCTCCAGCGCTTCGCCGTCTCGCGCGAGGTGCTGCAGGAGGCCTCAGCCGACGTCTTCTCGCTCGCCGCCCAGGAGAACTGGCAGGACCCGGTCAGCCGAAAGGCGCTGCAGTTCATCGAACGGCGCCAGCGCAACCGCCAGGCCCTGGCCCGCAGCCGCTTCGCCAGCCTCGAGGAAGCCGTGGCCGCCGCCCGCCCCGGCCTCACCCGCGAGACCGCCGAGGAGATTTCCTACCTCTCGGGCCTGAAGCCGATGACCGGCGCCAAGATCTTCACCGACCCGGGCGGCGAACCCCTGGCGATCCTGTGCAAGGCCACGGGCCTGGCCCGGGCGGCCGTGCGCGCGCTCTGGCAGGGCCTGCGGCGGCCCGAGACCGACGAGGCCGGCCAGCCGTCGCCGGCGCTCGCCCGCACCCTGATGGTCTACGACATGATCGCGGTGGACCGGGCCCAGACGGTGCTGCGTTACTGGAACTGGGCGCTGTCCTCGGCCATCACCCCGGCGCTGCTCAAGGCGATCCGCGACGGCGACGAAGAGGCGGTCGACGACTACTCGGCGCCGCAACAGGCGGCCATGCTGGTTCTACAGCGCGACCTCTCCCGCTGATGGTCTCGGCGGAGCCGGGGCATCGGTCCTTGGCCAAACAATGTTTTTCTTTGCTAGTCCTGTTCAGTGCAGGGCGTATTTTTCTTGAGACCGGCGTTGTGCTGTTCCAGGAAGCTCTGTAATAGCCAGCCCGAGAACTGAGAATCGGCGTCCGTTCTGATGGCGCGGCCTGCGGGATAGATCAAAATGGAAGACAAGTCGGAAATCATTGAGATGACGGCCGATATCGTGGCCGCCTACGTCGGCGCCAATTCGGTCCCGGCGACCGACCTGCCTTCGCTGATCCAGAGCATCCATCGCGCCCTGACCGGCGTCGCCGCCGGCGCGGATGTCGCCGAGGCCGCCCCGCGCGAGCCGGCGGTGCCCGTCAAGAAGTCGATCACGCCCGAGCACCTCGTCTGCCTGGAGGACGGGCGCAAGTTCAAGTCGCTGAAGCGGCACCTGCGCACCAAGTACAACATGAGCCCGGAGGACTACCGGGCCAAGTGGGGCCTGCCGAAGGACTATCCGATGGTGGCCCCCAACTACGCCAAGGCCCGCTCGGAGCTGGCCAAGCAGATGGGCCTGGGCCAAGGCGGCCGCCAGGCCGGCCGCCGGCGGTAATCAGGCCCGGCGCACCGGCCGCCCGGCGACAGATCGACCCGCTGACGGACTCGCATTTCGGCCGCTTTTCCGCTTGCCAGCGATTCGCCGGTTAAGCGATAGTGAATCGAAGCGATTCCAACATCTTGAGCGAGAGTCCGAATTTGCTCACGCAGATGGGCGCCCAGAGTCCTGGGGCGCGGGCCCATGAAGAGCTGTTCGCCTACTGGGCATCGCGCCGATCGAGCGGACGGCTGCCTTCGCGCGCCGGCATCCATCCCGAGCACTTCAAGCGCCACCTCCCGACCGTCAGCCTGATCGACGTGGGCCTCGAGCCGCGGCGCTACCGCCTGAGGCTGGCCGGCACCGGCCTCTACAGCGTCTATGGCCGCGAGATCACCGGCCGCTCGCTAGAGGAGATCTACAACAGCACCGCCGCCGACTACTGGCGCACCGAGCTCGACCGCGTGGTCGAGGACCGCCGCCCGGCGGTGGGCGTGCACAACCTGGCCTGGCGCGGCGCGCCCCACCAGTCGATCCTGTGGATCCGTTTCCCGCTGGCCAGCAATGGCGCGGACGTGGACATGATCCTGGGCTACGACGCGCTCATCGGCCAGTCGGCCGAAAGCCACTCCAGCGGCATCCGCGCCGCCTGATCCCTCGGGCGCGACCGTCGATGCGTGAATCCGGCTTGCCCGGCGGCGAAAGGGCCGACTAAGGTCGACCGCCGCCCGGGAGTGCCCTTTGGCCGCAGTCCATCCAGCGCCGCCCGCTGCGGCTCCGACCCGGTCGGACCCGTCCCGGCCCGTGACCGCGCGCCAGGCGTTGCAGCAGATCGCCCGCGCCTGCGTCCAGCAGATCCAGGAGAACGAGCCGCGGCTGCGCCGCTCGCGCTCGCCCGAAGCCCTGCACCAGGTCCGCGTGGCGCTGCGCCGCTGGCGCTCGGCGCTGGCGATCTTCGGCCCGGCCTCCGGCGCCTCGCAGGCGCGGACCAAAGCCACGCTGAAGTGGCTGGCCGGCCAGCTCAACGACGCCCGGGACCTCGACGTCTTCGCCGAGGCCTTCGAACCCCTGCGGGGGCAAGACGCCGGATCCGCGGCGCTCTGGGCCAGCCTGCAGGCCCTGCGGACCAGGGCCTACCAACAGGCCGACGAGGCGCTGCAGTCGGACCGGCTGCGCCGGCTCCTGTGGCGCACCGCCCAGATCGGCCGCCCGCCCGCCAACGACGACGACGGCTTGCCGGCCCGCGAGGTCGCCGCCCGGGCGCTGCAGCATAGCTGGCGCAAGCTCCGGCGGCGGGGCCAAAGGATCGGGCGTCTGGATGCGGCGGCCCGGCACCGGCTGCGCATCCAGGCCAAGAAGGTCCGCTACGGGGCCGAGCTCTGCGGCGAGCTGTTCGGCCATCCCGCGCGCCAGCGCAAGATGGCCAAGGCGCTGAAGGGGATGCAGGATTCGCTGGGCGTGCTCAACGACCTGACGGTGGGCGAAGCCATCGCGCTCCGGCTCGCGCGCGAGGCCGGGACCGCGGAAGCCGCCTTCGCGGCCGGCCGCCTGACCCAGGCGCGGGCTTCCAGGGAAGAAGCGTCGGTGCTGAAGGCGGCGCGGGGCGCCTACGAGGACTTCCGCGAGGCGGGCCGCTTCTGGGCCGGCGCCTTGACCGGCTGAGCGTTCGGGGCCTGGGCCGGCACGGGCCGGTCCTTCAGGGTGTCGCGAATCTCCATCAGCAGCGCCTCGGTGGGCGTCGGCGCCGGGGCCGGGGCGTTGGCGGCCTGGACCTCGTCCTGCCGCGCGGTCAGCCGGCGCAGCATGTTCACCGTCTTGACCATGAAGAACACCGTGGCCGCCACGATCACGAACTGCACGATGGCGTTGATGAAGTCGCCGTACTTGATCGCCACCTCGGCGTGCTTGGCCGCCGCGTCCGCCGGCTTCAGCACCACCTTCAGCTGGGCGAAGTCGACGCCGGCGGTCAGCAGCCCGATCACCGGCATGATCACCTCGTCCACTAGGGCCGAGACGATCTTGTTGAAGGCCGCGCCGATGATGACGCCGACGGCCAGATCGATGACGTTGCCGCGCGAGATGAACTCGCGGAACTCTGCGATGATCTTCATGCCGCCGCGCCGCTAGAGGGCGTTCAGCCGCTCGCGCAGCTCCTTGCCGCTCTTGAAGAACGGCACCCGCTTGGCCTTGACCGCCACCGTGTCGCCGGTGCGGGGATTGCGGCCCGCGCGGGCGGGACGGGCTCTGACGGAGAAGGCGCCGAAGCCGCGCAGCTCCACCCGCCCGCCGCTTTCCAGCGCCTCGGTCATGCTGTCCAGGATGACGCTGACCACGCGCTCGACGTCCCGCTGGGTCAGGTGCGGGTTCTCGCTCGCCAGCTTGGCGATGAGCTCGGACTTGATCATCTTGAGGCTGCCCCTAGCCCTTTGCCCTGACCATGGCCGAGATGTGGTGCGGTTTCAAGGGGTTGCACACCGGCGTCGATCGATGGGCGAGGCCGCGGTGTCGCACGCGCCGATCTGGCTTCGCCGCGCCATTGACCCCCCGGGGGTCGCGCTCTATGTGTCCCCGCTCGCCGATCCCCGGATCGCCTGCCCAGGTGGCGGAATTGGTAGACGCGCTGGCTTCAGGTGCCAGTGGCTTTACGGTCGTGGAGGTTCGAGTCCTCTCCTGGGCACCATCCTGCCGCTCGGACGGCGGGGGTCCGTCCGCATCCTGGCGACGGCGGACACCCGGTCCGACAGCCCCGCCGGAGCACCGCGTCCTTGCCCAATTACCTGCATGAAGGCGACATCCCGGACGGCCTGAGCTTCGGCGACTCCGTCGCCGTCGACTCGGAGACCATGGGCCTGCGCCTGGGCCGCGACCCGCTTTGCGTCGTGCAGCTGTCGGCGGGGGACGGGGACGCCCATGTGGTGCGGCTGGGCCGGCCCCAGTACGACTGCCCCAACCTGAAGCGGCTGCTGGCCGATCCGGGCGTGCTCAAGATCTTCCACTTCGGCCGCTTCGACATCGCCATGTTCCTGCGCCACCTGGGCGTCACCACCACGCCCGTCTACTGCACCAAGACCGCCTCCAAGCTCACCCGCACCTACACCGATCGCCACGGCCTGAAGGACCTCACCAAGGAGCTCCTGGGCGTCGATATCTCCAAGCAGCAGCAATGCTCGGACTGGGGCGCCTCGCAGCTCACGCCCGAGCAGGTGGCCTACGCCGCCTCCGACGTGCTGAACCTGCATGCCCTGAAGGCCAAGCTCGACCAGATGCTGGAGCGCGAGGGCCGGGTGGAGCTGGCCCAGGCCTGCTTCGACTTCATCCCCTGGCGGGCCAAGCTCGACACCGCCGGCTGGGAAGACGTCGACATCTTCGCCCACGGCTGATGCAACCCCCCCGCGGCCATAGCCTGGCTCCCGGCACCGCCCAGGCGCGGCGCCAGGAGATGGACAGGTGGCGCAAGCGTTCGTCGGCCGTGCGGTTCTGGCGCCGGGCCCTGCCGGTGCTGATCGTGGTGGTGATCGGGGTGCTGGTCGCCTGGATCGCCGGACGCTCGCTGCTGATCAAGGCCACGGCGCCCAAGCCGCCGCAGGCCAGCGGCCTGCGCATGCTGAACCCGCGCTTCTACGGCCGCGACGGCTCCAACCACGCCTTCGTGCTGGGCGCGGCCGAAGCCTCCCGCGACAGCACCACCGGCAAGAGCGTGGCGCTGGCCGCGCCCAACCTGACCATGGACGCCGGCGGGCCCCAGCCGACCACGGTCCAGGCCGCCCACGGCGTCTACCACGAGGACCAGCGCCAGCTCTCTCTGAGCGGCAACGTGCAACTGAAGTCGGGCGGCTATGTCTTCACCACGCCCGACGCCACGGTGGACACCTCCAAGGGCGCGGTCTACGGCAGGTCCGGGGTCCAGGGAGAGGGGCCCCTTGGCCGCGTGACCGCCTCGTCCTATGGCGTCTACGACCGCGGCAAGCGCGTCATCATGAAGGGCGACGTTCACGCCCACATCGTGCAATAAGGCGCGCCGGACTTTTGAGGAGCGGCTGATGAACCGCCTGACCGCGGGATTGCTGTGCGCTGCGGGTCTGTCGCTGGCCCTGGCCCTGGGCGGATCGGCGGCGGCCCAGCTGGCGTCGGGCAGCGGTCCCATCGATCTCTCGGCCGATTCCCTGGAGCTGATCGACGCCCAGCATCTGGCCATCTGGCGCGGCGACGTCGACGCCCAGCGCGGCCCCGACCGGCTGCGCTCGGACGTGCTGAACATCTACTTCACCGGCAAGCCCAGCGAAGGGTCCGCCGGCGCCTCCAGCGGGGGCGCCGCGCCCGGCCGCAACTGGGGCAAGGTCGACCACATGGTGGCCGAGGGCCACGTCTTCTTCGTCAGTCCTACCCAGAACGCCCGCAGCGACCACGCCGTCTACGAGATGGCGCCCGACACCATCACCATGACCGGCGACGTCATCGTCGAGCAGGGCCAGAGCGTCATCCACGGCGACAAGCTGGTCATCGACGTGAAAACCGGCCATGCGACCATGGCCTCGGCCGGCGAAACCAAGTCGCCGTCCGGCCGGGTGCGCGGCGTGTTCTATCCCAACGAGGCGGGCCAGGGCGGATCCGGCGGCTCGGCCGGCCGCTCGCAATGACCGCCCAAGCTCAGGTCCGTCCGACCCCCATTCCCAGCCGACGCGATGCCTGAAGACCTAGCGACCCATTCCGCAGAGCCCGCCGCCGCCGTCGCCGAGGACGGCCTGTTCGTCGACGCGATCGCCAAGTCGTTCCGCCGCCGTCCGGTGGTGAAGAACGTCAGCCTGAGGCTGCACCGCGGCGAGGTGGTCGGCCTTTTGGGTCCCAACGGCGCGGGCAAGACCACCTGCTTCTACATGATCACCGGCCTGGTCGCCGCCGACCACGGCCGCATCGTGCTGGACGGCCAGGACATCACCGCCCAGCCCATGTACCAGCGCGCGCGCATGGGCATCGGCTATTTGCCGCAGGAGACCTCGATCTTCCGCGGCATGAGCGTGGAAGAGAACGTCATGGCGGTGGTGGAGCTGCGCGAGCGCAACCGCGACAAGGTCCGCGACACCACGACGCGGCTCTTGGAAGAGCTGCACATCGAGCACCTGCGCGAGGCCCCGGCGGTGTCGCTGTCGGGCGGCGAGCGGCGGCGGGTGGAGATCGCCCGCGCCCTGGCGTCCGAGCCCTCGTTCATGCTGCTGGACGAGCCCTTCGCCGGCATCGACCCGCTGGCCATCGCCGACATCCGCGAGGTGGTCGGCTATCTGAAGCGGCGCGGGATCGGCATCCTGATCACCGACCACAACGTGCGCGAGACGCTGGACATCATCGACCGCGCCTCGGTCATCGCCGGCGGCGAGGTGCTGTTCGAAGGCGCCCCCGAGGAGATCCTGGCCGACCCCGAGGTGCGGCGCGTCTATCTGGGCGAAGCCTTCGCCTGAAGCCGGCGCGAAAACCTTGCCGGCCGGCAAAAGTTAACCAATCGGTGGGGATGCGCCCCTAGGCTGGCCGCAAGATTTGGGCCAACCGGGGTAAGCGCGTGGCGCTCGGCGCAAGACTAGAGCTCAGGCAGGGGCAAAGCCTCGTCATCACGCCGCAGCTGCAGCAGGCGATCAAGCTGTTGCAGCTGTCGAACGTGGAGCTCGACGCCTATGTCGAGGGCGAGCTGGAGCGCAATCCGCTGCTGTCGCGCGACGAGGCCGCCGACGGCGCCCCCGAGGAGCGCAGGACCGAGCCCGCCGAGGAGCCCAGGGCCGAGGCCCCCGACGCCGACGCCCGCGACCTGGATGTCGCCTCCGAGGATCTCTACGGCGACGCCTCGCCGGGCGAGCGCGCCTCGCAGGAGCAGGACGACGGCGCGGGCGCCATGAGCGGCGGGAGCATCGACTGGTCCAAGGCCGGCCGCGGCGGCGGCGCCGACCTGTCGGGCGAGGAGCTGGAAGGCTCGCTGGCCCGCGAGAAGACCCTGTCGGACCATTTGCACGACCAGCTGGCGGTGGCCAACCTGCCGGACGCCGAGCGCGCCATCGCGGTGGTGCTGATCGACGGCGTGGACGAGGGTGGCTACCTGCGGACCGACCTGGTGGAACTGGCCGAGCGGCTGGGCTGCAGCCCCGAGCGGGTCGAGACAGTGCTGAAGGCGTTGCAGGGTTTCGAGCCCACCGGCGTCTTCGCCCGCGACGTGCGCGAATGCCTGAGCCTGCAGCTGAAGGAGCGCGACCGGCTGGATCCGGCCATGGCCGCGCTGCTCGACAACCTCGAGCTTCTGGCCCGCCACGACATGGCGGCGCTGCGCAAGGCCTGCGGCGTCGATGCCGAGGACCTGAAGGACATGCTGGCCGAGCTTCGGGCCCTGACGCCGCGGCCGGGCGCGGCCTTCGGCGGCGAGCCGTCCCAGCCGATCACGCCCGACGTGCTGGTGCGCGAGGGGCCGGGCGGCCTCTGGCACGTGGAGCTGAACACCGACACCCTGCCCCGCCTCCTGATCGACCGCCGCTATCACGCCCGGGTCGCCGGGGCCGCGCGCACCGAGCAGGAAAAGACCTTCGTCTCCGACTGCCTGGCCTCGGCCAGCTGGCTGGTGAAGAGCCTGGACCAGAGGGCCAAGACCATCCTGAAGGTGGCCTCCGAGATCGTGCGCCAGCAGGACGGGTTCCTCGCCTACGGCGTCGAACACCTGCGGCCGCTGAACCTGAAGACCGTGGCCGAGGCCATCGGCATGCACGAGTCCACCGTCAGCCGGGTGACTTCCAACAAGTACATGTCCACCTCCCGCGGCCTGTTCGAGCTGAAGTTCTTCTTCACCTCGGCGATCGCCTCCTCCGACGGGGGCGAGGCCCATTCGGCCGAGAGCGTGCGCCACAAGATCCGCCAGCTGATCGACAGCGAAGCCCAGCCCGAGGCGGTGCTGTCGGACGACCGCATCGTCGAGATCCTCAAGGAGGCCGGCGTCGACATCGCCCGGCGCACCGTCGCCAAGTACCGCGAGGCGATGCGCATCCCCTCCTCGGCCGAGCGCCGGCGCATCCTCAAGGAAGCGTGTTGAGCCCAGGCCCGTCCGGCGATTGACACCTTTGCGGCCCGGGCGCGTTGTCAGGGCATGCAGATCCAGGTTTCCGGCAAGCATCTCGCAGTCGGGGACGCGCTCCGCACGCGCATCACCGACGAACTCAATTCGGGAATAGAAAGGTACTTCGAGCGAGGCGCCATAAACGCCGAGGTGGTGGTCTCCAGGGACGGCCACAGCTACAGCGTCGATTGCGTCGTCCGCCTGGCTTCCGGCCAGCAGCTGGACGCCTCCGGCTCTGGCGCCGACGCCCATGCCGCCTTCGACGCGGCGCTCGGCAAGATCGAGGTGCGGGTGCGCCGCTACAAGCGGCGGCTGAAGAACCACCACCGGCTGAACGGCGTCGCCCGCGAAATCGCCGAGACCGCGCCGGCCTTCGTGCTCAGGGCCCCCGAGCCGGACGCGGACGACGATGTCTGGGACGAGCTTGGCGACTCGGCTGGGGAGCCACCGACCGGCGTGGTGATCGCCGAGGACCTGGCCCCGCTGAAGACCATGACCGTTTCCATGGCGGTCCTGGAGCTGGATTTGACCGAATCTCAAACAATCGTGTTCAGGAATGCCGCGCACGGCGGTTTGTCCGTGGTATATCGCCGGCCCGATGGCAACATCGGCTGGATAGATCCCGAGCGCACCAAGTCAGTTGCTGGGGCGAGCGCGTAGAGCTCTGCCGAGTGCGTGCGCCGGACCTCTATCGGGACCATCGCTCAGGGGGCGACCGTAGCGTAGATGGACATCGGTGAACTGCTGGACCGCCACGCGATCGTTCCGCGCGTGACGGCCGGCGCCAAGCGTCAAGCCTTGAACGTGGCTGCGGAAGTGGCTGCGCGCCTCTATCGGCTGAAGGCCGGCGAGGTGCTGGACGCACTCCTGGCGCGCGAAGAGGAAGGCTCCACGGGCCTGGGCGGCGGGGTGGCGGTGCCGCACGCCCGCATCAAGGGGCTGGAGCGGGTGCGGGGGATCTTCATCCGCCTGGAGACGCCCGTGCCGTTCGAGGCGGTGGACGACAATCCGGTCGACCTGATGTTCGTGCTCCTGGCCCCGGCCGAGGCCCGGACCGAGCACCTCAGGGCCCTGGCGTCGGTGTCCCGCGCCCTGCGCCGGCCGGAACTGCGCGAACAGGTGCGCCACGCCCGTTCCCAGGACGCGCTCTACGCCCTGCTCGTGCATCACGCGACGCCGTCGGCGGCCTGACCTCCCCGCTCATCCCCGCGAAGGCGGGGATCCACAGGTGTGCGAAAGGCCACCAGCCGGCGCTTGCTGGATGGGTCCCCGCTTGCGCGGGGACGAGCAGATTGTCGGACGCGCTCAGTGCACCGAAACGGGCGCGAGCTCGTGCGCCAGGGCGGCGGCGATCGCGGAGTCGCGATCGGTCAGCACGGCCAGACGGGCCCCGTCCGCGCGGTGCACGGCATAGAGCGTCTGGTCCGGATCGAGCGAAAATCCCCTGGCGGCTTCGACCCGCGTGGAGCCAAGAACTTCCTTGGCCTTCACTGGGCGAACGTAGACGAGATTCGGCGCGCCCAAAGCGGCGAAGTCTTCTGTGGTAAAGTCGGGTGTCATTGAGACCACCTCCGTAGGACTAACGTTCCAATCCGCAGCCGGTTCAGCCTGCGGATCTGATCGGAATTCGCTTCACCAGCTTCCCGGGTTCTTTCTGCAACAGATCGATGTGCAGCAGGCCATGCTCGAGGACTGCGCCTTCGACCTCCATGCCGTCCGCCAGGACGAAGGACCGGACGAAGCTGCGGGCCGCGATGCCGCGGTGCAGATAGGCCCGTTCGCCTTCGCCCGCCTTGCCATCGCCCTTGCCGGAGACGACGAGCTGGTTGTCCTCGACGACGACGGCGAGCTGGTCGGGGGAAAAGCCGGCGACGGCCAGGCTGATGCGCAGCCGGCTCTCGCTGGTCTCCTCGACGTTGTAGGGCGGATAGCTTTCGGCGGCGGCCTTGGCCGCGCGCTCCACAAGCAGCCGGGTCCGCTCGAATCCGAGCAGGAACGGACTGTCGAACAGCAGCGTGCGGTTCACCTCGAAGCCCTCCTGGAAGCGACTTCCTCGCAGCCGGCCCCGAATGGGCGCCGATGCCGCGACGGCAATTGAGGTGGGGACCCCAAGGCCAAGGTTCAAGCGGAGCCGGCCCGCGTCTCGCCTGCGGCCCCGACGTGGGCTACACACGCTCAAGCTGGGTCGAGCAGCGGCGAGGCGGGTCTTTTGTCGGCCATCTACAAGCATCCGAAGCTGACCGACTATTTCCGCAAGTCCGGCGTCACCGCCGCCATGCCCAGGGCGGAGATCGGCTCGATCATCCGGCCCTACGAAGGCGGCCAGGTGCTGCAGTTCCCCCACCTCGACTTCGGCATCGACCACGAGTTCTGGGCCGGGCTGAAGACCGACGACATCGCGCGGCTGAAGAAGCTGTCCTCCTCACCCAGCCCCGACGACCCCAGCCACGATCCGGTGCTGGACCGGCGCCTGGCCGAGGCCAACGTGCCCGGCGGGCTCAAGCGCAAGCTCCGCCGCGAGATCACCCGCCTCTACGAGCGCGCCCTGCCGGTCTACGAGGCGCTGTTCTCGGGATATCGCTTCACGCGGCGGCAGGTGGTGTGGCGGCTGAACACCATCCACAACGAGAACATGCACGTCGACACCTATGTCGAGCCCTTCGAAGACCACTTCGCGCGGCTGTTCATCAACCTGGACGACCAGCCCCGCATCTGGATGACCAGCTGGACCCTCGATCAGATGTACGCCCAGTTCGGCAGCCATCTGTCGCGCGAGTTGGTGTACGCGAGCCAGCCCAACGACCTGCACACGGCGATCAACGCCACGACCTTCGGCGGGCGCTCGACGGTGTGGTGGGACAAGCAGCCGCGGCACGTGGCCTATTTCGATCCCGGCGCGGTCTGGGCCGTCGACAGCCGCCAGGTGTCGCACCAGATCTTCTATGGGCGCCGGGCCGTCTCCATCGACTTCTTCGTCGACCGCGACAGCATGTGGAAGCCCAAGCGCCACTACCTGCACACCGCCGTCCGCTTCCGCTCGCGCACCCTGAAGGGGCCGAAGACGGTTCCGGTGGCGGGTTAGGCTGGCCGGGGTCGGGCCCGCACCGCCTTGCGGTCATCAAGGGAACGGCGCCCGCCCCGTCTCTCCCGTATTTTCACCGTATTCTACGGTGGCCACGCCCCGGCCGAGCTCCTGCCGATCGATCCCGTCCTGGCGATCCACGGACGCGTCCTCGCGCCAGGCCATCGGCGGATTCTGGCAGTCCCGGGCGCCCGGTTAGGGCGGCGCAATCACGGCAATTGCGGTGACACCGCACCGTCACCGCAAAGCGCGAGTCCCTGGCCGGAAATGAGGAAGCCCCCGCCGTGTCCGGCGAGGGCTTCATGGTGGAGCTAAGCGGAGTCGAACCGCTGACCTCTTGAATGCCATTCAAGCGCTCTACCAGCTGAGCTATAGCCCCGAGGTCGGGTCTCCGGCGGCGCATGGCGCGCGCGGAGGGGCGGACACTTAGTCCGCCCGGCGAACCTGATCAAGTCCTCAGGCCTTGGTGTCGTACGAGGCGCCTGCGGCCGATCCACCCGCCGCGGCGTAGCCGTCTGCGGCCCCGGAGCGCTTGGCCGAGACGATCACCATCGCCGGCCTCAGCACCCGCCCGAACAGCTCGTAGCCCACCTGCATGGTCTGGCTGACCGAGCCGGGATCGGCGTCCGCGTCCTCCTGCTCCATCATCGCCTGGTGCAGGTGCGGGTCGAACTTGTCGCCCTTGGCCGGACTGATCCGCTTCAGGCCGTTGCGCTCGAAGGCCGACTGCATGTCCTTCTCGGTCATCTCGATGCCGAGCACGAGGTTCTTCATCGCCGGATCGGTGCTGTCGCGCGGCGAGGCCTGCAGCGCCCGCTCCAGGTTGTCGGCGGCGCCGAACAGGTCCCTGGCGAAGCGCTGGATGGCGAAGGCGCGCGCGTCGTTGGCCTCGCGCTCGGCCCGCCGGCGGGTGTTCTCCGCCTCGGCGATGGCCCTCAAGGCCTTTTCGCGCCACTCGGCCAGCTCGGCGGCCAGCAGCTCCAGGCTCTCGGGGGCGTCGTCTTCGGTTTCGTAGTCGGCCGGCGTCTCGTCGTCGGTCATGGCATCCTCTAAGCGTCGAGCAGCCTGCCCAGGAGCCTGGCGGTGTAATCCACCAGCGGGATCACCCGGGCATAGTTCAGGCGCGTGGGCCCGATCACGCCGATCGCGCCCAGCACCCGGCGTCGCTCGGTCATATAGGGAGCCGCGATCACAGCGGAACCCGAAAGCGAAAACAGTCGCGTTTCCGCGCCGATGAAGATGCGCACGCCCTGGGCCTCGCGCACGTCGTCCAGCAGGCCGATCAGCTGCTCCTTCTGCTCGAGGTCGTCGAACAGCATGCGCACCCGCTCCAGGTCCTCGACCGCGGCCCGGTCGTCCAGCAGGTTGGCGCGGCCGCGCACGATCAGCGAGCGCTCGCGCCCCTCGCCGCCGCTCCAGGCGGCGAAGCCGTCTTCGACCAGGCGGGCGGCCGTCTCGTCGAGCTGGCGGCGGGCCAGCTCGAACTGGCTGGCCATCTCCATCTTGGCCTCGATCAGAGTGCGGCCGCGCAGCATGGCGTTCAGGAAGTTGGAGGCCTCCTGCAGCGCCGAGGGCGTCAGGCCGGGCGTGCGGCCCATCAGCCGGTTCTCGATCGCGCCGTCGTCGAAGACGATGACCACCAGCGTCTGGTCCGCGCCCAGGGCCACGAACTCCACATGCTTGACCCCGGCGTCGCGTGAGGGGGTCACCACCACGCTGGCGCCGCCGGCCAGCCCCGACAGCAGCGAGGTGGCCTCGTCCAGCGCCTCCTCCAGGCCCCCCCGCCCGCGGCCGGCCAGGCGGCCCTCGATCTGGAGGCGCTCCTCCTGGGTGACGTCGCCGAGCTCCAGCAGGCCGTCGACGAACAGGCGCAGCCCCGCGTGGGTGGGCACCCGGCCGGCCGAGGTGTGGGGCGCGGCCAGCAGCCCCAGCTGGGTCAGGTCCTGCATGGTGTTGCGGATCGAGGCGGGGGACAGCTGCACCCCGCCCTTGGAGACGGTGCGCGAGCCCACCGGCTCGCCGGTCTCCAGATAGGTTTCCACCACCCGGCGGAAGATGTCGCGGGCGCGGGCGTCCAGCTGGACGAGGCTTGGGCCCGACGCTCCCGGGAAGCCGGGCGGGGGCAGGTTGATCATTGTGTGTGGCGCACCGCGATAGGTGGACGGCCTTGTCGCGATTTAGGATAAGCGCGCGTTTCGCCCGCGCAAGTCGCGCGCCTCTTCCAGGAAGCCTTCCCCATGCGTCCGTCCGAACGCGCCAGCGACGAGCTGCGCACGGTCCTGCTCGAAACCGGCGTCAATCGGTATGCGGAAGGCTCGTGCCTGGCCAGCTTCGGCCACACCCGGGTGCTGGTCACCGCCAGCGTCGAGGAGACGGTGCCCTCGTTCCTGAAGGGGCGCGGCCAGGGCTGGGTCACCGCAGAGTACGGCATGCTGCCGCGCGCCACCCACACCCGCGGACGGCGCGAAGCGGCGCTGGGGAAGCAGTCGGGCCGCACCCAGGAGATCCAGCGGCTGATCGGCCGCTCGCTGCGGGCGGTCTGCGACCTGAAGGCGCTGGGCGAGCGCCAGGTGGTGCTGGACTGCGACGTGATCCAGGCCGACGGCGGCACCCGCACGGCGGCGATCACCGGCGCCTGGGTGGCGCTGAAGCTGGCGACGGACAGGCTGAAGAGGGAGGGGCTGCTGGCCCAGGACCCTCTGCGCGATCAGGTCGCGGCCATCTCCTGCGGGATCTTCTCGGGCGTCCCCGTCCTGGATCTCGACTACGAGGAGGATTCCCAGGCCGAAGCGGATTCCAACTTCGTGCTGACGGGATCGGGCGACATTGTCGAGATCCAGGCGACGGGCGAGAAGCGGGGCTTCTCGGTGGGGGAGTTCGACGCCCTGTTCGCCCTGGCCCGCAAGGGCGTGGGCGAACTGATGGCGATCCAGCGGGCGGCGGTCGTCTAGCGCCTCGGAAGCGCCAAGACCGCCGTCGCCTTAGATCGATTCGACGAGCAGCAAAGCCGCGCAGATCGGCATGACCGACAGAAGCACGGCGCTGAACGCCAGGCCCAGACGTTCGGTCAGGACCTGCAGACTACGAGCAGTCATGGCTCATCTCCTATGTTGCAGCGCAGCATATATAGGACAACAGCTTTGCCGTTTCCAGAGGTGGTATCCCTTAATTTCACAGGGATCGAGGGGTGTTGTTGCGATGCAACAAGCCCATGTTGCGGGAGCTTGAGGGTGGCGGTCGGCGGGCCGCCCGCGGGGGCCGGCCGTCCCGCTTCAGGGCTCGTCGATCGGCCCCGGCTCGAACGACAGCAGGTCGCCCGGCTGGCAGTCCAGCTCGCGGCACAGGCTGTCGATGGTGGTGACGCGGATCGCCCGCGCCTTGCCCGACTTCAGCACGGTGAGATTGGCCATGGTGAGCCCGACCCGGTCGGCCAGCTCGGCCAGCGACATGCGTCGCTCCACCAGCACCCGGTCCAGAAGCACCCGCACGGCCATGTCGTCTCCTAGATCGTCAACTCGGCTTCACTGCGCAGGCGCGCGCCTTCGCGGAACACCTCGGCGAGCACGAACACCACCAGCACCGCGAACCAGGCGGTGGGATTGAACGGGAAGCGCAGGGTCTTGAACTCGTCGCGGAAGACCCAGCCGGTCACCAGGTTCACACCGTAGTTGATCAGCTCCAGCCCCGCCAAGGCGAAGCCGATGCTGCGCAGGCGCGGGACGTTGGCCGGGTGGAACGGGTCGCCCACGGTCAGGGTGGTGAAGATGCGCCGCACGCGCTCGACGATGAACAGCACCACCGCCACATAGACGGCGAAGGCCAGCAGTCCCGCCGAGAGCATCGCCCCGCGCGCGCCATGCGCCTCGATCCTGCCCCAGAAGGCCAGGTCGGCGGGCAACAGCAGCGCCAGCAGCGCCGCCACAAGCAGCAGGGCCAAGGCCGCCCACAGGGCGAAGAAGATCACGTCGAGCACCAGCTTCAACAGGCTGGAGACCGATCCTGGACCCAGGGCGCGCATGCAAATTCCTCCTCCGCCAGATCAGGGTCGGCCGAAAGCCCGACTCGGCAAGTGTTTGATTGCCATTGTTACGCATTCACCCCGTCTTCATGAACAACAACTAGCGTCGACAGCATGCGGATGCTGGCCTTCGTGCTGCTCACAGCGCTGGTGGCGCCGTGCGCCCGCGCGGCCGATCTGCAAGTGGTGCTGCACAACGCCAAGGGCCAGCCCGTCCGCGACGCGGTGGTCACCTACTATCCCCAGGGCGGCGCGGGGTCCGGCCCGATCCGGTTCGACTGGCCCTATCGCATGGCCCAGCAGAACCTGCAGTTCGATCCCTTCGTGCTGGTGGTGCCGGCCGGCGCCACGGTGGCCTTCCCCAACCACGACCAGGTGCGCCACCAGGTCTATTCCTTCTCGCCCGCCAAGCCGTTCGAGCTGAAGCTCTATGGCCGCGACGAGACCCGGACGATCAAATTCGACCGCGTCGGCGTGATCGCCCTGGGCTGCAACATCCACGACAGCATGGTCGCCTTCATCAAGGTGGTCGACACCCCCTTCGCGGCCAAGACCGACGCCCAGGGCGTGGCGGTTCTGCACGGCGCGCCGGCCGGTCCGGGCGCGCTGAAGATCTGGCACCCGTACATGAAGGCGCCCGGCAACGAGCTCTCCGAGCAGGTCTCCGCGCCCCAGGGGGGCGTGCTGCGGCGGGTCGAGACGGTCGACATCCGGTCCCCGCCGATCCGCCGCAACAGCTACTAGTCCCATGTTCCGCCACCTCCGCACCCGGCTCACCGTCCTCTACGCCGGCCTGTTCGGGGCGAGCCTCCTTTTGCTGGCGGCGGCCCTCTATGCGGTGATCGCCGGCAACGCCGAGCGCCAGGTGGGCGACGAGCTGACCTCTTCGGCCACGGTGTTCAACCGCATCTGGGTGCTGCGCTCGCAGCAGATGCAGGAGGGCGCGGCCCTGCTGTCGCGCGACTTCGGCTTCCGCGAGGCGGTGGCGTCCAAGGACGCGGCCACCATCCGCTCGGCGCTCGCCAATCTGGCGGGCCGGCTGGGCGCGGACCGGGCCTTCATCGTCGGCCTGGACGGCTCGGCCACCGCCGCCGACGGCCGGCCGATCGCGGCGACCGCCGCCAAGGTCCTGGCCTCCCTCGACCAGGACGAGGACGCCTCGGGCGTGTTCGTGCTCGATGGCGCGCCGTTCCAGGCGATCTCGGCGCCGATCCTGTCGCCGACCCTGACCGGCTGGGTGGTGTTCGCCAACAAGCTCGACAGAGGCGAAATGAGGTCGCTGGAGCGGCTGTCGTCGATTCCGCTGCGGGCCTCGGTGGTCTATCAGGCCCAGCCCAGCGTCTGGCGCTTCTCCGGCGGCGACGGCGCGGGCGTGGATCCCATGCGGCTGAGCCGCTTCGTGGACCTGGAGCTGTCGGGCGGCCAGGTCCGCGCCCGCCGGCTCGCCACCTCGGGCGGCTCCTCCATCGCCCTGGTCACGCCGCTGAAGACCCTGAGCACCAGCGCGCCGGCGGCGCTGGTGCTGCGCTACCCCATGGCCCTGGCCCTGGCGCCCTACCGGGTGCTGCTGGAGGCGGCCGGGGGCGTGGGCCTCTTGGGCTTCCTCATCCTCCTGGCCGGCAGCTGGGCCCTGGCCCGCAGCGTGACCCGGCCGATCACCGCCCTGGCCGAAGCCGCCCATCGGCTGCAGCGGGGCGAGAGCGCCGAGGTCGAAGTCACCACCCAGGACGAGATCGGCCGGCTGGCCTCCAGCTTCAACGCCATGGCCAGCGAGATCCGGGCCCGCGAGGGCAAGATCACCCATCTGGCCATGCACGATGCGGAGACCGACCTGCCCAACCGCCGCTCGCTGGAGGAGCGGATCGTCCCCATGGCCGCGGCGGGCGATGGCCGGCTGGTGGTGGCGGCCCTGGGCGTGGACCGCTTCGCCCACGTGCGCGGGGCCATTGGCTTCAGCCTAGCGGCCGACCTGATCGGCGAGATCGGCGCGCGCCTCTCCCTGCTCCACCCCGGCTATCCGCTGGCGCGGCTGTCCACCGACGTGGTGGGCGTGGGCTTTTTGGCCAAGGACGCCCAGGCCGCCCAGCGCCTGGCGATCCGGCTGCTGGCCGAGCTGGAGGCCCCGCTCAGCCTCGGCGACAACACCATCGACGTCAGCCTGACCATCGGCCTGGCCGTGCAGGGCGAGCACGACGACCTGGTCTCCTCGATCGTCGAGCGGGCCACCATCGCCCTGGACCAGGCCCGCGGCGCGCGGATGAAGACCGCGGTGTTCGATCCGGAGCTCTACGGCGACCCCGCCTCGAACCTCTCCCTGATGAGCGAGATGCTCGAGGGGCTCGATCGGGGCCAGATGATCCTGCACCACCAGCCCAAGCTGGACCTCAGGGCCGGCCGGGCGACGGGCGTGGAGGTGCTGATCCGCTGGCGCCATCCCGCCCGCGGCCTGATCGTGCCCGACCGCTTCATCCCCATGGCCGAGGAAACCGGCCACATCGGGGCCCTGACCGAATGGGTGCTGGCGCGGGCGCTGGAGGAGCAGGCGCTGATCCGCCACCAGGGCCACGAGCTGACCGTCTCGGTGAACCTGTCAGGCCGCCTGCTCGGCGACCCGGGCTTCGCGGCGGTGGCGCTGGAGATGGTGCGCGGCGCGCCCGGCAAGCTGTGCTTCGAGATCACCGAGACCGCGGTCATCGACAATCCCGAGATCGCGCTGAGGAGCATCGACCGCTTCAAGGCCGCCGGCATCGACATCTCGATCGACGACTACGGCTCGGGCCTGTCGTCCCTGGCCTATCTGAAGCAGATCCAGGCGGACGAGCTGAAGGTCGACAAGGCCTTCGTGCTGAAGATCGACGAGAGCCATCGCGACGCGCTGCTGGTGCGCTCGACCGTGGACCTGGCCCACAGCCTGGGCCTGAAGGTGACGGCCGAAGGGGTCGAGACGCCGACGGCCTTGAGCCTCCTGGCCGGCATGGGCTGCGACCTGGCCCAGGGCTACCTGATCGCCCGGCCCATGCCTCTCAAGGAACTTTTGATGTTTTTGGACGAAGAAGGGGCGGGGAAGAGGCTTCGCGCCTGACGGACCGCCGACATGGTGAACACTGTCGCAGCCCGCATCGGCATGGCGCTCGCGCTGGCGCTCGCCGCCGGCCCCGCCCTCGCCGAACCGGACCTGTTCTCGCCCCAGGCCTTCGAGGGGCTGATCGACCTGCGCGCCGTGGGCGCGGGCGGCCAGCCCTCCTATCTCGACGGCGGCTTCGGCCGCACCCGCTACGGCGGGACCGAGGCGGGCGCCTTCAAGGGCCAGCTCTCGCTCGCCGACGCCGCCCTGGTGTGGAAGCCGCAGTTCACCTGGGCCCTGGGCGCCATCGTGGACGTCGAGCACCAGGACGGCCAGCGATACCCGTTCGACCTGGTCCAGGCCTACCTGACCTTCCGGCCCAGCCTGCCCGGCGACACCCGCTTCACCGCCCGCGCCGGCTTCTACTATCCGCCGATCTCCGAGGAGCACGAGGGGCCGAGCTGGCAGCTCGCCAACACCATCACGCCCTCGGCCATCAACAGCTGGGTCGGCGAGGAGGTGAAGGTGGTCGGCGGCGAGGCCAGGCTGGCCCATCGCTTCGGCGACAACGACATCGCGGCCACCTTCGGGCTGTTCGGCTATGACGACACCGCCGGCACGCTGCTGACCTTCCGCGGCTGGGGCTTCACCGACATCAAGTCGACCGCCTTCGGCCGTTTCCGGCTGCCGCCGATCGACCCCTACATGGCGAGCCGGCAGGCCCCCGACACCCTGTCCACCGCCGATCTGGACGGCCGCGTCGGCTACTACGGACGGCTGGACTGGACCCCGCCCGGTCGGCTGACCCTCGACGCCGTCTACTACGACAACCGCGGCGACAAGACCGGCGTCAGCGCGCACCAGTGGGCCTGGGCCACGCGGTTCTGGAACTTCGGCGCCAGCTACGACGTCGACGAGAACACCCGCATCCTGTCGCAGGTGATGACCGGCCAGACCCTGGTCGGCTACCCGATGGGGTCCAGCGTCTGGGTCAACCTCGGCTTCACCTCGGCCTATCTGCTCGCGACCCACAGCTTCGGGCGCAGCGGCATCACCGGCCGGGCCGAATATTTCCAGACCCACGACCGCAACTTCGATCCCGCCGTCGACGATCCGGAAGACAATCGCGGCGAACACGGCTGGGCCCTGACCGCGGCCTACCGCTACGACCTGACCCCCCGCGCCCGCTGGATGCTGGAGCTGCTGCACGTCCACAGCCGTCGCCCGGGACTGGACGAGGCGGGGTTCGAGCCGCTGCAGGACCAGACCCAGCTGCAGTCCTCGCTGCGCCTGTCGTTTTGACCCGCGCGGCCCGCTTGGGCATAAGCCACGCCTGCCGACGAGCGTGTGTGCATGACCCTGACGGACCGTCATCTGGAAGAGCTGAAGCGTGAGCGCTGGCGCAGCTTCGAGGCGGACAAGCGGCGCTACGCCGAGCTGCTGCAGACCGACGTGGACGCGGTCGGCGCGATCGCCCAGCGGGCGCTGCGGTTCCACGACACCCAGACCGTCTGCGCCATCGGCGAAGGGCTGCTGAACGCCGGCGAATTCGGCCAGGCCACCCTGAGGCGCCTCGGCCTTCTCGGGGCCCTGCTGGACGCCGAGGTCGAGGAACGGCGCTATGACCAGGCGCTGGAGGTGTTCCAGTCCGTGCCGCCGGATACCTGGCGCGCGGCCAAGGCCTGGCAGGCCGGCGCGACCGCCATGGCCGGGACGGCCCGGCTCGACGAGGCCCGCCAGGCGGCCGAGCGGGCGCTGGAGCTGGACCCCGACGTCCGCGGCGCCCGCGAGCTCCTGGAGGCGCTGGACCTGCGCCGCCAGCTGAAGACCCGGGTGGAAAAGGGCGCGGAGGTGAGCTGGGCCGAGCTCCGCCGCCTGGTGGACGTCTATCTGGCGCTGGATCTCGGGGCCTATGCCTCCAGGCTGCTGCAGCTGCGCGTCCTCGACCTGCCCCGGCCGACGCCCGAGGACTTCGAGGACGGGCTGGCGCTGTTCAAGGCGGCCCTGGAGGTCCTGGGACCCGCCTTCGTGCTGGAGCGGGCCACGCCCCTGGTCAATGTGGCGGGGGACGACGACCGGCTGGCGGCCCTGGGCGCCGAATGCCTGATCGCGCTCGGCAGGCCCTTCGAGGCCGCCCAGGCCGACGAGGGCCGCCGCGACCTCCGGCTGCAGCGCGCCCTGGCGACGGCGGCGATGGGCGAGACCGAGGCGGCGGTGTGGCGGCTGAGCCGCCAGACCGTCAAGCGCCCCAAGGAGCTGGAGGTGCGCGCCGCCCTGGGCTTCTACGCGGGCCGGCGCGTGCTGGAGAAGGCCCCGCTGGTCCTGCGCCCGCCGGGCGGGCCGCGGCGCATCTTCAACCTGATGCCGTTCAACGACGAGATCGACCTGCTCAAGCTGCACCTGGCCGAGATGGCCGAGTGGGTGGACCTGTTCGTGATCGCCGAGTCCGAGGTGACCTTCACCGGCCAGCCCAAGCCGCTGCACTTCGAACGGCGCAAGCACGAGTTCGCGCCCTATGCGGACAAGATCCGGCACGTGGTGGTCGGCGCGCACCCCAAGTCGCACCACAGCCCCTGGGCCAGGGACTTCCGCCAGCGCGACCTGGCCGTCACCGCGCTCTCGGGCCTGGCGGCGCCGGAGGATCTGGTGCTGCTGACCGACGTCGACGAGATCGTCGACCGGCGGGCGCTGGAGGGGTTCGACGCGGACCTGGCGGGCCTGCGCATGGCGATGTTCCGCTATTTCCTCAACTACCGTCCGGACGCGAACAATTTCCCGCACCGCCCCACCGGCGCGGTGCTGAAGGCCAAGCTGCTGCAGCGGTTCGGCTCCAGCTACATCCGCTTCGAGCTGTGCCGCCGCAAGCAGGGCCTGAAGGTCCAGGACGCCGGCTGGCATTTCACCTCGGTGTGCGACCCGGCCCGGCTGGTGGCCAAGATCAACAGCTACGCCCACCAGGAGCGGGGCGCCGAATGGCGCGACCTGGACGCGGTGGAACGGCGGCTGAGGGAGATCAGGGCCGGGATGTTCGAGCCGGGCTGGGAGCGCGCCGAGATCGACGAGAGCTTCCCCGCCTGCATCCTCGAGCACCAGGACGAGCTGAAGGACCTGCTGATCTCAGCGCCGGCCGAACACGGCGCCTAGCAGGCCGCCCGGCGCGGCGCCGAGGGCGCGCACCACCCGGGCCGGAGCGCCCGCGACGATCGTCCGTGGCCGGACGTCCGAGGTCACCACCGCGCCGGCGGCTACGATCGCCTCCTCGCCCAGGGTCACCCCCTTCATCACCGCCGCGCCGAACCCCAGCCAGCAGTCGCGGCCGATGCGCACCGGACGGGCGCCGATGGCGACCTCGCGGCGCGGTTCGAGCTTCAGGATCGAGCGGAAGTGCGCCCGCCGCTGGGCGGCGTCGATCGGATGGGTGTCGTTGTCGAACAGCTGGACGCCGTGGGCCAGCAGCGTCCCCTCGCCGATCTCGATCCGGGTCCAGCAGGAGACGATCGCGCCGTCGCCGACGTAGACCTCCGGGCCGATCTCGCAGCGGCCCTCGCCCTCGCAGCGGATGAGGCCGCGGATGGCGGCGTTGGCGCCGATGCGCACGCGCCGCTCGCCGTGCGGGGTGACCAGCCGGGCGTTCAGCCCCAGCCGCACCCCCTCGCCCAGTTCGGCGCCGCGCTCGAAGGCCTCGAACACCGCCATCAGGGCCTCGCCGTCCTCGGGCCGGTCGAACAGGGCCCTGGCCGTCGCGGCGTCGGCCGGGCGCGAGAACACCGGGCCGTTGGCGAAGGCGTGGTCGTGGGGATCCAGATAGGGCCGCGTCGGCATCGCTAGTCCTCGGGCCGTTCCGCAGACAGGGCGCGCTCCAGCGCGGCCTGCTCGGCGGGGCCGAGCGGGCGCCCGGCGGCGGACTTGTAGCACGCCGTCAGGGCCAGGATCGCCCGGTCCCAGCGGCAGTGATCGGAGGCCGCCGGCGCCCGGGCCTCGAGCTCGGCGATCAGGCCGTCGTCGGACCAGGCGCGCGCCAGGGCGCGGGCCATCTCGTCCACGCGCTCGCCGTCGAACATGAGGCCCGCCCCGCCCACCGTCTCGGGGATCGAGGACTGGCGGGCGGCCACGATGGCCCGCCCGTGCCACAGGGCTTCCAGCAGCGACTGGGAATGCCCCTCCAGCAGCGAGGGGAAAACCACGAACCGCGCCCGGCGATAGCAGACCGCCAGCAGCGCGTCGGACACCACGCCCAGGAACCGCACCTGGCCCCGCAGCCCAAGCCGCTCCACCGCGGCCTCCAGCTCCGGATGGAACGGCGCGTAGGCGCGGCCGGTGCAGACCAGCTCCAGCCTCTTCCCCTGCTCGTCCCTCAGCCGGGCCATGGCCTCGAACAGGCGCAGGTGGTTCTTATGGGGGAAGGTCATGGCCGGGTAGAACATGAACGGCCGGTCCAGGCCCGCCTCGGCCGCCAGCCTGGCCGCCTCGGCCTCGGAGACTTCGGCCCGGCCCATGGCCGAGCTGCGCGGGATCACCGCGACCTTGTCGGCCCCCACGCCGTAGCAGCGCATGATGTCCTGCTTGGTCCACCAGGTCCCGCAGACCACGAAGGCGGCGTTCCGAATACCGTCCGTGTACGTCTTTTTCCGCCAGGCCAGCACGTCGGGCGGGAAGAACTCGGGGAAATGGTGCTGCTGGATGTCGTGGGGCTCGAAGATGAAGGGCCGGCGGGTGGGCCATTTCACCGGATAGGTGAAGTGCACGACGTCCACGCCGAACTTGTCGAGCCGGGCGTCGATCTCGGCCTGGTCGGGCATGGCCTCGAGGAAATCCCGCTCGTTGCGCCGGCGCGAGAGATCGTCGAACAGCCGGCCCAGGGCCCCCTCGCCCAGCCGCGCGCGCAGCGCCTTGGCCCAGGCCGACTTGGGCTCGGAGCCGACCGGGGTGAACTCCGGCCAGGGCCAGGCGATCACCTTGGACGTGTCGCCGCGGATCGCGGCCATGCGCCCGGCGTAGCGCTTCAGGGCGGTGACCAGCATCTCGATGTCGGGCGGCCCGGCGTCGCGGAAGCTGGTCAGGATCGACAGGGCCGAGGATTCGCTGCCGCCGGCGTTGGCCGGGTTGATCAGCGCGTTCAGCGCCACCGTGACCTTGCCCGGGTCGCTCACGAGAGGTCGTGGACCCCGAGCCGCTCGGCCGGATAGATGAACGGCCGCCCGTCCAGGATGGCGTCGCAGACGATGTCGAGCGCCTCGCTGCGCCCCTCGGCCAGGTCGTCGGCGGAGGCGATGGCGGGGGTGAAGAACAGGTTCGAGCTCACCTTCTCCAGGAACGGCAGCGGCATCATCCGCCGGAAGAAGAAGTGGTAGGCGTACTTCTGCGCCATCTCGACCACCTCCGGATCCAGCCGCCGGCCGATCGGCAGGCCGTCCAGGATGCGGAAATAGTGCTCGGGCGTCTCGGCATCGAGGGTCAGGCCCTTGTCCTTGATCCAGGCCTCGCCCGCCACCACCACCGGGATCCCCACCGCGGTCAGCTCCACCCCCGTCTTGGTGCCGTAGATCAGCACGCTGTCGCAGAGCTCCATGGCCGCATAGGTCGAGACCGGGCTCTCGGGCGGGACGATGAAGACGTTGGGCGGCAGGATCGGGAAGCGCTTCCGGATCTCGGCCAGCAGCGGCTGGCGCGAGGGCGAGGTGCCGCGCACCTCGGCGGGATGGATGCGCAGCAGAAGCTGCAGCTCGGGCCGGCCCGCGAAATAGTCGATGGTCCGCGCCGCCCAGTCGATCAGGTTGGGGAAGGCGTTGGCCGGATAGTGCAGCTGGGCGTCCCAGACCACGTTCGACAACATGCCGATGACCGGCTTGGCGAGGTCCAGCCCCAGCGAGGCGGCCAGGGCGGCGGCGTCCTCCTCGGGCTTCTCGTGGAAGCCGATCCAGTCGCGCTCGCCCCGCCAGCGGCTCTTCAGATAGGCGGCGATCTCGGCGGACTGGCGCTCGCCCCAGGCCATGTCCCGCCAGTCGGAGACCGGCTCGGTCATCAGGGTGTGGTGATAGGTGTCGCCCTCGCTGAGGATGAAGGAGTTGGCGCGGTAGGCCACTACCCAGTTGACCACCCGGACGCCGGCCTCGCGGCAGACCTCGCCCACCGGCCCCTGGGGCACATAGAGGCCATGGTGGAACAGGGCCACGTCATAATGCTGCTGGGCCAGCAGGCGGCGATAGGCCCGCACGCTGAGGATGGCGGCCTCCAGATAGCGGCGCAGCACCTCCTCGCCCCTCGGCTCGCCGTCCAGGTCGCCGCGCGTGTAGTAGCGCAGGGCCCCGGCGTGGGCGTGCTCGCCCAGCTTCAGCCCCTCCAGCTCGAAGCCGTCGATGTCGCCCGCCGGGATGCCGTCGGCGATCCGGCGGGCCTCGGCGCGGTCGTCCTCGGCGATCAGCTCCGACAGCCAGCGCACCTTCAGGCCCAGGGGGTCGAACATCGACCGGCCGCGGCTCATGCAGGAGGGGCAGAAGGTCTGGGGCAGCCGCCGCTCGGTCAGGATCGTGTCGTCCGGCAGGTCGGCGTATTCGGCCTTCAGGCAGGCCGGCAGGGCCGCGTCGCAGAGCACGATCTCGACCTCCGCGTCCCTGAGCGCCAGGGCCGCCGCCACGGTGCTCTCGAACACGCCCACCGGGCCATGGCCGCCGATGTTGGTGGCGATCAGCACGCGCCCGCGCCGCCCAGGGCGCCGCCTGGCCCAGGCCCGGCTGCCCGAGGTCAGCCGGCCCCAGTCGGGAAAGCCCTTGGGCAGGGCGGCGGATTTCGCCGTCTTGGCGGGCGCGGGATCGGCGGCTGGCGCGGCCGGCGGATCCTTCCTGCGCCAGAGGGTGCGCCAGCCGGAGAGGGCCATGTCAGGCGGCGATCGCGCCGGCCTTCAGGCGCGCCCGATAGTCGGCGTAGGCAAGGGCCAGGCCCTCGTCCAGCGAGGTCTTGGCGCTCCAGCCCAGCCCCTTCAGCCGGGTGACGTCCACCAGCTTGCGCGGCGCGCCGTCCGGCCGGCTGGCGTCGAACTTCAGCTCGCCCTGGTAGGCCACCGCCCTGGCCACATGCCGGGCGAAGACGGCGATGGAGACCTCCTCGCCCGAGCCGATGTTGAGCGCCATCTCGCCGGAGTAGTGCTTGAGCAGGCAAACGCAGGCGTCGGCGGCGTCGTCGACGTAGAGGAACTCGCGCAGCGGCGTCCCGGTGCCCCAGACGGTGACGCTGGGCGCATGGGCCCGCCGGGCCTCGTCCATGCGCCGGATCAGGGCCGCCGGCACGTGACTGTGCTCGGGGTGGTAGTTGTCGCCGGGGCCGTAGAGATTGCTGGGCATCCCCGAGATGAAGTCCGCCCCGTGCTGGCGGCGGTAGGCTTGGCAGAGCTTCAGCCCCGCGATCTTGGCGATGGCGTACCACTCGTTGGTGGGCTCCAGCGGCCCGGTGAGCAGCGCCTCCTCGGGGATCGGCTGGGGGGCCATGCGCGGATAGATGCAGCTCGACCCGAGGAACAGCAGCTTGGAGACTCCCGCCTCGAAGGCGCCGCCGATCACCGCCGTCTCGATCATCAGGTTGTCGTAGAGGAAGTCGGCCGGCAGGGAGTCGTTGGCGGCGATGCCGCCCACCTTGGCCGCGGCCAGCACCACCACGTCGGGCCGGTTGGCCTTCAGCCAGGCCCGCACCGCGGCGGCCTCGCGCAGATCCAGCTCCTGGCGGGTGGCGGTCAGCACCTGGACCTGTTCGCAGGCGAGCCGGCGCACGATGGCCCCGCCGACCATGCCGCGGTGGCCCGCCACCCAGACCCGTTTGCCGTGAAGGTCGAAGACCTGGGTCATCTCAATCGGCCGGACTGCGCCGCCAGGAGTCGCGCTTCACCGTCTCCAGGTCCGAGGCCACCATCTCGCGGACCAGCTCCTCGAAGCCGACCTCGTGGCGCCAGCCCAGCTTCTGGTTGGCCTTGGAGGGATCGCCGATCAGCTGCTCGACCTCGGTGGGCCGGAAGTAGCGGGGATCCACCGCCACCAGCGCCTGGCCGGTGCGGGCGTCGCGGCCGATCTCGTCCAGGCCCCGGCCGCTCCACTCGATGCTGCGGCCCACCTCGCCGAAGGCGCGCTCGACGAACTCGCGGATCGAGTGGTTCTCGCCGGTGGCCAGCACATAGTCGTCCGGCTGGTCCTGCTGCAGCATCATCCACATGCCGCGCACATAGTCCCTGGCGTGGCCCCAGTCGCGCAGCGCGTCGAGGTTGCCCATGTAGAGCCGGTCCTGCAGGCCCAGCTCGATCGCCGCCACCGCCCGGCTGATCTTGCGGGTGACAAAGGTTTCGCCGCGCAGCGGGCTTTCGTGGTTGAACAGGATGCCGTTGGAGGCGTGCAGGCCATAGGCCTCGCGGTAGTTCACCAGGATCCAGTAGGCGTAGAGCTTGGCCACCCCGTAGGGGCTGCGCGGATAGAAGGGCGTGGTCTCGCGCTGGGGGACCTCCTGCACCAGGCCATAGAGCTCGGAGGTGGAGGCCTGATAGACCCGCACCTTCTCCACCAGGCCCAGGATGCGGATGGCCTCCAGGATGCGCAGCATGCCGATCCCGTCGGCGTTGGCCGTGTACTCGGGCGTCTCGAAGGAGACCTGCACGTGGCTCTGGGCGCCGAGGTTGTAGATCTCGTCGGGCTGCACCTGGGCGATGATCCGCAGCAGGTTCAGCGAATCGGTCATGTCGCCGTAGTGCAGGAACATCCGCGCATCGGGCAGGTGCGGGTCTTCGTAGATGTCGTCGATGCGCTCGGTGTTGAACGAGGACGAGCGGCGCTTGATGCCGTGGACGACGTAGCCCTTCTCCAGCAGCAGGCGCGCCAGATAGGCGCCGTCCTGTCCGGTGACGCCGGTGATGAGGGCGGTCTTAGACATGGTCGGGCTTCCTGACTCTCCCACCGACCCGTGACAGCAGCACCTCCCCGCAGGGGAGGCTAATTGCACCCACCGGAAGACAAAGTCTGAATATATGGTGCCATTGGATCACGTAGTTTGGCATAGAAATCGAGCGCCTCACTCAAACTCTCTCGATATGAGCAGAAATATCACGAGAAAGAAGAATATTACTCACTTCTTCCGGCCCTTGATTTCTCGAAGATCGTGTCACTCACCGATTGAATGGATATTCGAAGCGCATCGTAACAGTCATCCCAAAGAGTCTTCGTATTTCTCCCAGAGATTTCATGTTCAAATATTGCATCCAACTTCTCACCCGGAAAAGTTCTGGAATCAATCCTCCTAAGTCGCTTCATGTATTCAGGGTTCTTCGAGTTTATTGCAATTATTCTATATTTCGCGTTATTTATATAGTAGCCAAACGCCCATTCTCTCAATTTGTAATCCTGGGCAAATCCGATCATGTTAGTATTTACAACCGTCTCCAAGAATTCCTGAGCAACGGGTAGGGTTCGCTCTATGTTTCTTGGCGTGTCCGCCAAAAACACGGCCCTCCAGAGAGAAAATGCGCCGCCTATCAGCTGCGCAAGATGGGAACCGTCCTCGGTATTAACCCCGACTTCGTGTTTATGATTCTCAACAAGCGAAACGATATCTAACGACAATTGCTGAATTCGAGAACGAGCACTGACCATCCATTGCAGGCTCGTAAGCTCTCGCGTCCTTGGCGCACTCTCAGCCATACCCTCGCTCCCCCATCGGATAGGCGACCGCTAAGTGGAATGGGTTCGACCCTGGTCACGGCCGCCGAGCTATGCCTTAGCGACTCTGCAGATGGGCGCCTAGTCCACTCTCGGTTGCGCGAACTCAGGTCCGCCTCCTGAGACACGGCGTGGAGAACAGATCCGCTACGGCGGCGTAACGTTAATGTACACATCTTGCAATTCTGAGTAGACGTCCAAAGCCTCCGTTCCGGGCTCCCTCGATCCGTTTCCTGAGTTCTTCACACCGCCAAACGGCATGTGAGGCTCGGAACCGTGGGTGCCGCCGTTGATCACCGCCACGCCCGTGTGGATCATTTGCACGAATGCAAGCGCCTTGTTGATATCCTGCGTGTGAATCGAGGCGGTCAGCCCGTAGCGAGATCTGTTTGCAAGCTCGACGGCTTGTTGAAAATCGGAAACTGAATGCACGAGGGCTACGGGACCGAAGAGCTCGGTATCCCACAAATCCTGTCCAGGTCCCACATCTTCCAGTATGGTAGGCTGCATGTAGAAGCCACCTTTCAGAGCTGGGGAAATATCCCTACTGCCTCCGGTTATGATGTTGGCGCCGGTGCCCGCTGCCGCAGCTACAGCTGCACACATATTCTGAAGTTGATTATTGCTGATGACCGGCCCGACCTTGCAATCGATCTCCACGCCCAACTTGATATTGTGCGTAGCTTGGACAAAATCCTCGATAAAGGAAGGGTAGATCTTCTCTGAAACAAGAATTCGACTTGCCGCCGCGCAGCGTTGGCCGGCGTTAGAAAACGCCGATGACACCGCACAATCCACTGCATTACGCATATCTGCGTCGTCACAGATGATCAGTGCGTTCTTCCCGCCGAGTTCCAGCGAAAGCTTCTTCAGCATGCTGCCTGCTAGGGCGCCGATGGCCTTTCCAGTCGCGGCAGACCCGGTGAACGAAACGACATCCGTACCTTCGTCTTCAACGATCGGCTGGCCCGCCTCCGGGCCATGGCCGTGCACCAAGTTCAGAACGCCGGGCGGGAGTACGTCTTTTAGCGCAGTCTTGGCCTGGTAGGCCAACTTCGCCATGTACCATGCTGACGCCGGCGTGTGCTCAGAGGGCTTTAGAACAATGCTGTTGCCGCATATTAGAGCCGGAAAGACCTTCCAAGCGAAGTTAGGGGCCGGAGTATTCGCGGCGATGATTAAACCAGCCACGCCACATGGCTGACGCACCGTCATGGCAAACCGATTTGGCTTACCCGATGTCGTCGTCCGACCAAAAAGACGTTGCCCTTCCCCTGCGAAGAATCGAGCGCATTGGACTGCGGCCCTGACCTCGGCCAAGGCGTCGTCTTCGCGTTTCCCTGCTTCAAGCGCGACGAGATACGCCAACTCTTCGCGGTGAGCCTCAATTTCGCTGGCGATCGCATGAAGGATTTCGCCCCGAACAACGCCTGGCGTCGACGCCCATCCTGGTTGGGCGGCCCGAGCGCTTGCGATGGCTCGACTCACGTCCTCCCGGCGCGAACGAGCCACCCTTCCGATCACCTCACCGGAATGTGGATTGAAAACTTCGATCTGCTCGCCGCTCGCTGCGGTTTCGTATGCCCCACCAATCAAATTGGGCACAAAATCAGGGTAGGTTCTCATCAATCCTCACATCGCGGTGAAGCCGCCGTCGATGACGACGTTGGAGCCGGTCATGTAGCGGGACGCGTCCGACATCAGAAAGACCACCGGCCCCTCGTAGTCGTCCGGCTCGGCCATGCGGCCCAGGGGCACCTTGCGGGTGTAGGGCTCCAGGAACGCCGGCTCCTGGTTGGCGAAGACGCCGGCGAAGGTCAGGGTGTTCACCCGCACGCCGGCCTTGCCCCAGTAGACCGCCAGATAGCGCGTCAGGTTCATCAAGGCCGACTTGGTCACCGAATAGCCGACGGGCTTGTAGAAGTTCTCCCCGCGGTCGCGACGGTACTGGTAGAGGCCCTGGTCGGGCGACAGCACGCCGTAGATCGAGGAGATGTTGGCGATGGAGCCGCGGCCGGCCTTGGCCATGGCGCCGCCGAACACCTGGCAGCAGAAGATCACGCCCTTGACGTTCACATCGAGCATCTTGTCGAGCGAGGCGTCCGGATAGTCCTCGAACGGCCCGTTCTCCTCGGCCGGGGCGCCGGGCGGGGCGTCGATGGCGGCGTTGTTGATCAGGCCCGAGGGCGTCTCCCAGTCCGCCTCGATCCGGGCCAGCACCCCGCGCAGCGAGTCCTTGGAGGTGACGTCGCCGGCGTAGAGCTTGAGGCGTTCGTCGCTCGCAAGCGGAATCTTCGCCCGGCTCCGATCGTCGGAGACATCCACCACCGCGACCCGCGCTCCGGCCGCGATCAGGGCGTTGGCGAAGGCGGCTCCCAGCTGGCCGAGGCCGCCGGTGACGACCACCACACGGCCGGCAAGGTCGAAATCGGCAGCCATCAGCCCTGCTTCGGCGTCTCGCCGATCTCGGCCCAGCCGATGATCTCCTGGGCCGGCACCGGGGCCACCAAGGTCTTGCCGACGAAATAGTCGACCCAGTAGGGCGGCAGGGCGTTCGGCGTGATCTTGGCCTCGACCGGGATGCGGTAGTCGAAGTCGGCCTCGGCCAGCACGTGGCCGGCCGGCAGGTCGCGGGCGGCGACCAGGCGCTTGACCATCTTGTTCAGCGGCTTGGTCTCGGAGACGTAGGGCGTCTTCTGGCCATCGCCGAGCGCCTCGACCGTGCGCTGCAGGTCGCGGACCACCCGCTTCAGGCCCGCCGGCTCCAGGCTGAAGGCCTGGTCGGTGCCCTTCCAGGCGCGGTTCAGGGTGAAGTGCTTCTCGAACACCCGCGCGCCCAGCATGTAGCCGACCAGGGGCATGGCGATGCCGGAGTCGTGGGACGAGAAGCCGATCACGATGTCCGGGAACGCCTCCATGAAGGTCTCGATGACCCTGAGGTTCAGCTGCTCGTAGGGCGGCGGATAGCCCGAGGTGCACTGCATGATGCAGAGGTTCGGGTTGATCGGCATGATGGCTTCGTAGGCGCGCTTGGCGTCCTCGAAGGTCGCCCCGCCGGTGGAAACGATCATCGGCTTGCCGAACCTGGCCACGTGGCGCAGCAAGGGCGTGTTGGAGATGTCGCCCGAGGCGATCTTGAACGCCGGCACGTCGATCGAGGCCAGGAGGTCCGCCGAGGGCAGGTCGAAGGCGGTGGAGAAGAACAGGATGCCCAGCTCTTCGGCGTAGGCCTTCAGCTCCTGGTACTGCTCCTTGTTGAACTCCAGCGCCTCGCGGTGGGTGCCGTAGGTCGGCGCGTAGGCGTTCTCGGAGTTGTACGGGCTGTCGTACATCTCGGCGGTGAAGAGGGCGCGGTTGTCGCGCTTCTGAAGCTTCACCGCGTCGGCGCCGGCCTCCACCGCGGACCGGAACATGGCCTTGCAGGTATCCATGTTGCCCTGGTGGTTGTGGCCGATCTCGGCGATCACATAGCCCACCGAATCCTGGGTTACGACCTTGTCGCCAATCACGAATTTCCGGGTCATGCGTAAGCTCTGCGCCCCTCGTTCACGGGATGGGAATTGACCTGTCATGTTCTCATGACGTTTGCAACCGGACCTCGCAGGGGCCCCGCTAACCGTCCTCGGGCCGCTTAGGATCGGGCGGCAAAGGGCGCCGTGCGGCGTGCTGGCGCAGGTGATATGGCCGCCCGGCGCTCGACCAGGGGTCGATCAGGCTGATGTGCCGGGCGAGGAAGACGTTGTTCCAGTCGCGCCAGAGGCCGCCGAGGCGCGGGGTCGTGGAGTTCTCGTCATAGCGGCCGCCAAGCCGCCGCTTGAACCAGGTCCAGACCCGCCGCTTGGCCCGCCAGGCGACCGCGCCTTGGGCCATCTTCCCCCACTTGTGGCGATAGAGCGACAGCGAGCGGGCGTGATGGCGGGCGAGTTCCTGGTGTTCCGGCGTCCCCTCCTGCAGCGGCCAGTCGCGGTGGTGATGCAGCGCCACCTGGCGCGTGTAGACGATGTCGTGGCCGCAATAGAGCACCTTGGCGGTCAGGTCGGGGTCGATGCCATAGAAGCCGAAGGTCTCGGAAAACCCGCCGACCTCCGCCAGCACCTCTCGGCGCAGCATCCCCTGGTTGACGTTCAGCACGCCGATCTCGGACACCCCGCCCAGATAGACCGAGCCCAGGAACGGCCCCTGAACGTCCTTGGTCTTCAGCGCCACCATGCCGATGGCCGGCTCGCGATCCAGCACGGCCACCGCCGCGTCCAGGCCGGCGTCCACCACCTCGTTGTCGTCGCTGAGCCAGGCGACATAGGGGGTCTGAACGATGCGGAAGACCTCGTTGTAGGCCCGCGCCTGGCCGAGCTTGCGGCCGGCCAGCACCGGGCGCACCCGCGGGTCGTCCAGCGATGTCAGATAATCCACCGTGCCGTCCGTCGAGCCGGCGTCGGCCACGTAGACCGCCAGCGGCGTCCGCGTTTCGGCCAGGATGCTGTCCAGGCAGCGCTTGAGGGACGCCAGGCGATTGTAGGTCCCGAGGACCACCGACAGGCGCGCGTCCGGCGACATGATCTCGATGGTTTTCCGCCCGCCCGGAGGCTGAATCGAAACCTGTGATAGGGCAGAGGCGCGGCCCTCGCCAGTGCGCCGCCGAGTTGACGGCCGGGCCATTCGATGCGCAGCCAGCGGCCATGTCGGATTCTGCCAGCATGGTCCCGAGGCCCGGCGGCTCGGGCGTCGCCTTCGTCACCGGGGCGGCCGGCTTTCTGGGCGGCGCGGTCGCCCAGGCGCTGGTGGGGGCCGGATGGCGGGTGGCGGGCTTCGACGTGGCGCCCGGCTGGGGCGAGGGCTGCGCGCACTGGATCACCGGCGAGGTGCACCGGGACGCCCTGGCCCGCGCGGCGGCCGAGATCGGCCTGCCCGAGCTGGTGTTCCACGCCGCCGGCGGAAGCTCGGTCGGGGCCTCGGTGGCCGATCCCGAGGCCGACTTCGCCCGCACCGTGCTCAGCGTGCGCGAGACCCTGGCGTTCCTGAACGCCGCCGCCGCCGGCGCGCGGCTGATCTATCCCTCCAGCGCCGCGGTCTATGGCGCCGCCTCGGCCGGCCCCCTGGCGGAGGACGCGCCGCTGGAGCCCATCTCCCCCTATGGCCGCCACAAGCTGCAGGCCGAGGCCGAGATCGCCGCCGCGGGCGTGGAGGCGGCGATCCTCCGCTTCTTCTCGCTCTACGGCCCGGGGCTCAGGAAGCAGCTGCTCTGGGACCTGGCGCGGCGGCTGGCGGCCGGGCCGCGCCGGCTGGAGCTGGCGGGCACCGGCGAGGAGCGGCGCGATTTCCTCTACATCGACGACGCCGTCCGGCTGGTCGGCCTGGCCATGGGCGCCCGGCTTTCGGGCGCGCCGCTGGTCCTGAACGGCGGCCGGGGCGAGGCCGTCACCGTGCGCCAGGCGGCCGAGACCCTGGCCCGGGCGCTGGGCTCGGACGCGGCCATCGGCTTTTCCGGGCAGACGCGGGCCGGCGACCCCGCGGCGCTGGCGGCCGACGTCTCCGCGGCGAAGGCCCTGGGCTTTTCGCCGCAGGCCAGCTTCGAGGACGGCGTGCGGCGCTACGCCCGCTGGTTCGCCGCCCTGCCGGCGTGAGGCTTGGCTTGATCGCGCCGGGTCCCTATTGATCGCCGCGTCATGGCGGACAGATCCAGAACCAAGGCGGTGGCCCTGATCCCGGCGCGTTCGGGATCGGTGCGCGTGCCGCACAAGAACATCCGCCGCCTGGGCGGCCATCCGCTGATCGCCTACACCATCGCCGCCGCGCGCGGCTCGGCCGTGTTCGACTCGGTGGTGGTGTCCACCGACTCGGAGGACTACGCCCGCATCGCCCGCCACTATGGCGCCGAGGTCCCGTTCCTGCGGGACGAGGCCATGGCCGCATCGACCTCGCCCGACATCGAATGGGTGCTGCATGCGCTGGACGCCCTGAACGGCCAGGGCCGCGACTTCGACGCCTTCTCGATCCTCAGGCCCACCAGCCCGTTCCGCAAACCCGAGACCATCCAGCGCGCCTGGAAGAGCTTCATCGACGCCGAGGGGGTGGATTCGCTGAGGGCCGTCGAGCCGGTCGAGCAGCATCCGGGCAAGATGTGGGTGGTGCGCGGCGAGCGGATGACGCCCCTGATGCCGCTGAACCCCGAGGACGGCCCGCCCTGGCACAGCCAGCAGAAGGCTTCCCTGCCCAAGGTCTATGTCCAGAACGCCTCGCTCGAGATCGCCTGGACCGAGATGGCCCGGCGCACCTCCTCCATCGCCGGGTCCGTGCTCCTGCCCTTCCTGACCGAGGGCGACGAGGGCGTGGACATCAACGGGCCGCAGGACTGGTGGTACGCGGAACACCTGATCTCGACCGGCGAAGCGCGGCTACCGGCCGTGGCCGAGCCCCCCTATCCAGAACCCGCCGGCCAGCCGGCGTAACGAAAGTCAGCCATGGGTGATCTTGTCGGTTCGGCCGTCGACGGCGAGCTCTATTTCATCAGGCGCTCGGAGTTCGAGCGCATCCGCCGGCTGAACGCCCCCCGCGCGGAGGTGACGGCCCTGTTCGCCGACATGGCGCGGCTGAACGCACTCTACATGATCGCCACCGCCGGATCGGGGCACATCGGCTCGTCCTTCTCCTCGATGGACCTGTTCTCGCACCTGCAGCTGAACGAGATCGACCAGTCCAAGGGCGAGGTGTTCTTCTCCTCCAAGGGCCATGACGCGCCGGGGCTCTACGCCATCATGATGGCCGTGGACCTCTTGGACGAGAGCCTGATCCACCGCCTGCGCCGGCTGGACGGCCTGCCCGGCCACCCCGACGTCGGCACCCGGGGCATCGTGGCCAACACCGGCTCGCTCGGCATGGGGATCTCCAAGGCCAAGGGCATGATCCTGGCCGCGCGCCTGAAGGGCCTCACCACCAAGGTCGCTGTGGTCACCGGCGACGGCGAGCTGCAGGAAGGCCAGATCTGGGAGTCGCTGGTCTCGGCGGCCAACTGGAAGATGGGCGAGCTGACCGTGGTGGTGGACCACAACAAGATCCAGTCCGACTATTCGGTGGAACGGACCTCCTCGCTGGGCGACCTGGTGGCCAAGTTCGCGGCCTTCGGCTGGCACGTGGAGCGCATCGACGGCCACGACACCAGGGCCATCGAGGACACCTTCGCGCGGATCAACCGGATCACCGACCAGCCCAAGGTGATCGTCGCCGATACGGTCAAGGGCAAGGGCGTCTCCTTCATGGAGGGCACCTCGATCGACTCGGACGTGGAGATGTTCCTGTTCCACTCCGGCGCGCCCCAGGCGGCCGACTACACCCGCGCGGCCCAGGAGATCCTGGACCGGATCAACGGCCGGGCCGGGGGCCTGGGCGGCCAGACCGTCGAGATCGAGATCGTCAACCGCCCCGCCGCCGCGCCCGCGGCCGGCAAGCCGGTGGGCCTGTTCGGCGCCTATGCCGAGGCGCTGCTGAAGGCGGCCGAGCGGCGCCCCGAGCTGGTGGCCCTGGACGCGGACCTGATCAAGGACATGGGGCTGATCGCCTTCTCGGAGAAGCATCCCGAGCGCTTCTTCGAATGCGGCATCGCCGAGCAGGACATGGTGTCCATGGCCGGCGGCATGGCGCTCTCGGGCCTCTTGCCAGTGGTGCACTCGTTCTCGTGCTTCCTATCCACCCGCCCCAACGAGCAGATCTACAACAACGCCACCGAGCACACGAAGGTGGTCTACGTCGGCGGCCTGTCAGGCGTGCTGCCCGCCGGCCCCGGCCACTCGCACCAGAGCGTGCGCGAGATCTCGTCGGTGGGCGGAACGCCGGGGCTGGTGATGGCCGCGCCCTCCTGCCCGGCCGAGGTGGGGGCGCTGCTGGACTGGTGCCTGGAGACGCACGACGGCCCCTCGTTCCTGCGCATGGCCTCGCTGCCGGCGGAGATCGACTGGGACGTCCCGGCCGGCTGGCGGCCCGAGGTGGGCAAGGGCTTCGAGATCGCGCCGGGGACCGACGCCGTGCTGGTCGGCTCGGGGCCGATCCTGCTGGCCCAGGCGGTGAAGGCCTCGCGCGCCCTGGCCGAAAGGGGCGTGGGCCTGGCGGTGGTGAACCTGCCGTGGCTGAACCGGGTCGACGCCGGATGGGTCGCCGGACTCGTCAAGGGCCGCAAGCTGCTGGTCACGCTGGACGACCACTATCTGGAAGGCGGCCACGGCGAGAAGGTGATGGCCGCCCTGGCCCGCGCCGGCGTGGCGGTCCCCACCCTGAACCTCGGCCTTTCCGCCGTGCCGCCCTCGGGCCAGCCCGGCGAGGTGCTCGAGCGCCTGGGCCTGGACGCCGCCGGGATCGCCGCCAGGGTTCAGGCCGCCTTGGCCTGAACCGCGGCGCGCCGCCCGCGCCATTTGAGGGCATAGGGCAGCACGAACAGATAGAGCCCGCTCACCAGCAGCAGCAGCAGCGGGACCAGCACGAACAGGCCCAGCCAGAGCGGCGGCTTGGCCAGCACCCAGGCGGCGCCGTTGACGATGAAGCCCGCCGTGAAGGCGATCGACAGCCAGCGATGGGTCTGCCGGATCCAGGCGTTCCAGTTCAACGCAGTCTCCCCCTTGAGATGAAACGGACCGTGTGGCTCAGCGGCCGGCGACCTCGTCCAGCTTGGCCAGGAAGCCGGTCCAGCCGTATTTCGCGCCCTGGATGTTGGGCTGCTGGTCGGGCTTGAAGCCGGCCTGCTCCATCTTCAGGTGCGTGCCGCCCGAGGCCGGCGTCAGGGTGAAGGTGACGACCGAGTCCACGCCCATGGAGCTCCAGCTGTAGGCGAGCGTGCGGTTGGGCTCGATGGCCAGCACCTCGGCGTCGATGACGCCGCTCATGCCGTTGGGCGCTTCCCAGCGCAGGTTGAACCTGCGGCCGAGCGCCAGCTCGAAGTCGTTGGCCATCAGCCAGTCGGCGATCAGGTGCTGCTGGGTCAGGGCGCGCCAGACCTTCTCCGGCGGATGGGGGATGTCGCGCTCCACCACGACGCTGACGGTCCCCGTGGAGGGGGCGGTTTCGGCGGCTTCGGTCATTGGTCCATCCTGTTCAGCAGATCCTCGAGCCGGTCGAAGCGGCCGCGCCAGAAGGCGCCCATGTGGCCCATCCAGTCGAAGAGCGGGGAAAGCGCCTGGGGATCGGCGCTGTAATGGGTCTCGCGGCCCTGGCGCCGGTCGCTGACCAGGCCGGCAGACTTCAGCAGGCCCAGGTGCTTGGATACCGCCGGCTGGGAGACGCCTGCCCCCCGGGTCAGGGCGCCGACCGTCCCTTCGCCCTCGCGGCAGAGGCGCTCGAAGATCGCCCGCCGGGTGGGGTCGGCCAGGGTCCGGAAGATCAGATCGGCGTCGGGCACGGATCCATAACCTCAGGGCTATGAGATTCGTATAACCGCAGAGTTATGGATTAGTCAAGCGGCGGCGCCATGGTCTCGCCTTCCACCGGGGCCATTGATCTTGCCTGCGCTTAGGGGTGAGCTAGCAGCCGGTTCCGTCTGGGGGTGCGCATGGCGTCTCGTTGGTTGTGTCTGGGTCTGGCGGCGGCCGGTCTTTGCGCCTCCGCCCCCGCCTTCGCCGCGAGCAGGCCGGTGATCGCCCCGCCGGCCAGCTGGGTCGACGTGGCGCCGCTGCCGGCCGCCCCGCCAGCGGAGGATTCCGCCGCCCTGCAGACCCTGCTCGACGACAACCAGAGCCGGCTCGGCCCCCAGGGCGACGTCTTCTACACGCGCCGGGTGGTGAAGGTGCTGCGGCCCGAGGGCCTGGCCGACCTGACCACCGAAAGCCTGACCTGGGATCCGGACACCGAGGTCCTGACCATCCACACCATCGCCATCCGCCGCGGCGGCAAGGTCATCGTCCTGCTGGGCGATGGTCAGAAGCTGCTGGTGCTGCGGCGCGAGACCGGCCTCGAGGCCGGCATGCTCGACGGGCGGCTGACCGCGACCCTGCAGGTGGACGGGCTGCAGGTCGGCGACGTGTTCGACGTGGCCTGGTCGCTGGCCAAGCGCGATCCGGTCACCAAGGGCCGCTCGGAGGATCCCGAGGGCCTGAGCAGCAGCGGCGTCACCGGCCGCTACCGGGTGCGCGCCTCCTGGCCCAGCACCGATCCGGTGCGCTGGCGGCTCACCGACGACCTGCCCAAGGCCGAGATCACCACCCACGGCGGGCGCACCGAGCTGCTGCTCGACGTCTCCGACATCAAGGCGACGATCCCGCCGGCCGGCGCGCCCAGCCGCTACGCCTGGGTGGGGCGGCTCTATGGCAGCAGCTATGCGAGCTGGAACGAGGTTTCCGACCAGATCTCGCCGCTGTTCCAGCAGGCGGCGGTGCTGGGCCCGTCCTCGGACCTGCGCGCCCAGGCGGCCGCCATCGCGGCCAAGTCCACCGACCCCAAGGTGCGCGCCTTCGAGGCGCTGAAGCTGGTCGAGGACAAGATCCGATACTTCTACATCGGCGCCAACGAGGGCGGCTACATCCCGGCCTCGGCCGACCAGACCTGGGCCCGCCGCTTCGGCGACTGCAAGGGCAAGACTGTGGTGCTGCTGTCGCTGCTGCACGAGCTGGGGATCAAGGCCGAGCCGGCGCTGGTCTCGACCGGGTCGGGCGACGGCCTGGACGAGGACCTGCCGGGGCTGTGGCGCTTCGACCACGTGCTGGTGCGCGCCCAGATCGACGGCAAGGTCTACTGGCTGGACGGCACCCGGCAGGGCGACGTCGGCGGGGTGGACGAGCAGAAGCCGCCGGCCTGGCGCTGGGCCCTGCCGCTGCGCGCCGGCGGCGCGCCGCTGGAACCCATCGTCCAGCCGCCGCTGGACGAGCCGATGATGGACGTCCTGGTGCATCTGGACGCCAGCAAGGGACTGGATGCGCCGGCGCCCGGCGAATTCCGCATGACCGTGCGGGGCGACGCCGCCGTGTCCATGCGCCTGGCCGTGGGCCGCGCCTCCAAGGACGACCTGATCCGCCTGGAGAAGCAGGCCGTCGCCAACGCCGTCGGCTGGTTCGAACCCAAGGACGTGAGCTGGCGCGACCAGCCGCAGGACAACGCCTTCGAGATCGACATCAAGGGGATCGCCGACCTCAATTGGCGCGAGAACGCCGACCTGCACATGCGCGAGTACCGCTTCCCGACCAGCGCCGCGGGGGCCAAGCTGTTCCCCGAGCGCGACCCCAGCTCCAACCAGGACGCGCCCTTCGCCGTGGCCTATCCGCTCTATGTCTCCGGCCGCACCGAGGTGGTGCTGCCCGACAACGGGCGCAGCTTCCAGATCAAGGGCGTCAACGTCGCCGAGACCGTGGGCGAGTACCACGTCGAGCGCACCAGCCAGATCGTGGGCGGCGTGGCCAGCTTCCAGACCTCGCTGTGGGCCCTGGCCCCGGAGGCGCCGGCCGCCGGCGCCGACGCCGCCAACCGGGAGCTGCGCCGGATCAGCGACCAGGAGACCGTGATCCGCGTGCCCGACGCCGCCGTCAAGGCGGGCGCCTAGGAGCTCCGCGCCCGACGCTGGCCGATGGTCGGCAGGGCCTCGAAGCCCTGGACGCTGGGCTGGGGCCAAACCAGGCCCAGCGCCTGGATCCGGCGCACGCCGGCCTTGGCCAGCAGGGCCCTCGGCGCCTCGTCGGTCGCGAAGTCGCCGTCGACGCCATGGGACGAGCCGGTCCAGAGGTCGAAGCCGACCAGCCGTCCCTCGTCCCTGAGCCGCGCCAGGACCGGCAGGTCGGCGCCCCAGCTGGCCAGGCTGCGGCCGGCGGCCCAGCCCCGGCCGTGGAGGTCGAAGGGGACCAGCACGAAGGCGGCGTGCTCGGCCAGCGCCGGGCCGTGGGCGGCCAGCACCTCGGCGTCGACGACACAGGCGAGATCGCAGGGCGTGCGCTCGAAGCCCAGACCCAGCGACATCACCCGCGCGCCCTCCCGCCGGGCCGCCTCGACCTCGGCCGGATCGGCTGCCTCCCCGGCCAGCAGCCAGGGCCCGCGGGCCCGGCCGTCCTGGGCGAACCAGGCCCAGGCCGGGGTCACCGGCCGAAGCTGCGGCGTCACCACCCGGCCCGGCTCGCGCGGCCTGGCCGGCAGGTCCAGCGCCGCCTCCCACAGCGGCGCCACGGCCTCGGGCGACCAGTGCGCCTGAAGATAGGCCCGCGCCTCGGCGGCCCGCGCCCGGGCTTCATCGGGCCTCAGCAGCACCGCCTCCAGCCCCGCGCGCCAGTCGCCGATCCAGCAGAACGGCGAGAACTCGCCGTAGCTGTCCAGCCGGTCGGCCACGACCGGGACCCCGGCCGAGAGCGCCAGGGTCAGGCGATTGTGCGTCTTCGCCGCGACGAAGGGATTGTCGGACAGGGGGAGCAGCACCGCGTCGGCGCGCGCCAGCTCCCCGGCGAAGCTCTGCGGGGTCCAGGCCACGAAGCGGGCCGGGACCGGCAGCCCGGCGGAAACCTCGGCGAACCGCGCCTCGCTGTCGCTGCAGACCACCAGCTCGAACGGCCGCAGCGCCTGGGCCTCGGCCAGGACATCCTTGACCAGCAGCAGATCCGCCATCCCGGCGGGGGCGTTGGGCGAGCCGTGCCGGCCGAACCACAGCAGCCGCGCCGGCTGACCCTGAGGCGTCGGGGGCCCGGCCGGTACGCTGGCCTGCTCGTAGGCGTCCGGCGCCACGGCCGGCGTCTCCTGCAGGCCCGCATGGGCCTGGACCGAGCGCGCCAGCACGGGGGTGGAGCACACCACCTTGTCGCAGAGGGCGATCATGGCCAGGAGGCCCTCGCGCGCCTCGCGGTACTTGGGCAGGTCCAGCGGATTGAAGAAATGGTCGTCGCAGAGGTCGAGGATCACCCGCTTGCCGGCCGCCTTCAGCCGCCGCGCCAGCTTGCGGTCCTCCGGTCCATAGGCCTTGGAGAACACCACCGTGCGGTAGCGGTCGACATAGGCCGCATCGAACGCCTCCACCTGCTGGCCGCGGGCCTTCAGGAAGGCGATCGGCTCCAGCACGCGATAGCGGTAGGAGGCGATGGTCGGGTCCTGGGCGCGGGCCTTGAAGGCCAGGGTCATGAACGGGGCTCGCTTGCGGGACGGCGGAAAATCTGTTCGGGCTTGGTCAGTTTACCAAGGCTCGGCCGGATGGCGTCGGAGAATTCTGAGGACAGCGAGCACAAGGACGCCGACGCCCTGGCCGGCGAGGTCAAGGCGCTGCGCGCCCTGCTGGAGGAGCTGCAGGCCGAGCTCAGGCCCGCGGTGCAGTCCTCCCTGCGCGAACGGTCCTCGCAGCTGCAGCAGCTGGGCGGCGAGCTCGACGAGCGGCGGGCCAAGGCCGAACGGCTGGCCGCCGCGCTCGATGCCGCCGAGGCCAGGGCGGCGGAGCTGGAGCGGGAAGCCGGGCGCTGGAAGGACGCCGCCCGCCGGGGGCTGGACGAGATCGCCGAGCGGGCCAGGGCCGCGGCCGCGCGTTTCGAGCAGCAGACTCAGGCGCTGAACCAGGCCCTTACCGCCATCAAGGCCGAGCTGGCGTCGAGCCAGGCCCAGGCCGCCGCCGCCGTCCAGGCCCGCGACGCCGCCGCCGCCCTCGCCGAGCGCGGCCAGCGCCGCGCGCGGGCGCTGAAGGCCAAGGTGCTGGAGCGCGAGCGCCGCCGCATGCGCATGGCCAGGTCCCTGTCCTGGCGGATCACCGCGCCGCTGCGCTGGATCCCGGCGGCCCTGAACCGGCTGATGAAGCGCGGCGCGCGCCTCAGGCGGCGGATGCTGAAGCGCTGATGGCGACGGCGGCCTGGAAAATCCCGCGGGACTGGCGGCCGAGCCTGGTGGCCCGCACGGCGCTCTATCCGGCGATCTACCTGCGCTGGGCCGGGCATCGCGCGGCCATCTCGGCCGACCCGCCCTTCGGCCAATGGGCGGGCGCCGATCTTCGGGTGCTGGTCGCCGACGGGCCGCTGGGCGAGGACGACCGCGAGCTGATGACCCGCACCGCCGCGCGGGGGCTCCAGCTGCTGCTGGCGCCCCAGGCCGGCCTTTTGGAGGCGGACCTCGCCTTCGCCGCCGGGCTCGGCTGCCGCATCGCCGCCTGGCGCGATCCCGGGCCCCTCGCCGCGCCCCCGCCGATCCGGCCGGGAGCCCGGAGCCTCGAGGTCACCGGCCTGCCGGCCCGGATGGCCGAGGACCGGCTCGTGCTGGCCGAGCTCGGCCTCTCCATCGCCGCCGACGAACCGCCTGCCGGGCCCCGCATCCTGGCCCTCGCGGACCGCCCCGAGAGCCTCCTGGCCATCTCGCCGGCCATCGAGCAGCGCCTGGCCCTGGGCGGCGCCGAGCTCGTGGCGATCGACGAGCGCCAGGCGTCCCTGGCCCAGCTCCAGGGCGCCGAGGCGGTGCTGTGCGTCCATCCCGGCGCGGCGCCGGACGATCCGAGGCCGGCGCAATGGGCGCGGACGGCCCTGTTCGCCGGATCGCCGGTGATCGCCGCC
>JANWHQ010000133.1 GCA_025450315.1 Caulobacteraceae bacterium
ACGCCGCGGCGGTGGTCCCGCCGCCGCCTGTGGGCGCGGCGGCGGCCGGGCCCGAAGCCGGACGCGGCGCGGCGGCGGTCGCGGCGACATTGCGCCGAGGCGCCGAGGCGCCGGCGGCGAGCGCGGGAGCCGGGGCGGGGGCAAGCGCGGGAGCGGGGCCGGCGGGCGCAGTGGACGACGGATCAGGCGCGTCGACCGGCGGGCTGGCGATCGAGGTCGCCGGCGGTGAGGCGTCCTGGGCCGGCGCGGCCTTGGCCGAGGCGTCGATCCCCACCTGGGCGGGGGGCGGCGAAGCGGACGGCGTGGACGGCTGGGCCTGAACGGCGCCGAGGGCGGCGGCGGTCCTGGCGCTTTCCGGCGGCGGTGGCGAAAGCGGCGGTCCGGTCGACGCCGCCACCGTGGACGAAGCGTCCGGAGCGGGCGGCGCGGCCGGCGCGGTGCTTGTCGCAGCGTTGACCCCGGGGGCGGCCGGGGGCTGAACCGGCGACGCAGCAGAGATGGGCGGCGGCGCGGCCGACGCCGCGCTGGCCTGAGCGTTCGCCCCGGCGTCGGCCGGCGGCTGCACCTGCGAGGGAGTGGAGACGGGCGACGGCGCGCTGGCCGGCGGGCCCGTGTCCGGGGCGGTGAATTGGGCTTGGCCCTGCCCGCTCACGATCGGTGGATCGGGCTGGCTGACCGGCGCTGGGCCACGGTTCGGCGGACCCGGATCGGCGGCGGGGTTCGGCGCCGGGACCACCGTCGGCGGGGGCGCGGCGGCCAGAGCCACGGGGGCGACCGGCGGCCCAGAGGTCGGAACCGCCGCCGGCGGCGCCGGTGGCGCCTGGTCGGACTTCGATGTCGCCGGGGCGGCGCGGGCGGCCGGCGCCGTCACGGGCGCGGCCGGCGCATAGGCTGCGATGGCCGCGACCTGAAGCGCGAGCGCAGGCGGGTCGGCGGCGCCCGCCGGAAGAGGCGGCGCGGTCTGGGTCGACGCGACGGACGCCGGAGGCTCGACCGGCGGCCCGGCCGCAGGCCCGGGCGCCGGGGCCGCGGCGTCCGGCGTCGTCGAGGACGGAGCCGCCGTGGTGGCCTGGGCCGGCGCCGACGCACCGGGCCGCGCGGGCCGGGTCGTCGCCAGCGCGGCCAGGGCCGGCGCCGGCTGGGTCCCGGCAGCCGGCGGCGCGGCGATGTCCTGCCTCGAGGTCGAAGCGATACCGGGCGCGGCCACGCTCTGGGCCGCCGAGGCGACGAGCGATGGAGCCGGCGCGGGCGACGGCGCTGGCGGCGGAGCCTGGGCCTGGGCTTGAAGCTGGGCCTGAACCGGCGTCGCCGGGGCGGCCGGCGCCAGCGTGGCCGGCGGGAGCGGCGCCGCGACGGCGAGCTCCGGCCTTGCCGTCTGGATGGCGGCGGAGCTGCTGGTCGACACGGCCTGCAGGCGCGTGCGGGCCGGCGCCGATGGGTCGGCGCCGGTCAGAGCGAGCGAGGACGGCGGAATGGCGGCGGCCGGTGGCGGCGCCGCGTCGTTCGCGGCGGGCGGCGGGAGGCTGGACGCGGCGCTCGCGAGCTGGGGCCCCGAGACGGGCAAGGGCGTGGAACCTGCCGCCGTCGAAGCCGGGACGCTGGTCGCCGCCGCCGGGGCGGCGCCGAGGGCGGCGAGCGCCGGAGTGGCCGGATCGGGGGGCGATGCGGCGGGCGGCCCGGTGGACGGCGAAATCGGGGCGGACGGCGGGGGAACGGCAAGCGCGGCCAGAATCTGCAGGGTCGCGGCGGAAGACAGCATGGCGTTGGCCATCGCCTGGGGGGCGGGCGGCGTCGTGCTGTCCGACGCGGACGTCTTGGGCTTGGAAGGCGTGGCCGGATCGGACCCGCCGCCCTGTTGCGGGACGGGCGCCGTCGAGTCGGTCGCCGACGGCGCCGGGGCGCCCTGAGGACCGCTCGTCGGCGCCGCCTGAGCGCCCGACGCCGCGGAAGCGTTCCAGAGCAAGGCCGGCGCCTGCAGCGCGGTCGCGGGCTTGGGCGGCGTCGCGGGTGTGACCACCCCGGCCTGCGAGGCCTTCGCACCGGCCAGCAGCATGGCGCCCGAACTCGGCGCCGCCAGCACGCTGGCGAGGAGCTGGCTGAAGCCCCCGTCGTCGAGACCGCCCTGATCTCCGCCCGCACCGGCGCCGGCCTGGCCGCCGAGGCCGGCGCCGGACGCAGCGGCGGCCTCCCCCTGCGGATCGAGGGTGAGTTGGCCCGTGGCGGGGCCAGGCATGAACGCTGCGGCGGCGGCGGCTTGCATCCGTCTCGTCGGCTCGGGGTGAAAGGGCGCCTGCTGCGCCGATCGGTTCACCTTCGCCGTAGCAACGGCCGCGCCAACAGCGTTAACGGACGCATGCCATTGAATTGTCTCGATATTATTTCGCGGTGCGGAAACCGGCCGGCGGCGGAGCGCGGACGAAATTGCCGGGCGGCAGGGCCGGAATGGCCGATCTCCCAGGACTGGCGCCGGTCTTGCGCCCCTGAAATACGCGCGCTGCAGCTCCGGAGGTCCGCTCCATGCAAATCAATGACTTAGCAGACCTCCCGGCGAGCGCGACGGATACGCCCCGGCGGATTCTGCCGAGCGGCGGTCAAGCTTTGCCGACGAGGGGGCCCCTGGCGTGTCGCTGAACTCCATCATCGGCTCCGCGACCTCGGGCCTGTTCGCGGCCCAGACCCAGCTCAAGGTCGTTTCCGACAACATCGCCAACGTCAACACGCCCGGCTACGCCCAGGAAGTGGTCCAGCAGACCCCTGTCGCGGGCTCGGACCTCGCCGGCGGGGTGAAGGTCGGCGAGATCACCCGCACGGTCGACCAGTTCCTGCAGCAGGCCAGCCTGACCGCCCGGGCCCAGTCGGGCAGCTCGACCGCCATCTCCAACATGATGGACCAGGCCCAGGCGCTGTTCGGCGATCCCAGTTCATCGAGCAACTACTTCAGCCAGCTGGAGCAGACCTTCGCCGACATCACCTCGGCGGTTCAGAGCCCGTCCTCCAGCGTGCCGCGCGATCAGGTGGTCTCCGACGTCCAGAGCTTCCTCAGCCAATCCTCCTCGATCTCCTCGCAGCTTCAGCAGCTGTCCGTGCAGGCCGACAGCCAGATTTCCGACAGCGTCGGCAAGGTCAACGACCTGCTGTCGCAGATCTCCCAGCTAAACCAGGCGATCGTCGGCGAGAAGGCCTCGGGCGGTGGCGCGGCGGGGTCGCAGAACACCCAGAGCGCCCTGGTCGACCAGCTGTCCTCCCTGCTCGACGTCAAGGTGTCCGCCCGGGCCGACGGCGGCGTCGACATCCGCGCGGGAGACGGCTCCCTGCTGGTCGGCACCGGCGGCGCGGCCACCCTCGCCTATTCGAATTCCGGCGCCACCGCCGGCCAGCTGCAGGTCAGCCAGCCCGGCGGCGCGGCGCGGCTGCTGACCGCGGGCGGCGGCGCGCTGCAGGGCCTGCTGGCCATGCGCAACCAGCAGCTGCCGTCGATCTCGTCCCAGCTGGACCAGTACGTCAGCCAGGCGGTCGACCAGATCAACCGCGCGCACAACGCCTCGACCGCCGTTCCGCCGCCGAACACCCTCGGCGGCCGCGACACCGGCCTGGACCTGCCCACGGCCGTCGCGGGCTTCACCGGCAAGACCTCCATCGCCGTGGTCGACCAGAATGGGGTGGTGCAGCAACAGGTCGATATCGATTTCGGCGCCGGGACCATGTCGATCAACGGCTCGGCGGCCGCCCCCGCCAGCTTCGCGCCGGCGACCTTCCTCAGCACCCTGAACACCCAGCTGGGGGGCCAGGCGACGGCCAGCTTCAGCAACGGCGCGCTGTCGATCCAGGCCGCGTCCGGCGATGGCGTGGCCGTCGGCGACGATCCGACCACCCCCTCGAACAAGGCTGGCCGCGGCTTCAGCGACTTCTTCGGCCTGAACGACCTGATCTCCTCCAGCAGCTTCCCCAACACCGGCACCGGGCTGACGGCGACCGATCCGAATGGCTTCACCGCCGGCGGCGTCGTCACCTTGCGGCTGCAGGACGCCACGGGCGCCACCTTGCGCATGGCCCAGGTGAGCGTGCCGGCGGGCGGGACGATGGCCGACCTAGTGACGGCGCTGAACTCCACCCAGAACGGCGTCGGGCTCTACGGGTCCTACAGCCTGGACGGCAAGGGCCAGCTGAGCTTCACCCCCGCCCAGCAGGGCGTGTCGGTGACGGTGATGGGCGACACCAGCCAGCGCGGCGCGGGCGGCCCTTCCGTCAGCCAGCTGTTCGGCCTGCCGTCCGCCAGCCAGACGCCCCTCGCCCAGAGCTTCTCGGTGCGCACCGACATCGCCGACGACAGCTCCAAGCTGGCCTTGGCGCAGTTCGATCCGACCCTGGGAACGGGCAGCCAGGCGCTTTCGGTCGGCGATTCCCGCGGCGGGCAGCTCCTGGCCAATGTCAATCAGCAGGTCGTCCAGTTCAACGCCGCGGGCGCCGCCGGCGCGCTCAGCACCACCCTGTCCAACTACGCGGCCCAGTTCGCCGGCGCGATCGCCCAGCAGGCGTCCAGCGCCGACAACGCCAACACCAACGCCCAGTCGATCGCCACCGAGGCCGCCAGCCGCCGCTCCTCGGTCGAAGGCGTCAGCCTGGACCAGGAGCTGGTCAACCTGACCACCTACCAGCAGGCCTACAACGCCTCCGCCCGCCTGCTGCAGGCGGTGAGCCAACTCTACCAGACCCTGATGAACATCCAGTGAGACGCGCGCCATGGAACGGGTGACCACCTTCAGCGCCTACAACTCGGTGATCGGCAACCTGCTGCAGGCCGAGAACAACCAGAACCAGGCCGACATCCAGGTCTCCAGCGGCAAGGTCGCCTCCGACCTCAAGGGCTTCGGGGCCAACGCCGAGGCGCTGACCGCGGCCCAGGCGCTGAAGACGCGGGTGGACGGCTATGTGAACACCGCCGCCAAGGTCGCCTCCCAGCTCACCGCCCAAGACACCGCCCTGACCGAGGTCTCCAACGCGGGCCAGAACGCGCGCCAGGCCATCGCCCAGGCCATCGCCAGCGGCAGCTCCGACGGCCTGATGGCCTCGCTGCGGAGCGCCTTCGGCCAGGCCGTGGACGGCCTGAACACCCAGTACAACGGCAGCTATCTGTTCTCGGGCAGCAAGGTCACCACCCCCCCGGTCTCGACCCAGACGCTGGATCAGCTGGTCCCGCCGGGGACCGTGTCGTTCAACAATGACCAGTTGGCCAGCTCCGTGCAGCTGAACGAGACCACCAAGGTTCCCACCGGCATGCTGGCCAGCACCATCGGCACGCCCCTGTTCCAGGCTTTCCAGCAGGTGGCCGAGCTGAACGCCGGCGCCAGTGGCCCGCTTTCGGGCCCGCTCACCAGCGCCCAGCAGACGGCCCTGACCAACCTGCTGCAGGCCTTCGATTCCGCCAACAGCGGGCTGACCGAGACGGTCGCCCAGAACGGCCTGGTGCAGAACCAGGTCGACACCATCCAGGCCACCCAGCAGCAGCGCCAGATCGACCTGACCACCACCATCGGCGACATGGCCAACGTCGACATGGGCCAGGCGTCGGCCCAGCTCGCCCAGGCCCAGACCGCCCTTCAGGCCTCCGCGCGCGTGTTCCAGTCGCTGCAGAGCACCTCGCTGCTGAACTTCCTGAATGGAACGGGAACGTTGGGCTGAGGCGGCCGCGCGCTGGCGAAGCCCCGGGCTCGCGCGGTAGAAAGGCGCCATGTCCGGCGGACACGCGAACCACGATCATCATGGCCCTGGCCATCACCACCACCACGGGCCGCCGGCGGAGGGCGACTGGCGCTGGCTGATCGGCGTGGGCCTCAACACCGGATTCGTCCTGCTCGAGGGCGGGGCAGGGATCCTCGGCCACTCCATGGCCCTGCTGGCCGACGCCGGGCACAACCTCTCCGACGTCCTGGCCCTGGCCATGGCGGGCGCGGCGGCGTGGCTGGCGCGGCGGCCTTCGGGGCCCCGGCGGACCTACGGCTTCGGCAAGGCCACCGTGCTGGCGGCCCTGGCCAATGCGGTGATCCTGGTGTTCGCCTGCGGCTTCATCGCCCGGGAGGCCATCGAGCGCCTGGGCGCGACGGCCGCCCCTTCCTCGCGCCTGATGATCGGGGTGGCCCTGGCGGGGGTGCTGGTCAACGGCCTGACGGCGCTGCTGTTCAACCGCGGGCGAGAGCATGACCTCAACGTCCGCTCGACCTTCCTGCACATGGCCGCCGACGCGGCGATCTCGGCCGGCGTCGCGGTGGCGGGGGGACTGATCATCCTGACCGGCCGGGCCTGGATCGACCCGGTCACCAGCCTGATCATCCTGGCGGTGATCCTGTTCGGCAGTTGGGAAGTCCTGAGGGAAGCCTTCGACCTGGCCCTCGACACCGCGCCCTCGGCGGTCGACATGTCCGAGGTGCGCGCCTTCCTGGCCGACTGCCCCGGCGTCAGCGCCGTTCACGACCTGCACGTCTGGCCGTTGTCGACCACCGAAACCGCCCTCACCGCCCACCTGGTGCGCGCCGACGGCGGCGGCGACGAGTTCCTGAAGGGCGTGTGCCGCGAGCTGAACCACCGTTTCCGCATCGGCCATGCGACCTTGCAGGTGGAGATCGAAAGCCTCGAGGGGTGCGAGGAACTGCACGCCTAGCGCTGAGGGCGGCTCGGGAGGAAGGGATGCGGCTGGACCAAGCCATGCTGTTCGTCGTCGACCTGGAGCGGATGACGGCCTTCTATCGCGACGTCGTCGGCCTGCGGCCCATCGAGGCCACCCGGCTGCAGGACTGGGTCGAGTTCGAAACCCAGGGCGGCGCGCCCTTCGCCCTGCACGCCATCCCCGCCCATATCGCCTCGGGCGGCAAGGCTCCCTCCCCGCCGCCGCGCGAGCAGGCTTCCTGCAAGCTGATCTTCGCCACCCGGGACCTGGCCGCCGCCCGGGCCCGGCTGGAAGCGGCGGGCGCGGCGATCCTGGACAGGCCTTGGGGTGGTTGGGACGCGGTCGATCCCGAAGGCAATGTCATCGGTGTGCGCTCATGAAAGCCCTCGCCCTGGCCGCGCTCCTGACGCTGGCGGCGGCGCCGGCCGTCGCGCAGCCGCCGCCGCGGATCTGCGACAAGCCCGTCTACCGGCAGTTCGACTTCTGGGCCGGGCGCTGGGACGTCTCTCCGACCGGGGGCGGCCCGGTCGTGGGCCACAGCCTGGTGGAGAAGCTGTTCGGCGACTGCGTTCTGCGCGAGACTTGGACCGGCGTCGGCGGCGCCACGGGCGGCAGCCTCAACATGTACCAGGACACCACCGGCCGCTGGCGCCAGACCTGGGCCGACTCGGTGGGCGACTGGACCGAATACGCGGGACAGAGGGTGGGCGCCGAGATGCGCTTCCTGGCCAACGACACCAACCGCCGCACCGGGGCGCCGATCGTGCGCAGGATGACCTTCACGTCTCTGCCTGGCGGCGAGGTGCGCCAGCTGATCGAGGTCTCCGCCGACGTCGGCGCCACCTGGACGGTGGACTCCGACCTGACCTATCGCCGGGCCGGCGACGCGCGCTGAGCCGGGATCAGGCGGCGCTCGGCCCCGCCAGGTACTGCGCGTCGGTGACGTGCTCCATCCAGCTCACGAAGACGTCGTCCAGCGCCTCCTGGATGGCGATGTGGGTCATGCCGGTGGTGGGCGTGGCTCCGTGCCAGTGCCGGTGACCGGGCGGGCACCAGATCACGTCGCCCGCGCGGATCTCCTCGATCGGGCCGCCTTCGCACTGGGTCCAGCCGCAGCCGGCCGTCACCACCAGGGTCTGGCCCAGCGGATGGGTGTGCCAGGCCGTCCGCGCGCCGGGCTCGAAGGTGACGCTGGCGCAGGCCACGCGCGCGGGCGCGGGCGCGCTGTGCAGGATGTCGAGCCGGACCTGACCGGTGAAATACTCGGGCGGCCCCTTCTGGGAGGGCTGTGAGCCGACGCGCTTGATCTGCATGAGGACCTCCTCGGGTCTACCCCCGCTTCCGGCCAAGGTGCGCGGAGAAGAAGCGCTTGAGCTCCGAGGTCAGCTCGGCGTCTTCCGGCGCCGCGCCGCCGAAGCCGCCGTGCGGCATGGCTTCCCAGACGTGCAGCTGGGCCTCGACCCCGCCGCGGCGCATCGCGCGGTGCAGGCGCACGGTGTCCGAGAGCAAGAGGTCCCGCGTGCCGGTCTGCAGCAGGGTGGGTGGGAAGCCCTTGGAATAGTCGCCATACACCGGCGAGAGATAGGGGTCCTGGCGGTCGTGGCCGCCGGCGTAGACCGCCCAGAACTCGGCCATGGTCGCGGCCTTGAGGAAGTCGAGCTGGTCGTTGACGCTGACCGTGTCGCTGATCATCGCCCCGTCGGTGCAGGGGGTCATCAGGCCCAGCGCCGCCGGCCAGGGCAGGCCCTCGTCGCGGATGCGCAGGCCCGCGGCGGCGGTGAGGTTGCCGCCGGCCGAGCCGCCGGAGTTCACGATGTCCTCGTGTAGGTGGGTCTTCAGCAGCTCGCGATAGACGCTCACGCAGTCGTCCAGCGCCGCGGGGAAGCGGTGGAATGGCGGATAGCGGTAGTCGACCGACCATGTCCGGTAGCCCAGCCGGCCCGCCTGGGCCGCGCCCTGGCCGGCGCAGGCCTCGCCGCCCATGAAGGCCCAGCCGCCGCCGTGGATGTAGATGTGGGCCTTGTCCTCGTCCGGCGCGGCCATGCCCTTCGGCGTGGCGACATAGACGGTGACGCCGCCGACGTCGGCCTTCTCGACCGAGGCGTTCGACTGGCTCAGCATCATCGCCGAGAGGGGCGCGAAGGTCTCGGCCACCTGGTCGATCGCCGCGCGCCAGGCCTTGAGGTCGTCCGGATCGATGCGCTCTCGTTCGCCGGCCCAGAAGGGCGTGTTGAGATAATCGCGCGCTGCCTGGCTGACCGCCTGGGGCTCGGGGATCAGCTGGGGCTGTAGCTGCACGCCGCCGGTCTTGGCCGCTCCGTCCATCTCGTCGCTCCCCCTTCCTGCCGTCCGCCTACCCGAACCGGGCGCGGTCGTGCGGTTGATCGAAGTTCACCGGCGTGCCCTTGGGGATCACCCCCCAGCGGTTCACGCGCTCCAGAGAATAGTAGTTCTGCACATAGAGCCTGGGCTTTACCGTGCCCGCCACCTTGGGCGTCGAATGGAGGTCCAGGGTGTAGTTCCAGAGGTTCGGGAAGTCCCTGAGCTGCTGGCGGTTGCACTTGAACAGGGTGAAATAGGCCACGTCGAACCGCACCAGCGTCGGGAACAGCCGCCAGTCCGCCTCGGTCGGCGTGTCGCCCGTCAGGTATCGCCGGCCGGCCAGCGTCGCCTCGATCCTGTCGAGGGCCCCGAACAGCCCGTCCCAGGCCTCCTCGTAGGCCTCCTGGCTGCGGGCGAAGCCGCAGCGGTAGGCCCCGTTGTTGATGTTCGGATAGATCAGCTCGTTCCACTGGTCGATCTCGGCCCTGAGCGGCTCTGGATAGAAGTCGAGATCGTTGCCGGCCACGCCGACGAACTCCGAATTCAGCATCCGGATGATCTCGGAGGACTCGTTGTTGACGATCTTGCTGGTCTGCTTGTCCCACAGGACCGGGATGGTGACCTTGCCGGTGTAGCCGGGATCGGACCGGGCGTAGGCCTCCCACAGATAATGGAAGCCGTTGATCTGGTCGGCGGTGCAGTCCGGGTAGTCGGGCCGCTGCTCGTAGGTCCAGCCGTTCTCGCGGAAGGCCGGCAGGCAGTAGGAGATCGAGATGGCGTCCTCCAGCCCCTTCAGCGCGCGGTAGAGGATGGTCCGGTGCGCCCAGGGGCAATGGTAGCCGACGTAGAGGTGGTAGCGGCCCGCCTCGGCCGGGAAGCCCGAGGACCCGTCGCGGGTGATGCGGCCCCGGAAGCTGGAGGCGATGCGCTGGAACTGGCCGCCCTGGCCGGTCTCGGGCGGATCCTCGTCCGTCCACTTGCCCTCGATCAGATAGCCCATGCGCGCGCGTCTTCCCTCGCCAAGCGGCCCGGCCGCCAGTGAGGACGCCAGAAGGCTCAAGTCAACCGAGGGCGGTTCAGGGCCGCGCCGGATTTCCGGCCAGCGCCAGCTCCAGCAGGTTGCGGCGGGCGATCGCCCTCGCGTCAGCCACGCCCGGCCCAGGCGGTGATGGCGGCGCCGGCCTCGGCGAGGGCCGCCTCCCGTGCGTCATACGGCGCCGCGGAGCCCGTGAAATAGGCCGCCGCGAGGATAGGCGGTCCCGCCGGCGGCAAGAGGATGCCGATGTCGTTGGTCGAGCCGTGGGCGCCCGTGCCGGTCTTGTGGCCCAGCGTCCAACCTGGCGGCAGGCCCGCCTTCAGGCGCCGCTCGCCGGTCCTGGCGCCCTTGATCCAGTCGAGGAGCCGGTTGCGCGAAGCGGGCGCGAGCGCGGGGCCGAGCAGGACGGCCGAGAGGCTGCGGGCCATGGCGGCGGGTGTGGTGGTGTCGCGCGGATCGCCCGGGATCGAGGTATTGAGCGCCGGCTCGGTGCGGTCGAGCCTGGTCGCCTGGTCGCCAATACTCCGGCAGAAGCGCGTGTAGCCCGCCGGCCCGCCGATGGAAGCCAGGATCAGGTTGGCGGCGGTGGTGTCGCTCACCTGAAGGGCGGCGGCGCAGAGCGCGCCCATCGGCAGGCCGCCCTCCTTCACGTGGGCGGTGGTGGTCTCGGCGTTGGGCAGCAGGTCCCCCGGCCCGTATGCGACGAACCGGTCCAGCCGCTCCCGGCCACGGTCGACGCGCGCCAGCACCGCCGCCACGGCCAGAAGCTTGAAGGTGCTGCACATGGGAAACCGTTCGTGCTGTCGCCAGCCGATCCCCCGGCCCGGGCCAGGCCCCAGCGCCGCGACCCCGATTCGGCCCCCGAGCCGGGCCTCGATCGCGGCGCAGCGGGCGCCCAGCCTGTCGGCGGCGAGCGCGCTCCCCGAACGGACCGGCAAGGCCAGGCCTGCCGCGCAGACGAGGCGCCGGCTGATCGGTGGATGCGTGGTCATGCTCTGGTCTCCGAAGGTCATGCGACCAGGCCCTCCCACTCCATCTCGGCGCCCAGACGGCGCAGGTTCTCCAGGAAGCCGGGATGGGCGCGGCGGATCGGGTCGGCGTTGCGGATGCGCGAGCGGCCCTCGATGCGGGCGGCGATCATCAGGAGCGCGATGGCGACCCGGATGATGTAGGGGCTTTCCACCTCCGCCGGCGCCAGGCGGCCGCCTCCGGTCACGATCACGCGGTGCGGATCGCAGAGGGTCGCCTGCACGCCGAACTTGGCCAGTTCGGAGGTCCAGCCCAGCGCGCCTTCGTAGACCTTGTTCCAATAGAGCGCCGAGCCGGCGGCGCAGGCCCCGAGCGCGATGAAGATCGGCAGCAGGTCCGCCGGCAGATAGGGCCAGGGCGCGGCCTCGACCTTCTGCATCAGGTGCGGGGTGAACGGCCGCCCCACCTCCAGCCGCCGCGGCGCCGAGGCCCTCGACCAGCCGTCCTGGTGGCGCACTTCGACGCCGAACTTGGCGAAGGTGCGGTCGATCAGCCCGAACCGCTCCGGCGCGCCGTTGCGGACCGCGATCTCCCCGCCGGTGACCGCGCCCAGGGCCAGGAAGGTGGCGATCTCGTGATGGTCCTCGTCGAACCGGTGGGTCGCGCCCTTCAGCCGGGCGGGGGCGCCCTGGACCGTCAGCCGGGCGCCGGGCGCGCTGGAGACGTCCGCGCCCAGGGCGAACAGGAAGGCCGCCAGCTCCTGCACGTGCGGCTCGGAGGCGGCGTTGACCAGCACCGAGCGTCCGTCGGCGGCGGCCGCGCACATCAGGAAGTTCTCCGTCGCGGTCACCGAGGCGTAGTCGAGCCAGTGGCTGGCGGCGTTCAGTCCCCGGGGCGCGCGCAGCACGATGGCCTCGCCGTCATGGACGGCCGACGCGCCGAACAGGCGAAGGATCTCGATGTGCGGGTCGATCTCGCGCACCCCCAGGGTGCAGCCCTTGGGGTCGTCGGCGATCGTCGCCCGGCCGAACCGCAGCAAGAGGCCCGGGATCAGCAGCACCGCCGCGCGCATGCCGGAGGGCAGCCTCGCCGCCCCGCCGTCCAGGACCGGCCCATGACGCAGCCTGAGCTCGGCGGAGGCCCAGTCGGCATCAACCTGGCTTCCGATTGTCACAAATAAATCTAATATCTTGTGGACGTCGGTCAGGTCGGGGACGCCCTGCAGCACCACCTCCTGGTCGGTGAGCAGGCTGGCGCACAGGATCGGCAGCACGGCGTTCTTGTTGGCCGAGGGCGTGATCTCGCCCGACAGCGGCCGCCCGCCGAGCACCACGACATGCGCCATCGATCCCTCCGAACGGCGGGAAGCTGCCCGCATTGCGAAGGCCGGACAAAGGATGTTACCTGGGCTCATCCATTAGCTGGACTTGGGTCTCGATGGACCGATCCCAACTGCCGCTGAATGCGCTCAGGGCCTTCGAGGCTTCGGGCCGCCACCTCAGCTTCACCCGCGCGGCCGAGGAGCTGTGCGTCACCCAGGCGGCGATCAGCCACCAGATCAAGGCGTTGGAGGCGCGGATCGGCGCGCCCCTGTTCCGCCGCCTGCCCCGCGGCCTCGCCCTCACCGAGGAGGGCCAGGCGTTGATGCCGGCGGTGGGCGATTCCATCGACCGCCTGTGCCGGGCCATGTCGCGCTTCGAAGCGGGCGCGGTGCGCGACGTGCTGACGGTGGGGGTGGTCGGCACCTTCGCGGTGCGCTGGCTGATGCCGCGCCTGGCCGCCTTTCGCGAGGCCTGGCCGCTGATCGAGCTGCGGATGTTCACCCACAACAACAAGGTGGACCTGGCCGCCGACGGCCTCGACATGGCCATCCGCTTCGGCGACGGCGACTGGCCGGGCCTGGAGTCGGGCCGGCTGCTGCGCGCGCCCATGTCGCCGCTCTGCGCCCCTCGGTTCGCGGCCCGGCTGGAGACGCCGGCGGCCCTGTCGGGGGTGCCGCTGCTGAGGTCCTACCGGCAGCTGGAATGGCGCAGCTGGTTCGAGGCCGCCGAGGTCGAGCCGCCGCCGGTGCGCGGGCCGGTGTTCGATTCCCTGACCCTGATGATCCACGCCGCGGTCGCCGGCCAGGGTGCGGTGTTGGCGCCGCCGTCGCTGTTCCAGGCCGAGCTCGACGCCGGCCAGCTGGTGCAGCCCTTCCCGGTGGTCTGCGAGGTGGGCGCCTACTGGCTCTGCTGGTTGCGCCGCCAGCCGCGGACCGAGGCGATGGCCGCCTTCCACGCCTGGTGCCTTCAGGAGGCCGGCGCCGAGTCGGCGATTGCGGGCCAGGGCTAGCGCCGCCGCCAGGGCGAGTCTGGGAGCCGCCGCTCGCATGGGCGAGGCCTGGCAGCCATGCTATCGGACGCGCGGCGCGGCGCCTGAGCGTGCATCCGGGGTGAAGAGGTTTCGTCGATGAAGCAGATCTGGGTCATGGGGTCCGCCCTGACGCCCGAGTACCTGGGCGGCGTCGCCGACGCGGCGGGCGTCACGAACCTGGAGCCGTCTCCCACGGGTTCCACCTATCGCAGGGCGGACGCCGAGGGGATGTCCGAGGCGGCCTGGACCTTCATCTCCGCCGGCGGCCCGCGCGGCGTCTATGTGCGCTACGCGGCCGAGGCCGAGCTGCCCTGCAAGCTGATCGTCAACGGCGAGGTCGAGCAGCGGCGCGCCCTGTTCGAGTCCACCCTGGGCGCGCCCGACTGGCGCTATCAGACGACGGTGGAGCTGCAGGCCGGCGAAAACAGCATCGCCGTGCGCTCCCATGGCGAGATCCCGGAGATCGAGGCCCTGGCGGTGGGCCCGCCGCCGGACGGCCAGCCGCTGTCGATCGACGACGCCTTCGCCGCCGTGGTCGCGGCCAAGACCGGCGCCATCCCCCGGCGCCCCCTGGTGATCCGGCCCGCCCAGATGCGGGGCCTGGTCGACACCGCCCGCACGGTGGTCACCGACCCGGCCGCCTACAGCCAGCTGAACCGCATCGTCGCCCGTCTCCTGACCGCCACCCGCTGGGATTCCGAGAACGGCTTCTCGCGCGTCGCCTGGGGCGGCGGGCCGATGAACGGCCAGCGCTTCCGGCAGAGGATTTTCAACCACCTGGTGGGACTGGACATCGACGTGATCGTCGAGACCGGCACCTACATCGGCTCCTCGACCTCGTTCTTCGCGCGCCAGGGCGTGCCGGTGTTCACCTGCGAGCTGCAGGAGAAGTACCTCGGCCGCGCCGCCGCGCACCTGACCGAATATCCCAACGTCACCATGCACCTGGACGATTCCCGCTCGTTCCTGCGCCGGCTGGCGGCGGACCCCGCCTTCCGTTTCGAGCGGCCGCTGTTCTACCTCGACGCCCACTGGGAAGAGGATCTACCGCTGGCCGAGGAGATCCAGATCATCACCGGGCGCTGGCCCTCCTTCGTGATCATGGTCGACGACTTCCAGGTGCCGGGCACGGACTATGTCTACGACAGCTACGCCAACGGCCGGGAGCTGACGCTGGGCTATCTCGAGCGCGAAGGCGTGCCGCTGGACGACTTCGCCGTGCTGTTTCCCACCCTGAGCCCGGAGGCCGAGACCGGCGCCAGGTGCGGTACCCTGATCCTGATGCCGCCCGAGCTCTACGCGCAGCGGATGAGCGCCGACCGCACCGTCTTCCGCCACCGCACGGGAGCGCGCCCCTGATCCCGGTCACGGACAGCTTGGCCATCGGCGAGGACGAGGTTCAGGAGAAGTTCGTGCGCGCCGCCGGCCCGGGCGGCCAGAACGTCAACAAGGTCTCCACCGCCGTGGAGCTGAGGTTCGACGTGCGCGGCTCGCCCTCGCTGCCCGACCCGGTGCGGGCCAGGCTGGAGCGCCTGGCGGGAAGGCGGCTGACGCTGGAGGGGGTGCTGGTGCTGCAGGCCAACCGCTTCCGCAGCCAGGACCGCAACCGCCAGGACGCGCTGCAGCGGCTGATCGAGCTGATCGCCCGCGCCGCAGAACCCCCGCCGCCGCCCCGCAAGAAGACCCGCCCCACCCTCGCCTCCCGGAAACGCCGCCTGGAGGGCAAGGTCCGCCGCGGCCAGGTCAAGGCCATGCGCGGACGGCCGCAGACGGATTAGGCGCCTGTTCACGGGAACGGCGAGGACGGCTCAGAGCAAGGGCAGCACAGCCCCTGCCAGCTTCTCCTCCGTCAAGGTTCCGCCATCCGGGCCAAACACCTGGCGGACGGACCCCGCCTTGTCGATCACGAAGGTCATGGGAAGCGAGCGCGGCTCGCCGACCTCGTTGGGCTTGGCGTCGGCCAGCAGGCCGGACGGATAGGAGAAGGCGGACATCACCCTGGCTACCTCTTTGCGATCCCGCGTCCGGTCCGCGCTGAAGCCGATGAGATTGAGCCCCTGGCTCCGATACCGGCGATAGAAGGCGTCCAGCATGGGCATCTCGGCCCGGCACGGGGCGCACCAGGTCGCCCAGATGTTGACCACGACCACGTGGCCCTTGAGCGCGGCGAGATCGAGCGTCTGCCCGTCGAGGGCCTTGGCGACGATCTCCGGCGCAGGGGAGCCGACCTTGAGCCGGGCCGCCAGCGCCGGCCCGGCCAAACCGCAAAGAGAGCCGGCCGCAAGCAGAACCGCGATCCGGGCCGCCAGGTGCTTCATGGGCGCCTCCCTCAGAAGTCGTAGGAAACCTGCAGCCGGAACATCGTCCTGGCGACGAGCTGTCCGGCCGTGCCCGACACCGTCGGGTTCGGCGCGCTGTTCATGTGCTGGTAGATCGGGAAGTCCACGTCGGCAAACAGCCGCGCCTTGCCGACCCGCGCCGCGATCCCCGGCTCGATCAGCACGCGCTCGTAGCCGGTGTTCAGGGGATCGGCGTTGGCCCCGCTGTCACGAAGACGCAGGCTGTCGACCGCCTGCAACACCGGAGCGATCGAGCTGAAGGGGCCGTGCCTGCCCAGATCGTAGGAGACGCCCAGAGCGGCATCGAGTTCGTCGCCGGGCCGGTAGTCCTCCTGGGTTGCGATCGCCACCTGGTAACGCGCCTGGGCGAACCACGACAATGTGCTGCTCTTGTTGAGGGAGCCGACGTGATAGCCGCCGATCATCAAGTCCGTGCTCCCGGTGCCGGGCATGGAGTCGCGGTCGAACGCCTCGCCGCCCAGGGGACCCAGTGGGCTTTTCCACTTTCCCGTCGGCAGCTTCACGCCAAGGCTCAGGCCGGTCGAGAGATCCTTGTCGAAGCCGGTGTAGGTCGCCATCAGCTCCATGTCGCCCAGCGAGGTGAGATGGGCGTGATAGAGGCTCCCCGCCGGCCCGGCGACGGAGCCGTCGTCGGTGGAGACGAAGCTGCGATCGTAGATCGGGAGCTGGGCCATGACGGTCCAGTCGCGGTTGATCACGTACTGGCCGCCGAAGGTGTAGAAGCTGGTCTCCAGCTTCTGGTCCGCATTGTCGGACGCCGGCGCCTTCGAAGCGCCCTCCCAGTTCTCGTCCTGGTCCATGAAGCTGTAGCGGAACCAGGCGGAGAAACCCGAATTGGCGTTGTTCGGCATGAAGGTGCCGTCGCCGACGTCGAACACGCCGCAGCCGCAGGCGCAGGCCAGGGCCGCGCCTGGGAAAAGGGCGACCGCTGCGGCGAACGCCGCAGGTCGGAGAAGAGATCGGTTCATTGGCTTAGTCCTGTCCGCCCCGTTGGCGCGGGCGCGATTGATCCGAGGGCGCGGACGCGCGAGAAGCGACCGCCGGCTTGAGCTGATCAGATCAACAGGCGGGGAGGCGCGTGCGACGGCGGCGGCGGGGCGGCCAGCCTGCGCTCGATCCAGAAACCGCGTGGCGCGCCGTCCGAGCGGGGCGTGTGAGCGACAGCGACGGCTGAAAAGTGGATGAGAGCCGGCGCGAGGGCCGGCCCGCCATGGCCTGCGAACGGACAGGACCCCGAGGACTTCGAGCCCGACGGCTTGGCGGGCAAGCCATGACCGGCGCCTGAAACGAGCAGCGGCCCGTGCCCGGTGCAGATGACGATCGCGGGTGCGCCGCCACGGTCGGCCACCATGAAGCCGGGCGGGACGGCGAGTTGGAACACCAGCGCGAAGATCGCGACGAACGCCGCGATGCCCGTTCTCGGCCGCCCTGTTGATGATCCACCCACCGGACCGCTTTACCACCACCGGGGCGGATGCCAACCTCATTCGGCCGGGGCGACCCGACAACGTCGGCGCCGGCCTAGCGGGGCGCTTCCATCGCGTGGAATTCCTCGGTGCTGTTGACGTGCGGGAACGGCGCGTCGGGAACCTCCACGTCCAGGAAGGCGCAGAGCGGCGCCCAGCCCT
>JANWHQ010000134.1 GCA_025450315.1 Caulobacteraceae bacterium
CAACCCCGCGGAAGGGCTGCCCACCCCGGGACTGGGGATCGGCCTGTGGCAGCAATTTGTGACCGTCGCCGGGATGGTCGCCGTGATCACCGCGGTACTGGCCGGCTCGGCCGGCGGGCTGCTCGCGGCCGTAGTCTCCGGCCACTCGCTGGTAGCGGCACTGGTCGCCGGCGTGGTCGTCGCCGCGGCGGCGATCTTCGCCGTCGTGCAGGTCGTGACCCAGCACCCCGCCACCGAGGGCCCGGCGGCGGCGCGCGCGGGCTTCGAGCGCGGCCAAGGCGGCGCCTCGACTCCGATCCAGCCGCCCCCGGCGGTGACGCCGCAGGCCGCCGCCCAGACCCAGGCCAATCTCGCCGCCATGCAGCGCGCCGCGAACGCTCCGGGCTTGGCGGCCGGCCATGTCCAGGTGGCGACCGTGTCGCCGCCCGCCGGTCGCGCGCCCAGCGGCGCCGGCGTGACCAGCACCTCGGTCGGCCCCTCCGACGGCTAATGGGGCGGCTGCTCGTCGACATCGTGGGGGTCGGCGCGGGGTTGTGCTCGATGGCCAGCTTCGTGCCGCAGATCATCAAGATCGTCCGTGAGAAGGAGGCCGAGGGCGTTTCGCTGCGCATGTACGTGGTGACGGTTTCGGGCTTTTTCCTGTGGATCGCCTACGGCGCCCTGATGGGCAGCTGGCCGGTCTGGGCCTCCAACGCCGTCAACCTGGCGTTGGCGGCGACCATACTGGCGCTCAAGCTCCGCTACGGCCCAGGCGCACACCGTTCCGGCGGTTGAGTCCAGGGGTTGACTCCGGGGGCCACGGCCGCGACAGCACCAGGGCCAAAGAGCACGGCCGCGCGGTCCGCGACGGCCCAGACGGAGGACGGGCATGGCCCTCAGAGTCGCCATCAACGGGTTCGGCCGCATCGGCCGGCTGGTCCTGCGTTCGATCTACGAGTTCGGCCGCCGGGACATCGAGGTGGTGGCGATCAACGACCTGGGGCCGGTCGAGACCAACGCCCACCTGTTCCGCTACGACTCCACCCATGGCCGCTTCCCGGGCCGGGTGACGGTCGAAGGCGACGTGCTGGACGTGGGCCTGGGCCCGATCAAGTGCACGGCGATCCGCGATCCGGCCGAGCTGCCGCACAAGGAGCTGGGCGTCGACATCGCGCTCGAGTGCACCGGCATCTTCACCTCCAAGGACAAGGCCTCCGCCCACCTGAAGGCCGGCGCCAGGCGGGTGCTGATCTCCGCCCCCGCCGACGGCGTCGACAAGACCATCGTGTTCGGGGTGAATCACGAGAGCCTCACCGCCGACGACCTGGTGGTCTCCAACGCCTCGTGCACGACCAACTGCCTGGCCCCGGTCGCCAAGGTGCTGCAGGAGCTGTGCGGCATCGAGCGCGGCTACATGACCACCATCCACTCCTACACCAACGACCAGCCCTCGCTGGACCAGCTGCACAAGGACCTCTACCGGGCCCGCGCCGCGGCGCTCTCGATGATCCCGACCAGCACCGGCGCCGCCAAGGCGCTGGGCCTGGTGCTGCCCGAGCTGGCCGGCAAGCTGGACGGCTCGTCCATCCGGGTGCCGACGGCGAACGTGTCGGTGGTGGATCTCAAAATCGTCCCCGGCCGCGATGTCACCAAGGACGAGATCAACGAGGCCATGCGCGTCGCCGCCGAAGGCCCCCTGCGCGGCGTGCTGGCGGTCGAGGACGCGCACCTGGTGTCGGTCGACTTCAACCACGTGGCCGCCTCGGCTACCTTCGCCAATCCCCAGACCCAGGTGATCGAGGGCAAACTGGCCCGCGTCCTGGCCTGGTACGACAACGAATGGGGCTTCTCCACCCGGATGGCCGACACCGCCCTGGCCATGGGCAAGCTGCTCTAGGCCGCGGCGGCGGAGACGCGGAGATGGGCTTCCGCACCCTCGACGACGTGGATCCGTCAGGCCAGCGCGTGCTGGTGCGGGTGGATTTCAACGTGCCGGTGGAAGACGGCCGGATCACCGACGACACCCGGCTGAGAGCCGCCCTGCCGACCATCCGGGACCTCAGGGCCAAGAGCGCGCGGGTGGTGCTGCTGTCCCACTTCGGGCGGCCCAAGGGCGAGCGCGTCGAGTCCATGAGCCTGAAGTTCCTGACCGAACCCCTGTCCAAGCTGATCGGCGCGCCGGTGGCCTTCGCCTCGGACTGCATCGGCAAGGCGGCGATGGACGCCGAGCTGGCGCTGGGCAACGGCGACGTGCTGCTGCTGGAGAACCTGCGCTTCCATCCGGGCGAGGAGAAAAACGATCCGGAGTTCGTCCGCGAGCTGGCGATCCTCGGCGACCTCTACGTCAACGACGCCTTCTCGGCCGCGCACCGGGCCCACGCCTCCACCGAGGGGGTCGCGCGCATCCTGCCGGCCTGCGCGGGCCGGGCCATGCAGACCGAGCTCGAGCATCTGGAGAAGGCGCTGGGCTCGCCCGAGCGGCCGGTTATGGGCATCGTCGGCGGGGCCAAGGTCTCGACCAAGCTGGACCTCCTGAACAACCTGGTGGGCAAGCTGCAACGTCTGGCCATCGGCGGCGGCATGGCCAACACCTTCCTCTACGCGCAGGGCCACGGCGTCGGCGCCTCGCTCTGCGAAAAGGAGCTGGCCGACACGGCCCGCGAGATCCTGGAGACCGCCAAGGCCAAGGGCTGCGAGATCATCCTGCCGTCGGACGTGATCGTGGCGAAGGAGCTCAAGTCCTATGCCGACCACCGCACGGTCGATCTGGACGGCATCGCGCCCGACGAGAGCATCTTCGACATGGGGCCCAGGAGCGTGAAGCGCGTGCTGGACGCGATCGCCGCCTCCAGGACCCTGGTCTGGAACGGGCCGTTGGGAGTCTTCGAGGTGCCGCCCTTCGACAAGGGCACCGCGGCCGCCGCGCGCCAGGCCGCCAGACTGGCCAAGGCCGGCAAGCTGGTGGCGGTCGGCGGCGGCGGCGACACGGTCGCGGCGCTGAACATGGCCGGGGTGGCGGAGGACTTCACCTACGTCTCGACCGCCGGCGGCGCCTTCCTGGAGTGGATGGAAGGCAAGACCTTGCCGGGGGTGGCGGCGCTGGAGGACCAATGACTTCAGGGGCGGGATGATGGACCTGGCTGCGCTGAACCAAGTCGCCGAGAAGATGGTGGCGCCCGGCAAGGGGCTGCTGGCGGCGGACGAGTCCTCGGGCACCATCAAGAAGCGCTTCGACGACATCGGCGTGGCCTCCACCGAGGACACCCGTCGCGACTATCGCGAGCTGCTGTTCCGCTGCACCGACGCGCTCAGGGACCACATCGGCGGGGTGATCCTGTTCGACGAGACGATCTGGCAGGACGCTGCCGACGGGACGCCTCTGATCAGGCTGATCGAGGCCACGGGCGCGGTCCCCGGCATCAAGGTCGACAAGGGGACCAGGCCCCTTCCTGGATTTCCCGGCGAGACGGTCACCGAGGGGCTGGATGGCCTGGGCGAACGGCTGGCCGCCTACTACCAGCGCGGCGCGCGCTTCGCCAAGTGGCGGGCGGTGATCGACATCGGCGCGGGGATCCCGACCCGGGGCGCGATCAAGGCCGGCGCCCACGCCCTGGCCCGCTACGCCGGCCTCTGTCAGGCCGCCCAGATCGTGCCTGTGGTCGAGCCGGAGGTGCTGATGGACGGCGGCCATGACATCGGCCGCTGCGAGGAGGTCACCCGCCTGACCCTGCAGACCGTGTTCGAAGAGCTTTACGAGCAGCGCGTGGCGCTAGAAGGCATGGTGCTGAAGCCCAACATGGTGATCTCCGGCATGGCGTCCGGCCGCAAGGACAGCGTGCAGGAGGTCGCCCGGCGGACCCTGGCGGTGCTGAAGGCGCATGCGCCCGCCGCTCTGCCCGGCATCGCCTTCCTCTCTGGCGGCCAGAGCGATGAGGAGGCCACCGCCCACCTGGACGCCATGAACCGCATGGCCCCCCTGCCCTGGAAACTGACCTTCTCCTATGGCCGCGCCCTGCAGCACGCCGCCCAGCACGCCTGGCGCGGCAGGCGCGAGAACGTCGCCGCCGCCCAGACGGCGTTTTCGCACCGCGCGCGGATGAACGGCCTGGCGAGCCTCGGCCAATGGGATGGGTCGAAGGAGACCGCGGGTTAAACGCAACCGCGCCAGTTGCAATTGAAGGGCCGCCTCCTATCTGATCGGCCAGGAGGACCCATGATCGAACGCAGACCCAAGGACGGCCTCGGCCGCTTCGACTTCGGGTGGCTGGACACCCGCCATCACTTCTCGTTCGGCGACTACCACGACCCGGACCGCATGGGCTGGGGCGCGCTGCGCGTCTGGAACGACGACGAGATCCAGGCACAGACCGGCTTTCCGCCCCATCCGCACCGCGACATGGAGATCATCACCTATGTCCGCTCCGGGGCGATCACCCATCAGGACTCCCTCGGCAACAGCGGCCGCACCGAGGCCGGCGACGTGCAGGTGATGAGCGCCGGCTCGGGCATCCGCCATGCCGAGTACAATCTGGAATCCGGCCCCGCCAGGATCTTCCAGATCTGGATCCACCCGCGCGAACCGGGCGGCGAGCCGTTCTGGAACCAGAAGCCGTTCCCCAAGTGCGACCGCTCAGGCCGCTTCGTGGCCCTGGCCTCGGGCGACGGCGATCCCGACGCCCTGCCGATCCGCGCCGACGCCAGGGTGCTGGGCGCCACGCTGAAGCGCGGCGAGGCGGCCCTCTACGAGATCGGCGAAGGCCGGCGCGCCTACCTGGCCGCCACCGACGGCGAGCTCGAGGTCAATGGCGTGACGATCGAGGCCGGCGACGGCGCCGCCATCTCCGGCGAGCCCCGCATCGAGGTGAAGGCCCTGGCCGACGCCGAGGTGGTGTTGGTCGATACGCTGTAGGAAGTTCCTGTCCCTCCGGGAGAGGGATTTCAGCCCTAACCCGGTCTTAACGACCCTCTGGCCTCATGGCGTCCGAGGGGGAGCTTCATCATGCGCATCCGTCTTCGCGGCGTGGCCGCCATCGTGATCCTGGGCGTCTCGCTGTCGGGCTGCGCGGCCGGCATGGGCGCGGTCGCCGGCAATGTTGTCGGCGGGGCCGCGTGGGGCGCCATGAAGGGCGGCACGCTCGCCTGGAAGGGCGGGGCCCTGGCCGCCAAGACCACTGGCAGGGCGGTGGTGGGGGCCGCCAGGGGCGTGCACGGCGAGTTCAGCGGCAAGGACGGTGGCGACGCCGACCCGGGCGCGACGTCGTCAGGCGCCTCGTCCGCCGACGACGCGCTCGGCAACCAGCCCAAGGACGTCGGCCCGGTGGCCTCAGCCCAGGGCCAGGGCGCAGCTTTCGCCGACTGACGGGCGCGCCACCACGATCCGGCAGAGGCCGGGGAAGTCCCCCTTCAGCCGCCCCGCGAAATAGAGGCACAGCCGTTCCAGGGTGGGCGTCTCCAGGCCCGGCTGCTCGTTCAGCACGCTGTGGTCCAACCCTGCCGCGATGGCGCCCAGGGCCTTCTCCAACTCGCCCAGATCGGCCACCCAGGCGTCCTTGGTGTCCGCCTTGCCACGCACCGTCGCCTCCACACGGAACGAGTGGCCGTGCATGCGCCGGTAGCGGTGCGCCTCGGGGCCCACCGGCAGGTGATGGGCCGCGTCGAAGCTGGCGGCCTTGGTGATCTCGAATAGGTCGTCGGTCATCGGGGAAATGCAGGCGGCCGCCCGTTCAAGGCAGGCCCAGGTATTTGTGGGTCTGCACGCTCAATCGCCAGCGCGGATGGGAAAGGCAATAGGCGACCGCCGCCTGGGTGTTGGCGTCGCGATCGGGGCCGTCCATCGGCTGCAGGTAGAAGCGCTCGAAATCCAGCCCCTCGAAGCGGGCCGGGTCTGCCTGCGCCTGGGGGTAGACGAGCTTGAGCTCCTGGCCCGTGATCTGCGACAGGGCCGCGCCCGCCTTGGGGCTGACGCAGATCCAGTCGATGCCCGGAGGCGCGGCGATGGTCCCGTTGGTCTCGATGGCGATCTCGAAGCCCCGCCCGTGCAGGGCGGCGATCAGGGCCTGGTCCAGCTGCAGCAGCGGCTCGCCGCCGGTGCAGATCACCAGCCGCGCCTCCGCCCCGCCCCGCCAGGCCGCCTCGACGGCCGCCGCCAGGGCCTCGGGCGTCTCGAACTTGCCCCCGCCCTCGCCGTCGGTCCCCACGAAGTCGGTGTCGCAGAAGCTGCAGACCGCAGAGGCGCGGTCCTGTTCGCGGCCGTTCCAAAGGTTGCAGCCGGAAAAGCGGCAGAACACCGCCGGCCGCCCCGCCTGGCCGCCCTCGCCCTGCAGCGTAAGGAAGATCTCCTTGACGCTGTAGGTCATGTCGCGACGGCCTCGCCGCGCCATTCTGCCCAGCCCCGGGCCCTGAGCTCGCAGGCCGGGCAGGTCCCGCAGCCGTAGCCCCATGCGTGCCTGAGGCTCCGGTCGCCGAGGTAGCAGGTGTGGCTTTCCTCCACGATCAGCCGGGTCAGCGTCTCGCCGCCCAGCCGGTCGGCCAGGGCCCAGGTCTCGGCCTTGGTCAGGCGCATCAGCGGCGTCTCGATGCAAAAGCCCTGTTCCATGCCGAGGTTCAGCGCCCGCTCCACCGCATCCAGCGTCTCGCGCCGGCAATCGGGATAGCCGGAGTAGTCGGTCTCGCACATGCCGCCCACCAGATGGGTCAGCCCCCGCCGGTCCGCCAGGGCCGCGGCGTAAGTTAGGAACACCAGGTTGCGGCCGGGCACGAAGGTCGAGGGCAGGCCCCGTCCGGTGATCTCGATGGCGCGGTCGGAGGTCAGGGCAGTCTCGCCGATGGCGCCGAAGCTCTTGATGTCGATCAGGTGGTCCTCGCCGAGGCGGCCCGCCCAGGCAGGGAAGCCGCGCCCGATCTCTGCCCGCACGCGCTGGCGCGCCTCCAGCTCGGCGGCATGGCGCTGGCCATAGTCGAAGCCCACCGTTTCGACCCGGCCATAGCGGTCCAGCGCCCAGGCAAGGCAGACGCTGGAATCCTGGCCGCCGGAGAAAAGGACCAGTGCGGCGTCGGTTGGCGGGGGTTGGCTCATCTGCGACGGATTCCATCCGACCGGCGGGCAATGCGCCAGGCGGCCCGCCCATGCCGGAGATCGTCATCCTCTACACGACCCGGCCGGAGGCAGAGAAGGCCGAAGCGGGCGGCGCCGAGGCGGTGGGCGAGCGGCTGGCCGCCGGCGCCAACGACGCCCCTGCGAGATCCCCTGCGTCCTGGCGATGCGGAGCTGTCGGACGCGGCTTTCCTGCCCTGGCGGCCGCCGAAAGGTGATGCGAGAGCCGATTCACCACCGGTTGTCGCTTAACCGATCTAAAACTTAACGCGTGCAGTGTGGCGCTCCAGACCCGGAAGAGCGTCCGCACCGATGACCAGCATCGCGCATTGGGCCGAGCGGCCCCAGCCGATCGAAGCCGGCGCCTCGATCGCCGCGGCCCAGGAGCGTTTCAACGCCGATCCGACGCTCCAGGCGCTCGCGGTGGTCGAGGGCGGACGCCTCCAGGGCGTGGCCGCGCGCGAGGTGATCCTGGCCGCCGACACGGGTCTGGACACCGCCAGCGCGCCGGTGGCGCGACTGATGGCCGCGCCCCGCACTCTGGACGCCGACTCGCCCGCCGACGAGGCCCTGGCCACCCTGCTCGCCGACGGCGGCTGCGGCGAAGCCGTGGTCCTGCTCGAGAACGACCGTTACGCCGGGCTGATCACCCGCACGTCCCTGCTCAAGGTGCTGCAGGCCAAGGCCGCGGGCGACTCCGAGGCCGACATCCGCCGCGAGTTCGTGGAGATGCTGGGCCGCGAGATCCGCACCCCGATGAGCGGCATCCTGGCCGTCGCCGACCTGCTGCAGCGCCAGCCCCTGACCGCCGACGCCCAAGCCTATGTGCGCACCATCGTCGGCTCCACCGAGGGCCTGCTCCGGCTCTTGGCCGAGGCCATCGACTTGGCCATGGGCGAGACCGGCCGGCTGGAAGCCAAGCCCGCGCCCACCTCGCTGCGCGCCACCGTGGACGACGTCCAGTCGAGCTGGCAGCAGCGGTCCAGCGAGGTCGCGGTGCTGGTCTCCTACGACGGCGATCCGGACCTGGAGGTGATGGTCGACGGGGCGCGCCTGCGCCAGGTGTTCGACAACCTGATCACCGCGGCGGTGAAGACCACCCGCCGGGGCGCCGTGGAGGCCAGCCTCAAGGCCCGGGTGTCTCCCGAAGGCGTGCGGCTGGAAGGCCGCGTGCGCGACGGCGGCCCGGGGCTGGAGCCCGAGCATCTGGCCCGCATCTTCGAACCCACGGCCCTCTCGCAGGAGAAGGTCCGCGCCGGCTGGACCGGCCTCGGGCCCGCCCTCTCGCGCCGGATCATCGAGGCCATGGGCGGGGTGATCCGCGCCGACAGCAACGTCGGCGAAGGCGTCACCGTGGCCTTCGAGCTGATGGCCGGCCTGATCGAGCAGAAGTCGGCCGACAGCCTGGCCGGGGAAGGGGTGCGCGCCCGCGGCATCCACGTGCTGGTGGTCGACGACAACGCCACCAACCGCATGGTCGCCGAGGGCCTGTGCGAGATGTTCGACTGCACCTCCGAAACCGCCGAGGACGGCGAAGAGGCGGTCGAGGCAGCGCGAAGCGGCCGCTTCGACCTGATCCTGATGGACATCAAGATGCCGCGCATGGATGGCATGGAAGCCACCCGCAACATCCGCAAGCTGCCCGGCGCCGCCGGTCAGGTGCCGATCATCGCCCTCACCGCCAACGCCGATCCCGACGACGCCACGGCCTATATCGCCTCCGGCATGATCAGCGTGGTGGAAAAGCCCATCAAGCCCGAGCGGCTCCTGGAAGCCATGAACGCGGCGCTGGAACGGCCGGCGGCCGACGGCGCCTTCCGCGCCGCCTGAACCCTGGCGCGGGTTGCGATCTGATGGAATCAGGTCGCCCGCTCCAGGTCTTTGTATCGACGCGCGTCTTCTCCGAAAACCGGCTCCCACTTTTTGGAACGCGGTCTACCGCCCGCCGCCGGGCCGGGTCAGAAGATCGAGGTCGCCCTCGAAATCGATCAGTTTCCACACGCCCTCCTCGCGTTTGAACACGAAGGCGCAGCGGTGGCGGATCAGGGCGCAGACCCGATCGTCGGGCATGGGCTGCAGATCCTGGCCCAGCACCAGGGGCCCGGGGATGCGGGTGTCCGGGCCATAGCCGGCCAGCTCGGCGGCGGCGCGGAACACCACCGGCCGCGCCAGGGCGTCGACCGCCACGCTCACCAGCGGACCCGCCAACAGCGCCGCCACCGCCTCGCGGCTCTGCACCCCGTGGCTCGAGGCCTTGGCGGCCAGCAGCCGGGCCTTGAGGTTGGCCTTCAGCGCCGGCTTGTCGACGTGGGCGTCGAACGTGGTCCGGTCCCCGTCGCGCACCGCCACTAGGAAGGCGCGGATGTCGCTGGCGGCGTCGAACTTCTCGGCGGTGGCGCAGGCCGTCAGCAGGGCGGCGGCCGCCCCTGCGACGAGGAGGCCGGGCCGGCGGCCGAGGGCGATAGCGGATCTGGGCATCGATGGCCTCCCGGCCGATCGGGATCAGTTCGGACCGTGTCCCATCAGATGGGGGGGCGGAAGCTCGTCCTTGTCGGGCAGGCGCAGGTCGCTTCGGAAGCTGAAGTCCATGTTGGAACAGACGTGCGCCGAGGCGTCCTTGGCGCTGCGCCCCACCGCCTGCAGCTCGAGGTTCCGGAAGCGTTCGAGCCGGCCGATCAGCAGCCAGGCCTTGTCGGCGCCGGGACAGATGGCATGGACGAAGGATATGCCCTCGTCCTTGGGCAGGATCTCATAGAGGGCGCCGGCCGGGCGCTGGGCGCCCAGGGCGGTCTTCAGGCCGCCGCGGCCGAGGACGGCCTCCGAGGCCGGCTTGAGATCGGCCGCGCCGATGTCGCCGGTCTGGATGATCCGCTGCACGCGCACGGCCCCCAGCAGCCCCCTTTCGAACTGGAAGCTGAGGCCGGTGTCGGTCAGCTGGCGCGCCGCCGCCGAGGCCGGATCGTAGGTGTAGATGTCGCGCTCGGACGCCCCGGCGGTCAGGGGTAGGGCGACGAGGGCGAGACAGGCGACGACGGCCGCACGCAAGGTCCACATGGCGTGCGCTTTTCGCACGTCCGGCCGGCGTTTGGAACGGAGGCCGCCCCTGGGGCCGGCCTCCGTCAGGGCAGGATCAGTGCGGCGCGGCGCTGGCCGGGGCGGGCGCGGGCGCGCTCGACGGCGCCG
>JANWHQ010000135.1 GCA_025450315.1 Caulobacteraceae bacterium
AGGATGCGGTGCAGCTGCTGAGTGCTGAAGCCCTTCTTGGATGAGGTCATCAGCGCAATCGCCTGAAGCCAGATGTTCAGGGGCACATGGGACTGTTCGAACACGGTCCCGACCTTGACGGTGAACTGCTTCTTGCAGTGGCCGCACTTCTTCAGGCCAAGGCGGACGCGCTTCTCAGGATTGGCCTTGATCGAACTGATTCGATCCACGCACCCGCAGTGCGGGCAGAACGGCCCATGTGGCCAAACCCTCGCCTCGACGTAGGCGATGGCGGCTTCTTCGTTGTGGAAGTGCGGAGCGGAAAGAGCGCTAGTCATCGATGTAACCCCTTGATGTGGTTACACTAGCACAGTCGGCGGGTTTGCAAAAGGGAACATCGCGCCAAAATGAGAACATATTGCCAACCGGAACAAATCATGTACATTGCCGCCTCACGGTCATGAGGCTGGCGGGGGACGCCGTCTGGAATCGTGACATAAGGGAGCGGCGATCATGAACCAGTCGGTGTTGAGGCTCGTGGAACGGGACGAAGGCGAAAAGAAGCGCGCGCTCGAAGCGGCGCTGAGCCAGATCGATCGGGCCTTCGGCAAGGGCTCGGTGATGAAGCTGGGCGACAAGGGCAAGATCGTCGAGATCGAATCGGTGTCGACCGGGTCGCTGGGCCTGGACCTGGCGCTCGGCATCGGCGGCCTGCCCAAGGGGCGGGTGGTCGAGATCTACGGGCCCGAGAGCTCGGGCAAGACCACCCTGGCCCTGCACGTGGTGGCCGAGGTGCAGAAGAACGGCGGCACCGGCGCCTTCATCGACGCCGAACATGCGCTGGACCCCTCCTACGCCCACAAGCTGGGGGTGGACCTGGACGAGCTGCTGGTCTCCCAGCCCGACACCGGCGAGCAGGCCCTGGAGATCTGCGACACCCTGGTGCGCTCCAACGCCGTGGACGTGATCGTGATCGATTCGGTGGCGGCCCTGACGCCGCGCGCCGAGATCGAGGGCGAGATGGGCGATTCCCTGCCCGGCCTGCAGGCCCGGCTGATGAGCCAGGCCCTGCGCAAGCTCACCGCCTCGATCTCCAAGACCCACACCCTGGTGATCTTCATCAACCAGATCCGCATGAAGATCGGGGTGATGTACGGCTCGCCCGAGACCACCACCGGCGGCAACGCGCTGAAGTTCTACGCCTCGGTGCGCCTGGACATCCGCCGCACCGGCTCGGTGAAGAACCGCGACGAGATCGTCGGCAACGCCGTCCGGGTGAAGGTGGTCAAGAACAAGGTGGCCCCGCCGTTCCGCGAGGTCGAGTTCGACATCATGTACGGCCAGGGCATCTCCAAGCTGGGCGAGATCATCGACCTGGGCGTCAAGGCCGGGGTGGTGGAGAAGTCGGGCTCCTGGTTCTCCTACAACTCCCAGCGCATCGGCCAGGGCCGCGACAACGCCCGCGAGTTCCTCAAGGCCAATCCCGACATGGCCGCCGAGATCGAGCAGGCGGTGCGCAGGAACGCCGGCCAGATCGTCGAGGAGCTGCTGGTCGGCCCCACCGCCGACGAGGACGAAGCCTAGGCCCCAGGCGACCCCGGCGCGGCGCCGCCCGCGCCGATCCGGCCTCCCGGGCGGCCGGGGCGGGCCTGCGACCCAGCCCGCCTCAGCCCCGATCCGCCTCGGCGAACGCCCGGTCCTGCCGCCCAGGGCCGGGCGTTCCTTCGTCCCAACCGCCCCCTGCCCCGCGCTCTCGCCCGGCCCCCGCCGCGCCCTCGCCCCGCCGGCCCACAACGCCCGCATCGGCGTCATCCGGCGCGTCTCTCCGCCCCGATCGGCCTGCTGAAATGGACGGGGGCCGGCCCCGCCTCTATATGGCGCCCATGCCGAGCATGAACGACATCCGCAGCGCCTTCCTGGGCTACTTCTCGGGCCACGACCACCGGATCGTGGCCTCCGCGCCGCTGGTGCCCGAGAGCGATCCCACCTTGATGTTCGTCAACGCCGGCATGGTCCCGTTCAAGAACGTCTTCACCGGCGCCGAAACGCCGCCCCATCCCCGCGCCACCTCCTCGCAGAAGTGCGTCCGGGCCGGCGGCAAGCACAACGACCTGGACAACGTCGGCTACACCGCCCGCCACCTGACCTTCTTCGAGATGCTGGGGAATTTCTCCTTCGGCGACTACTTCAAGGAAGGCGCGATCGAGCTGGCCTGGACGCTGGTGACCCGCGACTTCGCCCTGCCCAGGGACCGGCTGACCGTCACCGTCTACGCCGAGGACGAGGAGGCCGCGGGCCTCTGGAAGAAGATCGCCGGCCTGCCCGACGAGCGGATCATCCGCATCGCCACCACCGACAACTTCTGGTCGATGGGCGACACCGGCCCCTGCGGCCCCTGCTCGGAGATCTTCTTCGACCACGGCCCAAGCGTCGCCGGCGGCCCGCCCGGCTCGCCCGAGGAAGACGGCGACCGCTTCGTCGAGATCTGGAACCTGGTGTTCATGCAGTTCGACCAGGCCGAGGGCGGGGCGCGCGCGCCCCTGCCCAAGCCGTCCATCGACACCGGCATGGGGCTGGAGCGGATCACCACCGTGCTGCAAGGCGTGCACAGCGTCTTCGAGACCGACCTGTTCCGCACCCTGATCTCGGCCTCCGAGGCCCTCACCGGCGCCAGGGCCGAGGGCGACAAGGCCGCCTCGCACCGGGTCATCGCCGACCACCTGCGCTCGTCCAGCTTCCTCTTGGCCGACGGCGTCTCGCCCTCCAACGAGGGGCGGGGCTATGTGCTGCGCCGGATCATGCGGCGGGCCATGCGCCATGCCCACCTGCTGGGGGCCAGCGAGCCCTTGATGCACCGCCTAGCGCCGGTGCTGATCGAGGAGATGGGCGCGGCCTATCCGGAGCTGGTGCGCGCCAAGGCCATGATCGAGGCCACCCTGCGCGAGGAGGAGGAACGCTTCCAGCGCACCCTGGGCCGCGGCATGACCCTGCTGGAAGAGGCGACGAGCGGGCTGGAGGCCGGCGGGGTGCTGCCCGGCGAGACCGCCTTCAAGCTCTACGACACCTATGGCTTCCCGCTCGACCTCACCCAGGACGCGGTGCGGGCCAAGGGCCTGACCGTCGACACCGACGGCTTCGAGGCGGCCATGGACGAGCAGCGGGCGCGGGCCCGCGAGGCCTGGACCGGCTCGGGCCAGAAGGCCCAGGGCGCGGTCTGGCTGACCCTGCGCGACCGGCTGGGCCCCACCCGGTTCACCGGCTACGAGGCGGTCGAGGGGTCCGGCGAGGTGCTGGCGCTGGTGATCGGCGGCGAGCAGGTCGACGCGGCCGAGGCGGGCCAGACCGTCGAGGTGCTGGCCGACCGCACGCCATTCTACGCCGAGAGCGGCGGCCAGGCCGGCGACCAGGGCCGGATCGACTGGCCGGGCGGCCAGGGCCAGGTGATCGACGTGCAGAAGCGCGCCGGCGACCTCAGCGCCCACATCGTCAGGATCGGCCAGGGCCGGCTCGCCGAGGGCGAGCGCGTGCGCCTGGAGGTCGACGCCGAGCGCCGCCAGCGCACCCGCGCCAACCACTCCGCCACCCACCTGCTGCACGCGGCCCTGCGCAACGTGCTGGGCCCCCACGTCGCCCAGAAGGGCCAGATGGTGGACGGCGAGCGCATCCGCTTCGACTTCTCCCATGGCGCCCCCCTCACCCACGAGCAGATCGACCGGATCGAGGCGGAGGTGAACGCGGTGGTGCGCCAGAACCTCGCCGCCGACACCCGCCTGATGGCGCCGCAGCAGGCCATGGCCGAGGGCGCCATGGCCCTGTTCGGCGAGAAGTACGGCGAGGAGGTGCGGGTGCTGACGCTCGGCCGCGGGCTGGACGGCCAGGGCGCCTATTCCATCGAGCTCTGCGGCGGCACCCACGTGGCGCGCACCGGCGACATCGCCCTGTTCAAGGTGGTCTCCGAAGGCGGCGTGGCGGCCGGCGTGCGCCGCATCGAGGCCCTGACCGGCGAGCCGGCCCGCCGCTTCCTGCTGGACCAGGCCAATGCCGCCCGCGCCCTGGCCGAGCAGTTCAAGGTCCCCGTCTCCGAGCTCGGCGCCCGCGTCGAGGCCCTGGTGGGCGAACGGCGCGCCCTCGAGCGCGAGCTGGCCGAGACCAAGCGCAAGCTGGCCCTGGGCGGCGGCGGCGCGGCCGCCTCCACGGTGGAAGAGATCAACGGGGTCCAGCTCGTCGCCCGCCTGCTGGACGGCGTGCCGCCCAAGGACCTGCGCGGGGTGGTCGACGACGCGCGCAAGCAGCTGGGCTCGGGCGTCGCGGCCTATGTCTCCACCAACGAGGGCAAGGCCGCCATCGCCGTGGCCCTGACGCCCGACCTGGTCGGCCGCCTGGACGCGGCGGCCCTGGCGCGGGCGGCGGTGCTGGCCATGGGCGGCCAGGGCGCCGGCGGCAAGCCCGACTTCGCCCAGGGCGGCGCCCCCGACGCGGCCAAGGCCCAGGCGGGCCTGGACGCCGTCCGGGCCGCCCTGCAGGGCTGACCTCCCGCCAGGGCTCGTGAAGGCCCAACCGGAGTCCGATCAGCCGGCGCCCGAGGCCGAGTTGGAAGCCGCCGGCCAGAAGGGCCCGGACATGGCTCGAACGGCGGGGCCCCACGCGGCGGCGGCACGGCTTTCGAGCTGAAGCGCCGCGCCGCCCCCCTCCCTCGGTCCCTCCCCCCTCGAGGGGGGAGGGAAGCCGATCGAAGGCCCAACCGGACGATCAGCTCGCGACGGTGCAGAAGATGCCGATCTTGTTGCCCGACGGGTCGCGCAGATAGGCGGCGTAGGTGCCCGGAGGGCCCATCGGGCGCGGGCCCGGCGCACCCTCGTCCGTGCCGCCGGCGCCCAGACCGGCCGCGTGGGCCTTCTGGACCGTCTCCGGATCGGTGGTGCGGAAGCCGATCATGGTCCCGTTGCCGAAGGTGGCCTCGCCGCCGTCGCCCGGCTTGCCGACGATCAGGGGCGGCTTGCCCTCGCCGCAGCTGAAGCCCACGCGGCCGGCCATCTCGAAGGCGCGCTTGTAGCCCAGGGGGGCCAGCACCGCTTCGAAGAAGGCGGCCGACGCGTCCGGATCGTTGGCGCCAAGCATCAGGTGGGAAATCATGGGGTCTCCTTTTTCTCGTTGATGATGAACGGATCGACGCCGCTACTTCGGCAGTTCGATGGCCTCGAGCCGCCACGAGAACAGGCCGTGGCGCTCCATGATCAGGTCGACGCCGCGGTCCGGCTGGGCCGCGGGCGACACCCGGAAGCGGAACCGGTCGGGGCTGAGATAGGCGCCGCGCACCCGGGTCCCCTGGGGCTCGGCCTGGTCGGCGGCGCCGCCCTTGGCCGCGGCGTCCTTGTGGCGCTCGCGCGGGGTCTCGCCGTACCGGACCATGGCGCTGATGGCCTCGGGGGTGACCAGCCTGTCGATGGCGCGGTCGCCGATGGCGGCGCCCAGCGCGCCCAGCACTGCGGCGATCGGATAGCCGACGCCCTGGGCCCGGCGGGCCAGCCTGGTGGCCTTGGAGTCGACCTGGCGCTTCAAGTCGTCGCGCACGGCGGGGAAGTCGACCATGGCCTCCAGCCGCTCGCGGTCGCCGCTCTCGGCCGCCGCCTTCAGCTGATGGAAGGCATAGAGCGGCGAGGCCGCATAGACCGCGGCCACCGCGATCAAGGCCAGCGCGACGAGGACGCCGAGACCCTTGCTCATGCCGGGGCGTGCTTGGGGGCGGCGGCGGGCGCGGCCTTGCGCGTGGGCAGCACGATGCGCTCGAGCTTCCAGCTGAAGATCCCCTTCCGCTCGAACACGAACTCGGTCTTGCGCGCCCTGTCGTCGGGGTCGTTGACGTTGATGCGGCAGCGGTCGGGACCCCAGAAGGCGATGGTCGGGAACGGCTCGCGGCCGGACGGCGCGGGGCCGTCGGCTCTGCGGCGCCCGTCGGCCATGGCGGCGATCGAGCGGGCCGACAGATAGCCTTCGGTCTGCGGCGGCGCGGCCGGCGGCGGCGTGAAGAAGTGCTTCACCGCGCCCACCGGGTCGTTCCAGACGCTGGGCGCCGGCGGCGGCGGCGGACGGCCGGCGATCTGGGCGGCCAGGCCGTCGCGGACCGAATCGTAGTCGATCACCCGCGCCAGCGCCGGCTGGTCGTTGTTGCGCGCCGCGTCGCGCAGCGAGCGGAACGTCCACCAGGGGGCGGTGACGAAATAGCCGACCGCGGCCAGCAAGACGATCAGGAGCAGGGTGCCGAACCGCATCGCCTCACCCACCTCCGGCCCGGCTAGGCGGCCAGGGCCTTCTCGAGGTTCTGGGCCACCTTATCCAAGAAACCCTCGGTGGTCAGCCACGCTTGGCGGTCGCCCACCAGCAGGGCCAGGTCCTTGGTCATGGAGCCCGATTCCACCGTATCGACCGTGACCTTCTCCAGGGTCGAGGCGAAGCGGGCCAGCTCGGCGTTGTCGTCCAGCTTGGCGCGGTGGGCCAGGCCCCGGGTCCAGGCGAAGATCGAGGCCACCGAATTGGTCGAGGTCTGCTCGCCGCGCTGGTGCTGGCGGTAGTGGCGGGTGACGGTGCCGTGGGCGGCCTCGGCCTCCACCGTGCGCCCGTCGGGCGTCATCAGCACCGAGGTCATCAGGCCCAGCGAGCCATAGCCCTGGGCGACCGTGTCGGACTGCACGTCGCCGTCGTAGTTCTTGCAGGCCCAGACATAGCCGCCCGACCACTTCAGCGAGGCGGCCACCATGTCGTCGATCAGCCGGTGCTCGTAGGTGAGGCCCGCGGCGGCGAACTGGTCCTTGAACTCGGCCTCGTAGACCTGCTGGAAGATGTCCTTGAAGCGGCCGTCGTAGGCTTTGACGATGGTGTTCTTGGTGGACAGGTAGAGCGGATAGTTGCGCGCCAGGGCGTAGCGGAACGAGGCGTGGGCGAAGTCGCGGATCGAGGCGTCGAGGTTGTACATGGCCATGGCCACGCCCGAGCCGGGGAAGTCGAACACGTCGCGCTCGATCCTGTCGCCGTTCTCGCCGGTCCAGGTCAGGGTCAGCCGGCCCTTGCCCGGCACCAAAAAGTCGGTGGCGCGGTACTGGTCGCCATAGGCGTGGCGGCCGATGATGATCGGCTTGGTCCAGCCCGGCACCAGCCGCGGCACGTTCTTGCAGATGATCGGCTCGCGGAAGATCACCCCGCCCAGGATGTTGCGGATGGTGCCGTTGGGCGACTTCCACATCTGCTTGAGGCCGAACTCCTTCACCCGCCCCTCGTCGGGGGTGATGGTGGCGCACTTGACCGCCACGCCCCACTTCTTGGTGGCCTCGGCCGCGTCGATGGTGATCTGGTCGTCGGTCTCGTCGCGCTTCTCGACCGACAGGTCGAAGTAGTCGAGCTCGATGTCCAGGTAGGGGAAGATCAGCTTGTCCTTGATCAGCTTCCAGATGATGCGGGTCATCTCGTCGCCGTCGATGTCGACGACGGGGTTCTGCACCTTGATCTTGGCCATGGGCTGAAGGCTCTCCGGAGCGCGGGCGATGAGGCGCGCAGCCTATAGACTCTGGCGATGACGGCCGGAAGACCCGACGCCCCGCTCCCACCCTCTATCTACCGTCATTCGCAGGCTTGTCCCGCGAACCCATGCGCACTCACCTTCGACGGCGTTCATGGGTGGCCGGGACAAGCCCGGCCATGACGGTAGCAAAGAGATCCGTCAGTCGCAGCTTCCGCCGGCCAGCCACCGCTGGCCGCGGGCATAGAGCGCCTCGACCTCCGCGCCGGTCAGGCCCGGCATGTCGGGCTTCACCTTGAAGCCCACGTCGGTCTGCAGATAGGCCAGGTGGCGATAGCCGGCGGGAAAGCGGCTCAGGATCTCCTGGTCCAGCTCGAGCCGGACGGCCGGGTCGACCGGATCCATGCGGTCCTTCTCGTAGATCGGCTGGCGCAGCACCACGCCCCAGCGGGACTCCCCGCCGGAGACTGGGCGCTTCTCCATGAAGTCGTAGAAGCGGCCGGTGCAGACCACGTCCACCAGCACCCGGTGGACCAGGGCGCGCTGGTTGATGGTCATCTTGGTCTGGGCGACGGCCCGCTCGCCCTCGACGTCGATCGAGCTGCCGCCCAGGAAATGCAGGATCGACACCCCCCGCTCGAAGCCCTCGCGCGAGACCTTGATGAACTCGGAGGCCGAACCCTGGAACCAGGTGGCCATCATCCGCCCGTCGTCGTGCCAGCAGGTGGCGAAGCGCTCCCAGTCGCCGGCGTCGCGCCAGACGGCCCAGTTCTCCACCACCTCGCGGATGGCCAGGCGCTCGGCCTGATCGCGTGACAGTTCCGGCATCGGCCTCTAAGTCCTCGCGTGTCAGCACCCCGATAGCATGTCCGAATACGACTTCACCGCCCCCGTCGTCATCCTGAACGAGCCCCAGCTGGCCGAGAACATCGGCGCGGTGGCCAGGGCCATGGCCAACTTCGGGCTGTCCAACCTCAGGCTGGTGCGCCCGCGCGGCGGCTGGCCCCAGGAGCGGGCCTGGGCGACGGCCTCGGGCGCGACCTGGCCGCTGGAGCGGGCCGGCGTGTTCGCGCGGCTGGAGGGCGCCATCGCCGACCTGCAGCTGGTGCTGGCCACCACCGCGCGGCCCCGCGAACTGCGCCTGCCGATCCTGACGCCGCGCGAAGCCGCCGCCGAGCTGCACGCCGCCGCCGCCGCCGGCCGCAGGGTCGGGATCCTCTACGGCGGCGAGCGGGCCGGCCTGGAGACCCGCGACATCGCGCTCTGCCAGGGGGTGATCACCATCCCGGTCGACGAGAAGTTCCGCTCGCTGAACCTCGGCCAGGCGGTGATCGTCACCGCCTACGAATGGCGCATGGCGGTGCTGGACCGGCCCTCGGCGCGGTTCGACCAGAACCAGGCGCCGCCCGCCGGGCAGGCGGCGCTGGAGGGGCTCTACGGCCAGCTCGAGGGCGAGCTGCACGCCTCGGGCTTCTTCCACCCGCCCGAGAAGACGCCCAGCATGATCAACAACCTGAGGGCCATCTTCACCCGCGCCGGCCTCTCCGACCAGGAGGTCCGCACCCTGCGCGGCGTGATCACCGCCCTCTCCAAGGGCCGCGGCAAGGTGCTGGAGAAGCTGGCGGCGAAGAAGCGATCAGATCCCTGATCACCGTCATTCGCGGGCTTGTCCCGCGAACCCATGAGCGCCAAGCTCGGCCATGGGTACGCGCGATCTCTTCAACCGCTTCATCGCGGTCTACATGATGTCGAACCGCAAGCATGGGACCCTCTATATCGGCGTCACGAGTCAATTGTTTGCGCGCGTAGGCCAACATAAAGAGCAACGTCTTCCGGGCTTTACCCAAAGGTACGGGCTGACTCGGCTGGTGTGGTTCGAACCACACGAGACTATGGCCCATGCGATCCGGCGCGAAAACGCGCTCAAGCGGTACAAACGCGAATGGAAGATCAATCTGATTGAGCGGGAGGACCCGCATTGGGAGGACCTTTACCCTGCGCTCACCGGCGACATCGGCGTTCATGGGTTCGCGGGACAAGCCCGCGAATGACGGTAGCCAGGGGAAGTTGACTCTCGCGTCCCCAATCTCCATACACCCCGCTTTCCCGCGGCCGGACCCGTCCGGCGGCGTGGGAATCCATGACGGGTGACGCGAAGCCGCCGTTGAGATCGCCGCTCCGATCCTGGAGCAGCCGGCCCGCGTCGAGTGCGAAAAGGGACATCCATGTCCAAGCGCCATAGCGCCAAGTACAAGATCGACCGCCGGATGGGCGAGAACCTCTGGGGTCGACCGAAGTCGCCGATCAACCAAAGGTCCTACGGCCCCGGCCAGCACGGCCAGCGCCGCAAGTCGAAGGTCTCGGATTTTGGCCTGCAGCTGCGCGCCAAGCAGAAGCTCAAGGGCTACTACGGCAACATCACCGAAAAGCAGTTCCAGAAGATCTACACCGAGGCCGCGCGCCGCAAGGGCAACACCTCCGAGAACCTGATCGGGCTGCTGGAATCGCGGCTGGACGCGGTGGTCTACCGCGCCAAGTTCGCCCCCACCCCCTTCGCCTCGCGCCAGATCGTCAACCACGGCCACATCCAGGTGAACGGCCGGCGGGTGAACATCGCCTCCTACCAGGTCAAGCCCGGCGACGTCGTCGAGGTGCGCGAGCGCTCGCGCAACATGGCCCTGATCCTGGAAGCCCAGCAGTCGGGAGAGCGGGAGACACCCGACTACATCGAGGTCGACGCCAAGCACCTGCAGGCCAAGTTCGTGCGCACGCCCGATCTGGCCGAAGTGCCCTATCCGGTGCGGATGGAGCCCAACCTGGTCATCGAATACTACGCTTCCTAAAGCGGGCCTTCAGACGGCGATTTCGAAGGGGCTCGCCACGGCGGGCCCCTTTTTCGCGCCCGCAACCGGCTATTCCGCCTCCAGCACGCCCTGCTCGACCAGGAACGGCTTCAGCTCGCCGGCCTGGAACATCTCCTTGACGATGTCGCAGCCGCCGACGAACTCGCCCTTCACATAGAGCTGGGGGATGGTCGGCCAGTCGGAATAGGTCTTGATGCCCTGGCGGATCTCGTCGTTGGCCAGCACGTTCACCGTGGCGTAGTCGACCCCCATGTGGTCGAGGATCTGCACCACCAGGGCCGAGAATCCGCACTGGGGCTGTTCGGCGTTGCCCTTCATGAACAGCACGACGGGGTTCTCGTTCACCGTGTCGGCGATGAAGGCGTGGACGGGCGAAGGGGCTACGGGCGAGTCGGTCACGGCAAGACCCTCTGAGGACAGGTGCATCAGCTAGGCGCCCGCACCTCGCCGGTCAAGCCGTGCGGCGGGCCTCCGCCTCGGCCAGCGACGAAAAGCGCGCCATTTCGATCTGGGCCGCCACCGCCGGCGGCAGCTCGCGGTCGGGCACCGCGGCCAGCCGCTCCAGGTGGTCGATCGACTGGGCGCGGACCAGCACCGAGGCCAGGCTGGGCTCGGTCAGGGCGTAGGCCAGACACAGGTCCTCGCAGGTCCAGTCCTTGGTGTTCTCCAGGAAGCCATAGCCCCCGGCGCCGGCAAGCGGGTTGGCGCGGTCCTTGGGCCGGGTCTGCATCAGCCGCTCGAGCTGTTCCTTGGGGAAGCTGGCGTAGGCGATCACGCCCATGTCGCAGGCCCCCGCCGCCCTCACCCGCCGGCGCTCGGTCCAGCCGGACAGCAGCGAATATTCGGTGGCCAGGATGTCCAGCTTGCCGCCGCTCACCAGGGCTTCGATGCTCTCGTCGGTTCCCGCCACGCCCAGCGCGCGCACCAGGCCCGCCGACTTGAGGGCGGCGAGCTCCTTGATCCCCTCCGGCGTCAGAGCGGCGGGCGGCTCCATCAGCACCGCGTCCAGATAGTCCAGCCCGGTGGCGGCCAAGGCGCCCTGGACCTGGCCGCCCACGGTGGTCAGCGACGCCTGGCGGCCCTGCCGCAGGCCGAGCCTCAGGGCCACGAACACCAGCCGCCGGTCCACCGCGTTCATGGCGTGGGCCACGCCCTCGCCCAGCACCGGGTCAAGGCCGCGGATCTCGAAGCCGCTGATCCCGCATTCCAGCGCCGTGTAGATCAGGGACACCCAGTCGCCCGGCCGGCGAGGCGAGGGGTCCGGTTGAAGGATCAGGGAGACGGCCGAAACCACCTGCCCGCGCGCGCCCAGGGGCCGATAGCGCATCAGAGCATGCCTCGGCTCTCCGGGGGCGCCAGGGTTTCCAGCGCTAGGGCGTGGATCTCGCCGCCGACCCTGCCGCCCAAAGCCTGGTAGACGAGCTGATGCTGGCGCACGCGGCTCAGGCCCCGGAACGCCTCCGAGACGATGCGCGCGCGATAGTGGTCGCCGTCGCCCGCCAGGTCCTGGATGGCGATCTCGGCGTCGGGAAAGGCGTCCTGCAGACGCGTGTGAAGTTCTTGCTGGGAAATCGGCATGGCGACAGACAAGCGGATGTCGCGGCGGAACAGAACCCAAAAAGCTTAAGAAAGCCCGGCCAGGCGCCCGGCCGGGCTCGCCGGCATGGGCTCGCATAACCCCGGTCACACCAAATCTTAAGGCCGGAAACGGATGCTCCAGGGTCAGCCCTCGGGGGGAGGACGGTCCAGATGGGCGTCTCCGCAACAAGCGCCAAGGCCGCCGCGCGCAAGCCGCGCGCCGCCGCGCGCCGCCCCACCGAGCTGGAAGCGATCAGGGCCTTCGTCGAGAACACGCCCCTGGCCGTGGCCATGACCGACAACGAGCTCCGCTTCCTGGCCGTCAGCCCGCAGTGGATCGCCGACCTGGCCTTCCCGGGCCAGCAGTTGATCGGCATGACCTCCTACGAGGCCGCGCCCGACACCGAGAAGTTCAAGGCCGCCCACCAGCGCGTGCTGGCCGGCGAGCACATGCGCGGCGAGCCGGAGCTGCTGCAGTTGCCCAACGGCGAGGTCCGCTGGATGTGCTGGAACGCCAGCCCCTGGCGCGAGCGGGATGGCAGCATCGGCGGCATCCTCTTGATCTCCCGCGACATGACCGACCTGGTGGAAGCCCAGGACGACGCCCGCCGCAGCCGGGCCCTGAACTCGATCATCGTCGAGAACTCGCCCTTGCCGATGGTGGTGAAGGCCGCCGACGGCCGGGTCCTGGTGATGAACCGGGCCATGCAGAAGCTCTACGGCGTCTCCGAGGCCGACCATCGCGGCCTGACCGTGCAGCAGGTGATGGACCCCGACGCGGCGGCGAGCATCGCCGAGGAGGATCGCCTGGCGCTTGCGACCGGCGAGCCCATCGTGGTCGAGGAGCGCCGCACCCTGCCGGGCCGCGAGGGCGAGCGGATCATCCGCAAGACCAAGGCCGCCATCCGGGACGCCGACGGCTCGGCCTACCTCGTGGCCATCAGCGAGGACGTCACCACCGCCCGGCGCACCCAGGAGGCGCTGGAGAACACCCGCGCCTTCCTGGAGACGGTGATCGACAACATCCCGGTCGGCCTGACGGTCAAGAGCGCGTCGGACCGGCGGCTGCTGCTGGCCAACCAGGCGGTGACCGAGATCTTCGGCTTCGACACCGCCGAGGAGAACCTTGGGCGCACCAACGAGGAGGTGTTCTCCGGCGAGCAGGCCCAACGGATGTCCGAACGCGAGCTCGCGCTGATCCGCGAGGGCGGCAGCCACTTCTACGAGGGCGATCCGATCCACACCCGGCGCGGCGTCCGCTACATCAACCAGCTGAAGACCCTGATCCGGAACACCGACGCCGACGACTACATCCTGACCATCACCGAGGACGTCACCGAGCGGAAGCAGGCGGTCGACGAGCTGCAGCGCACCCGCGCCTTCCTGGAGACGGTGATCGACAGCATGCCGGCCGGCATCACCGTCAAGGACGCCTCGACCGGCCGCATCCTGATCTCCAATCCGGCGGTGGACGAGATCTTCGCCCTGGAGAAGGGGCGCAACATCGGCCGCACCCTGCACGAGATCCTGCCGCCCGAGCAGGCGGCGGCCTTCGCCGAACTGGACCGCGAGGCGATCGAGTCGGGCGAGCCGCGGCTCTACGAGGACCATCCGGTCGACACCCCCGTCGGCCGCAAGTTCCTGCGGCGCAAGAAGCTGCTGATCAGGAATTCGGACGGTCCCGACTATCTGCTGTCGATCTCCGAGGACGTCACCGAGCGCAAGCTGGCCCAGGACGCCCTGAAGGAGGCGCTGGCCCGGGCCGAGGCCGCCAGCGTGGCCAAGAGCGAGTTCCTGGCCAACATGAGCCACGAGATCCGCACGCCGCTGAACGGGGTGCTGGGCCTGGCCGACGCCTTGTCGCGCATGGAGCTGACGTCCCAGCAGCGCGAGATCGTCGAGATGATCCTGAGCTCGGGCCAGGCGCTGACCGCTATCCTCAGCGACGTGCTGGACCTGGCTAAGGCCGAGGCCGGCCAGCTGCAGCTCTCCTGCGAACCCTTCAGCCTGCGCCAGACCATCGGCTCGGCGGCCTTCCTGTTCGAGACGGTCGCCCGCGACAAGGGCGTGGACTTCAAGGTCGAGTTCGACCCCAAGGGGCCGGACCGGTTGACCGGCGATCCCCTGAGGATCCGCCAGGTGGTGTCCAACCTGATCTCCAACGCGGTCAAGTTCACCTCCGAGGGCGAGGTGCGCATCAGCGTCGCCTCGCGGCCCGCGGCCGACGGCTCGGCCCGCATCAGCGTCAAGGTGCAGGACACCGGCCCCGGCTTCTCCGAAGAGGTTCGCGCCCGGCTGTTCAGCCGCTTCGAGCAGGGCGACGGCTCCATCACCCGCCGCTACGGCGGCACGGGCCTGGGCCTGTCGATCGCCAGCGCCCTGGCCCAGAAGATGGGCGGCCAGATCGATTGCCGGGCGCGGCCCGGAAAGGGGGCGACCTTCATCTTCCGCGCCCGCCTGGAGCTCGACGCGGCGCCCCGGGCCGAGACGACGGACGGTCCGGACGCGGCGCGCGCGGGCCTGGACCGCACCGCGCGGGTGCTGCTGGCCGAGGACCACGAGGTCAACCAGAAGGTCGTGCAGCTGATGCTGGCCGACGTGGCCGAGCTGGTCATCGTCGACGACGGGCGCAAGGCCGTGGAGCAGGTGCTGGGGCCCGGCGGCTTCGACGTGGTGCTGATGGACACCCAGATGCCGGTGATGGACGGGCTGACCGCCATCCGCCGCATCCGCGAGGAGGAGCTTCGGCGCGGCCTCGGCCGCACGCCGATCATCTCGCTGACCGCCAACGCCATGGCCCACCAGGTGACGGCGGCGCTGGACGCCGGGGCCGACTACCACCTGCCCAAGCCGATCACCGCCAACGCCCTCTACGCCGCCATCGAGCGGATGCTGGAGCGGCCGGACCGGCGCGCGCAAGCCGCCGTCGCCTGATCGGCGAAACAAGCTGAGCAGCCGTTGAAATTTCCGCCGTTTTGAGCTTTCCTGCACTTCTACTTTTGGACGAGCCGATTTCGGACTTCGTCCTATGGGCGCGGGACGGCCTGGATGAAAATCGTCGATTCCCTGCTGGTCGCACCCCTGGTCTTCTGCCTGGTCGGCGCCCTGGTGGGCGCGCTGTCCGACCTGGGGTTCTCGTCCCTGTGCGCGGCGATCTCGATCGCCTCGATCGTCGCCCTTGGCCTGCACTGGCTGATCGGCCGCGCGGGCCGCCGGCGGCGGTCGGTCTCAGCCGGCCGCGATCGCGGCTGACGCCCCGCCCATGTAGCCCGGCAGCCAGCCCTCGTTGGCGGCCCTGAGCTCGGCCAGGGGGATGGCGAACAGCCCGGGCGAGGAGAATTCGCCGCCGCCCGCCGTCCCGGCCAGCGACGCATGCACGCCCGCGGCCTTGGCCGCCTCCAGCACCGGCGCCGGATCGGCCACGGCCAGCAGGTAGCGGGCCTGGTCCTCGCCGAACAGATAGGGGTGGGCGTGGCCGGCGGAGTTGGCGCGCAAGGCGATCCCGACTCCCGAGGCCAGGGCCATCTCGGCGGCGGCGCAGACCAGCCCTCCGTCCGACAGGTCGTGCACCACCCCGGCCCGGCCCTGGCGGATCAGCCCGCGCACGAAGTCGCCGTGGCGGCGCTCCAGGCCCAGGTCCACCGGCGGCGGCGCGCCGTCCTCGCGGCCCAGCAGCTCGCGCAGATAGAGGCTGGAGCCCAGCTCGCCATGGGTCTCGCCGATCAGCACCAGGGCGTCGCCGGCCTTCACCCCCGAGTAGCCCGCGCGGGCGCCGTAATCGGGCAGGAGGCCCACCGCCCCCACCGTCGGCGTCGGCGGAATGGCCTGGCCGTTGGTCTCGTTGTAGAGGCTGACGTTGCCGCTCACGACCGGGAAATCCAGCGCCCGGCAGGCCTCGGCCATCCCCTCCACCGCGGCCACGAAGGAGGCCATCACCTCCGGCCGCTCGGGGTTGCCGAAGTTGAGGTTGTCGGTGATGGCGATGGGATCGGCGCCCACGGCCGTCAGGTTGCGCCAGGCCTCGGCCACCGCCTGCTTGCCGCCCACATAGGCGTCCGACGCCACATAGCGCGGGGTGACGTCCGAGGTCAGGGCCAGGGCCTTGCGGGTCCCGTGCACGCGCACCAGGGCGGCGTCCGCGCCGGTGGAGGAATCGGCCAGGGTGTCGGCCATCACGTGATGGTCGTACTGCTCCCAGATCCAGCGCTTGGAGGCCAGGTCCGGGCAGGCCATCAGGGTCAGCACCGCCTGGCGCCAGTCGGCCGGCGCGGGGATCTCGGCCGGATCCAGCCGGGGCGCCTTGGGCGGCGGCGCCTGGGGCCGGTCGTAACTGGGCGCGTCGTCGGTGAGCGGGGCGAGCGGGATGTCGCAGACCACCTCGCCCAGGCGCTTGAGCACCAGCCGGCCGGTCTCGGTGGTGAAGCCGATCACCGCCGCGTCCAGGCCCCACTTCCGGAACACCCGGTAGGCGTCCTGCTCGCGGCCGGGCTTCAGGATCGCCAGCATCCGCTCCTGGCTCTCCGACAGCATCATCTCGTAGGCGCTCATGCCCTCCTCGCGCTGGGGCACCGCGTCCAGGTCGATCTCCATGCCGAGGCCGCCCTTGCCGGCCATCTCCACCGACGAGGAGGTGAGGCCGGCGGCGCCCATGTCCTGGATGGCGGCCACCGCGCCCAGGCCCATCAGCTCCAGCGTCGCCTCGATCAGCAGCTTCTCGGCGAAGGGATCGCCGACCTGCACGGTCGGGCGTTTCTCGTCGGAGTCGTCGTCGAACTCGGCCGAGGCCATGGTGGCGCCGTGGATGCCGTCGCGGCCGGTCTTGGAGCCGAAATAGACCACCGGCAGGCCCGGCGCCGGGGCGGC
>JANWHQ010000136.1 GCA_025450315.1 Caulobacteraceae bacterium
TACTCCGGAAGCAGAACGCCCTGACGGCGATCCTCACCCTCGACGAAGCGCTTCATCGACTGCCTCCGCGACGTGGCGTCGATATGCAAAGCTAAGCTGCTTCGGGGTTTTCACACACCCTCGGTGGGTTGTTGCCGTCAGAGGCGGAGTGTTCAGGTGCCGACCGCCCCGCATCCCCAGCCGTCGTATTCGCCGCCGTGCTCGCGCGCCAACTTCGACAGCATGATCGTCGCCTCATCGATTTCGACTGGAACGTCGATTCTGTCGAACTCGACCCACCAGTCTCCCTCCGGCTGCTCGGACGGACTTTGCGATTTGAGCTTAAATCCGAGGTCGGAAACCGTCCGAGCGAGCCTGTCGGCCTGCTCTCGGTTGGAGACAATGATTAAGTGGTCAATCTGGCGGGATGCTTGGCCGTCGTCGCCGTGTTTGCCCAAAGCCTCGACCACACCCCGATTGGCCATCCGCTGTTTTTCATCGGCGCTCGGGTAGAGGAAATCGAAATAGACACTCCACTCCGGGTCGTCCCGTATTCCGATTTCGGCTTTATATTCGCCGAAATTTGACATGGCTGCCAATGCTCGCTCGCTGAACACCGAAGGTTCACGGGTGTAGAAGAAGAAGTCTCGACGCCCGGACGATGTATTCCTGCCGACATACGTCGTTGCTCCACCTTCGTCGACGGAAGTGGTGATCGCCTCTTCCAAGGTAACCAGAGATTCGTATTCTTCCTGACTTGAAAGACCATCCGGGCGCGGGTTGTTCATCCAGACGCGCAGGTATGCGGCCTTCTCGAAGCCCGAGATTGGCGCCGAGCGGGCGATGCCCATGTCGAGGAAAATGGACGCGGGCTGGTGGTCTACACGAAGGAAGTAGAAGTCCCACTCGTCACTCATAGCCGCGCCCCAAGCCCCGCCCACAGCGCTCAGTGCAACACAGGGCGGAAACTTCCGCTATGGGTCGAACGCTGCCGTCGCTATCGCGACCGGAAGCGGACCTCGGCGTCATGGATCCGCCCCTAGCCCACCGGCGCCATCAGGTGGGCGTAGGGCGTGCCGGCGTACATCACATAGGGCAGGGCGGTGTCGGGCCTGGGACCGCCCGGATAGTCCTTGAGGATCGCCGGGTCCCCCACCACCATCACGTGCGGGCCGGTGCGCACCCAGTCGGCGCCCGGGGCGGGCTTGGAGGCGAAGGGATCGGTGTTGGAGGCGTCGACCCCGCCCTTCAGCATGTAGATCAGCCCGGTCTTGCCCTGAGGCGGCGGCTGGTGCGCCTCCAGCGCCATCAGCCAGGCCATGCCATTGGCGTCGGCGCACATGGGGTCCGGTCCGGGCGTGGCGGGATCGTCCGCCATGCAGCTGAAGCCGTTGGAGCCCCGGCGGACGGTGCGCGTGGCGCCCTCGTCGCCCACGACGACCACCGCTGCGTCCTTGCCGATCTGCGGCGGGGCGGCGTCCAGGGCGCTGGCGATGATGGCGGCGTCGCCCGTGGGCGCCGAGGGGGGGGATCGACGAGGTGGCGGGGGGCGGGGCGCTCTTGGTCGACGCGCCGCAACCGGCCAGCGCCCCGCCGCACACGCCCAGCATCATCACGCCGATGATCACGTGAATCCTCATGCCCAACCGTCCCCGACGCCCATTTCGGTATGACGACGTTCTCCCAAAACGACGGCTCAGGCAACGGTTGAACCAGGTTTTGCTTCGGCGGGCGCCGCGTCGCCGCGCGATTCCCGCCTGAGGTGAAATGCCGCCTGCTGCGAGTTCGGCCGTTCATCTAAGGTTCAGAGCGTTCTGGCAGCTTAGCCGGCGCCTTCATTCGCGTCCGTAACCCCATGCGCCCGCCGGTTTTTCACTTTGCCCTGGTTCTCGGCGCCCTGGCCGCGGGATCGGCCCTGGCTGCGCCCCCCAGGACCCCATCCCGCCCCGCCAGCCTGACGCTCTATGAGAAGGCCGGCTTCACCGGCCGCCACGTCACCTTCCACGCGGCCGCGGACACCGCTCGCCAGGCCTTCGACGCCCACAGCGCCAAGAGCGTCGGCGTCTGGACCCTGTGCGAGGGGCGCGATCCCGCCAGCAAATGCCAGACGGTCGACGGTCCGGCGCCCAAGCTGAAGGTCGGGCCGGCCATCGTGCGGCCGGGCGTGGACGCGGTGGCGCTCTACGAGGAGCCGGGTCTGAAGGGCCGGCGGGTGGTCTATTCCTTCGCCTCGGACCAGCCGCCGCCGTTCAAGGCCCGCAGCGCGCGCACCTGGGGCGGGGCCTGGACCCTGTGCGACGCCGCCTCCGACCGCTGCCAGACCGTCAACGGCGAGCATCCTGCGGCGATCGACATCGAGGTCGGCCAGGTCCAGCCCGGCCGTCCGCCGGAGCGGCTGCAGCTCGCCATGGCGTCCCCGCCGCCGCAAGCCGCCGCGCCCGAGCCTGTCGCCCCGGAGCCGCCGCCAGCGGCCGAACCGGTCCCGCCGAAGCTGGAGCCGCCGCCCGTAGCGCCCGCGGCTGCGCCGGCCCCCGAGCTTGAGGCCGCGCCCGACCCACCGCCGCCCGTGCGGGCCGAAGCCGAACCGCCGAGGGCCGCGCCGGCGCTCAGCCCCTACGTCGACATCCCCCTGCCGCCGCGCGAACGCCCGGCGCCCCGCGACGAGCTTCAGCCCGCGCCGCCGCCCGAACGCGCCGAGATCAGCATCCCGCCGCCAGCGCCTCGCCTGCCGTCGCCGGTCCGCCGGGTCGGCTATGTCTGCGACAACGGCCAGGGCCTGACGGTGCTGTTCGACGACCGCGACGAGACCGCCATGGTGCTCTCCAGCGGCCGCGATCCGGTGGCGCTGAGGCGCAGCCAGGACCGCGAGGCCGGCGGCTTCTTCTACGAGGGCGGGGGGCATGTGCTGTTCGGCGCGGGCGGCCGCGCCGGCTATGCCACGGACGGCTCGCGGCCGGTCGACTGCTACGCCGGCGGCGCGCGCCGCCAGCTCAGCTACCGCGACGAACGCCCCTACGGCCGGCGCTTCGACGACGAACCGCGATACGAGGACGAGGCCGACGATGGTCCCGCCGATCCGCAGGAACGCCGGTAGCCTCCAGGCGTCGCCTTGGCCGAGGGATCAGGGCGGCGGCGCGTCGTCGTCGTTGAAGGCGCCCGGCGGCAGCCCGATGGAGATCGGTCCGACACGAAACAGCGTGTGGCCCGGCGGCAGGCCCGGAACCTTCATGACGCCGAGCCCCGGCGCGCCGACCGGCATGTAGCGGCCGTTCTTGCGGTAGGCGAGGGACGCCTCGTTCCACGCCCTCTTCACCGGATCGATGGGCGCGGGAATCTGCAGGTTCGGATCGATCGCCGCGGTGCGCCACTTGGCGCATTTGCGCTGCTCGGCTTCGCTGAGCTTGAGGAAGGCGGCGGAGTCGCACCCCGCCGAGCCGCGCAGCAGGGCGCGGACCCGGCCGGCCGCGTCATCCGACGGCGGCGGCGCGGTGGATGCTCCCGAGGCCGCGGTCGGAGGAGGGATCAGGATCGGGGCCGCCGCCGCCGGCGCCGGCGACGCCGCCGGGGCGGCTTGGGGCGCCGCCTTCGCGGTTCGCGGGCGTTCGGGTCGGGGCGGCGGCGGCCGGAGCTGGACCAGCTGCACGCCGATCGCCGCGGGCTCGGGCGGAGGGCCGGTGATCCGCACCGAGCGGATGGCCAGGGCGACCAGCGCCACGTGCATGGCCAAGGCCAGGGCCAGGACCGCCGCCCGCTTCCATGCCCTGGATGCCCGAGCCGCCATGGCGTCCCCCTGGGACCACAGGCTTGAGCGGAACCATGGCCTTATGGCGGCGGGGGCGCGGCGGTTTCGGACACGCGCGTCCGGCTTCGAGTTCGACCCGAGGCGCTAGACCAGCTTGCGCAGCATCCCCGCGATCCTGTCCGCCGCGGCCTCCTGTTCGGCGTTCGAAAGCCCCTCCAGCGGCACCACGCCCAGCCTCGGCCGGGGATCCAGCGCGGCCACGCGGCCGTAGGCGGGGTCGTAGTGGACCTCGATCAGGGCGGCGGCCAGGGTTTCCAGCTCGCCGGCTTCGGCCAGGTCGCGCCAGGCGGCGACGGTCTTGCGGCCATGCCGGCCGGGCAACCGCGCCAGGAGGGCCTCCAGCGCGTCGAGGTCGCCGACGCTGTCGGCATAGACCCCCGCCAGGTAGCGGGCCCGCGCCGCGTGCGGAACCTGAAGGCTGATGCGCGGCGCCGCCGTCATCAGCCGCCAGAGCGCCGGCGGGACCATCCGCTGGCCGATCTTGCTGGCCTCGGCCTCCACCAGGGTGGGCCGGTCCGGATCCAGTCGCTCCATGGCGGCCAGGAGGCGGCTCTCGAACATCTTCTGGCTGGGCTGGGGCCGGCCGGGCAGGGCGCCCAGGAGCGAGCCGCGGTGCTGGGCCAGGTCCTCCAGGTCCAGGGTCTGCACGCCCCGGGCGGCGACGCGGTTGAGGATACCCGTCTTGGCCGAGCCGGTATGGCCGTCGAGCATCACCAGCCTGAGGTCGGCCGTCTCGTCGTAGAGCCGCGTCTTCACGTGCCGGCGATAGGTGCGATAGCCGCCCTCCAGCACCGCCGCGCGCCAGCCCACCTGGCTCAGCACCGTGGCCATGGCGTTGGAGCGCTGGCCGCCGCGCCAGCAGTAGATCAGCGGCCGGAACGAGCCGGGCTGCGCGGCCAGGGCCGTCTCCAGGTGCCGGGCGATGTTGCGCGCCACGAACGCCGCGCCGATGCGCCGGGCGCGGAAGCGCGACTCCTGGACATAGATGGTCCCGACCTCGGCCCGCTCGGCGTCGTCGAGCACCGGCAGGTTGATGGCGCCCGGCGCATGGTCCTCGGCGAACTCCGAGGGGCTGCGCACGTCGATCAGGGCGTCGAAACCCTGGAGGGTCTGGGCGTCGGCCGCGGAGATGACCTCGATCTCGGACATGGTGACGGCGGGCGCCCGGGCTATAGAGGGGCCGCAACCTAAGCCGAGACCCGCGCCATGCAAGACGCCGCCGCCCTCGCCGAAAAGCCGCGCCTCACCTCGCTGGCGCACGGAGGCGGCTGCGGCTGCAAGATCGCGCCGGCGGTGCTGACCGAGATCATGGCTGGCATGCCGGCCATGGGCCCGTTCGCCGGGCTGATGGTGGGGACCGAGACCAGCGACGATGCGGCGGTCTGGCGGCTGAACGATCGGCAGGCCCTGGTGGCCACCACCGACTTCTTCATGCCGGTGGTCGACGACCCCTTCGACTTCGGCCGCATCGCCGCGACCAACGCCCTCTCGGACGTCTACGCCATGGGCGGGACCCCGATCCTGGCCCTGGCCATCGTGGGCATGCCGATCGGCGTCCTGGCGGTGGAGGACATCCGCCGGATCCTGGCGGGCGGCGCCGAGGTCTGCGCGGCCGCGGGGATCCCGGTGGCCGGCGGCCACTCCATCGACAGCGTCGAGCCGATCTACGGCCTGGTCGCCCTGGGGCTGGTGCATCCGGACAAGGTGCTGACCAACAGGGGCGCCAGGGCCGGCGACCTGCTGATCCTGACCAAGGGCCTGGGCGTCGGCATCCTCAGCGCCGCCTTCAAGCAGGAGCGGCTGGGCCCTGCGGGCTACGCGGCGATGATCGCCTCGACCACCCGGCTCAACACCCTGGGCGCCCGGCTCGGCGACGTGGAAGGGGTGCACGCGGTGACCGACGTCACCGGCTTCGGCCTGCTGGGCCATGCGCTGGAGATGAGCCGCGGCGCCGGGCTCGGGATCGAGATCGATTCCGGCGCGGCGGTCCTGCTGGACGAGGTCGAGGCCCTGGCCAAGGCCGGCGTGCGCACCGGCGCCTCGACGCGCAACTGGGCCAGCTATGGCGATCAGGTGCGGCTGCCCGCGGGTCTCGAGGACTGGCGCCGCGACCTGCTTACCGATCCCCAGACCTCGGGCGGCCTGCTGATCGCCGTCTCGCCCCAGGCGGCGGACGAGCTGCTGGCCCTCGCGCGGGCCGAAGGGTTCGACAAGTCCCGCATCGTCGGCCGCGTCGCGGGCGGCGCGCCGGGAGTCACGGTGACCTGACCGCGGCTCCGCTGGCCGCCTCTCTCCAGGCGTGATAGATTCCACGGTCCGGACGCCGAGGGGGTGATTTCACGGCGAGGGCGGATGATGGACCAGGTCTCGATCACCGAACAGACCCGCCTGCAGGTCGAGCGGGCGCAACGGGCCGCGGATGAGGCCCGCCAGCGACGCCGGGCCGCCAGGGGCGGGCGCCAGCGGCTGGCCGACAGCGGCGGCCCGCACCGGCCGGATGTCGACGACGATCAGGCGCTCGACCACTGCGCCGATTGAGCCGACGGCCCAAGGTCTCCTGCGTCGAGATCGAGCTGGCATGTTTCTGAGCCGCGGCGCTGCTGGTCGGCGCCCGAATCCCGTTTGACCGGACGTCGTTTGCCGCTAGGCAACGCTTGGGCGCTCCGCCCGCGGCCGGGCCGGGGCCGTGGGCCGGCGGGACCGAAAGGATCGAGTGGATGGCAGTCAGGCGGCCTCGCTGGGGCTTCGCCGTGCTGGGGGCTTTGGCGGTCGTGCTGGCCGCCTGGGCCATCTTCGGCTCCAGGAAGAAGGCCAAGGTCGAGCGGTCCCCGGTGGTTCCGGTGGCGACCGCGCGCGCCGTCTTGCAGGACCTGCCGGTCTCGATCACCGAGCTCGGCGCGGCCCAGGCCTGGCGCAGCGTGCTGATCAAGGCCCAGGTGAACGGCAAGCTGCTGAGCGTGCCGGTGCAGGAGGGATCCAGCGTCCGGGCCGGCCAGCTCCTGGCCCAGATCGACCCCGCGCCGTTCCAGGCCCAGCTGCTGCAGGCCCAGGGCGCCCTCAAGCGCGACCAGGCCCTGCTGGCGGAGGCCCAGCTGGATCTTGAACGCTACCAGGGCCTGCTGGCCCAGGACTCCATCTCCAGGCAGCAGCGCGACGCCCAGGCCGCCCTGGTCAAGCAGGACGAAGGGCTGGTCGAGATCGACCAGGGCCTGGTCAAGGCCGCCCAGGTGAACCTCGGCTATTGCCGCATCACCTCCCCGGTCGACGGGCGCGTCGGCGTGCGGCTGGTCGATCCGGGCAACATCGTCTCGACCACCGACGCCACCGGCATCCTCAGCGTCAACGAGATCACCCCCATCGCGGTGACCTTCACCGTGCCCGAGGGCGACTTCCAGCGGCTGGTGACAGCCTCCGGCGGCTTCACCCGGCCGATGCTGACCCAGGCCTTCAGCCAGGACACCGGCCAGCTGCTCGACACCGGCGCGCTGTCGATCGCCGACAACCACGTCGATCCGAATTCCGGCACGGTGCAGATGAAGGCGCGGTTCGCCAACGCCGCCCGCAGGCTCTGGCCCGGGCAGTTCCTCAATGTGCGGCTGACCCTGAGCGTGATGCAGCGGGTCCTGACCGTGCCCGCCACGGCGATCAACCAGGGCGCCAAGGGGAGCTTCGTCTATGTCGTCGGCCCCGACGACAAGGCCATCGAACGGCCGGTGACGGTGTCGACGACCGAGCAGGGCACAGCCGCCATCTCCAGCGGCCTCCAGGCCGGGGACATCGTGGTCACCGACGGGCAGATGTCCTTGGCGCCCGGATCCAAGGTGCAGGTCCACGGACCCGCGCCGGTCCGGCGGAGCCGGCCGTGAGCCTTTCCAGCCCCTTCATCCGGCGGCCGGTGGCGACCTCGCTGATCGCCGCGGCCTTCCTGGTGCTCGGGACCATCGCCTATTTCAACCTGCCGGTGGCGGCGCTGCCGGAGGTGGATTTCCCGACCATCCAGGTGAACGCCGCCCTGCCGGGCGCCAGTCCCGAGACCATGGCCTCCAATGTGGCCACCCCGCTCGAGCGGCAGTTCTCGCTGATCCCGGGCGTGACCCAGATGACCTCGTCCAGCGTGCTCGGCTCGACGCAGGTGACCCTGCAGTTCGAGCTGAACCGCAACATCGACGCGGCTGCCCAGGACGTGCAGTCCGCGATCAGCGCTGCGGGCGGCCAGCTGCCGACCAACCTGCCGAGCCCCCCGAACGTCCGCAAGGTCAATCCGGCCGACTATTCGATCATCCAGCTGGCCCTGACCTCCGACACCATGCCGATCAGCGCGGTCAGCGACTACGCCGACAACATCCTGGCCCAGCAGCTCTCGCGCATCGACGGGGTGGGCCAGGTGAACATCGGCGGGCAGCAGAAGCCGGCCATGCGCATCCAGCTCGATCCGCGCAAGGTCGCGGCCCTGGGCCTGCAGATCGACGCCATCCGTCAGGCCATCGCCAGCTCCACGGTCAACGCCCCCAAGGGCCTGATCAACGGCCCGAACAAGAGCTACACCATCTACGCCAACGACCAGGTCACGGACGCCCAGACCTGGAACAACCTGGTGGTCGCCTACAGGAACGGCGCGCCCGTGCGGGTGCGCGACGTCGGTCATGCCGAAGCGGGCGTCGAGAACGACCAGACCGGCGCCTGGCTCTATCGCGGCGCGGCCTATCCGGACGACTCCCTGCCGAGCGGCAAGGCGATCCTGCTGTTCGTCAGGAAGCAGCCCGGCGCCAACGTCATCGA
>JANWHQ010000137.1 GCA_025450315.1 Caulobacteraceae bacterium
ACGAGCGCCTGTCGATCGCCGGCAACTGCCGCATGTGCCTGGTCGAGGTGAAGCCGGGGCCGCCCAAGCCCCAAGCCTCCTGCGCCCTGCCGGCCGCCGAGAACATGGAGATCTTCACCAACACCCCGATGGTGAAGAAGGCCCGCGAGGGCGTGCTCGAGTTCCTCTTGATCAACCACCCGCTCGACTGCCCGATCTGCGACCAGGGCGGCGAATGCGACCTGCAGGACGAGACCCTCGGCTACGGCCGCGACGATTCCCGCTACGCCGAGAACAAGCGGGCCGTCGAAGAGAAATACATGGGGCCGCTGATCAAGACGGTCATGACGCGCTGCATCCAGTGCACGCGCTGCATCCGCTTCATCACCGAGGTGGCCGGCGTGCCCGAAATCGGCGCCATCGGCCGCGGCGAGGACATGGAGATCACCACCTACCTGGAGAAGGCGGTGGCGTCCGAGGTGTCCGGCAACGTCGTCGACCTCTGCCCGGTGGGCGCCCTGACCCACAAACCCTGGGCCTTCCACTACCGCCCCTGGGAGCTGAAGAAGACCGAGACCATCGACGTGATGGACGCCGTCGGCTCCAACATCCGCGCCGATTCCCGCGGGCCGGAGGTGATGCGCATCCTTCCCAGGGTCAACGACGACATCAACGAGGAGTGGATCTCCGACAAGAGCCGCTACGCCGTCGACGGCCTGATGCGCCAGCGGCTGGACCGGCCCTTCGTGCGCGAAAAGAAGGCGCTTAAGCCGGCGACCTGGCCCGAGGCCTTCGCCGCCGTGGCCGCCCGGATCAAGAAGGCCTCGCCGGGCCGCATCGGCGTCATCGCAGGCGACCTGCAGGACGCCGAATCGATGAAGGCGGCCAAGGACCTGTTCACCGCCCTGGGCTCCAGCAACATCGACTGCCGCCAGGACGGCGCGGCGGTGGGCTCGGGCGCCCGCGAGGGCTGGCTGTTCAACACCACCATCTCGGGCATCGAGCAGGCCGACGTGGTGCTGCTGGTGGGGACCAATCCACGCTTGGAGGCGCCCCTGATCAACACGCGGCTGCGCAAGCGCTGGTTCGCCGGCCAGCTGAAGGTGGGCGTCGTCGGCGAGCGCGCCGACCTCACCTATGGCTACGACTACCTGGGCGCAGGCCCGGAGAGCCTGGCCGAGCTCGAGGCCGGCAAGGGCGCCTTCGCCAAGACCCTGAAGGGCGCGGCCAATCCAATGATCATCGTCGGGCAAGGCGCGTTGACCCGGGCCGATGGCGCCGCCGTGCTGGCCCAGGCGGCCAAGATCGCCTCGGCCTTTGGCATGGTCCGCGAGGGCTGGAACGGCTTCAACGTCCTGCACACCGCCGCCGCGCGGGTGGGCGGCCTGGACCTCGGCTTCGTCCCGGGCAAGGGCGGCCTCACGGCCCAGGAGATGGTCAAGAAGGGCGCGCTCGACGTCCTGTTCCTGCTGGGCGCCGACGAGATCGACCTCTCCGGGACCGACGCCTTCGTGGTCTACCTGGGCAGCCACGGCGACCGCGGGGCCCACCGGGCGGACGTGGTGCTGCCGGGCGCGGCCTATACCGAGAAGCCCGGCCTCTATGTGAACACCGAGGGCCGCGTGCAGATGGCCAACCGCGTGGTCTTCCCCAAGGGCGAGGCCCGCGAGGACTGGGCGGTGCTGAGGGCGCTCTCCGAGCGGCTGGGCGCCACGCTGCCCTACGACTCCCTGGACCAGCTGCGCGCCAGGCTGTTCGCCGAGCATCCGACCATCGGCCAGATCGACTATGCGCCGGGCGCGGCCACCGCGGGAGGGTTCGACCTCTCCAAGCTCGGCAAGGCCGGCGAGCTCAAGGACGCCGCGTTCCAGAGCCCGGTCGCCGATTTCTATCTGACCAATCCGATCGCGCGCGCCAGCGTGACCATGGCCGAGTGCTCGGCCGTCGCCGCCGAGGGCCGCGGCGGGCTCGCGGCGGCGGAGTAGGGGGCTAGGGCATGGGTTTCTGGTCCACTCCGGGCGGTTGGACGCTGCTCACGGTCGCTCAGATCGTGCTGGTGGTGCTTTGCCTGCTGCTGACGTCGGCGTTCGTCATCTACGGCGACCGCAAGATCTTCGCCGGCGTGCAGTGGCGCAAGGGCCCCAACGTGGTCGGCCCCTTCGGCCTGCTTCAATCGTTCGCCGACCTCCTGAAGTTCCTGCTGAAAGAGATCGTGATCCCGGACGGGGCCGACAAGACGGTCTTCCTGCTGGCGCCGGTGCTCAGCGTGATCCTGGCCCTGGCGGCCTGGGCGGCGATGCCCTTCGCGCCGGGCTGGATCGTGTCGAACATCAATGTCGGCGTTCTCTACCTGCTGGCGATCTCCTCGCTCGGCGTCTACGGCATCATCATGGGCGGCTGGGCGTCCAACTCGAAGTACCCGTTCCTCGGCAGCCTGCGCTCGGCGGCCCAGATGGTCAGCTACGAGGTCTCGATCGGCTTCGTGCTGATCACGGTGATCCTGCTGTCCGGCAGCATGAACCTGCAGACCATCGTGCAGAAGCAGGCCGGGGGCTTCTGGAACTGGAACGTCCTGGGCGGCGGCGGCCTGCGCAACCTGCCGATGGCTCTGGTGATGATCCCGATGTCGGTGGTCTTCTTCGTCTCGGCGCTGGCCGAAACCAACCGCCCGCCGTTCGACCTGCCGGAAGCGGAATCAGAGCTCGTCGCCGGCTACCAGGTCGAATATTCGTCCAGCCCCTACATGATGTTCTACCTGGCCGAGACGCTGAACATCATGTTCATGTGCTGCTTCATCTCGGTGCTCTTCTTCGGCGGCTGGCAGGCGCCGTTCCCGACGCCGTTCCTGGCCGCCTGGCCCGCCAGCTTGGCGAGCCTGTTCGGCCTGGCCTGGCTGATCGTGAAGGCGCTGTTCTTCTTCCTGATGTTCGCCGTGGTCAGGGCCATCGTGCCCCGGTACCGCTACGACCAGCTGATGCGGCTGGGCTGGAAGGTGTTCCTGCCCACCACCTTGGTCGCCGTGGCCGCCGTCGCCGCCTGGCGCGTCTTCACCCAATCCGCCTAGGAGCTCCGGCCTTGTCCTTCGCCCAACGCATCAGCCAGGCCGTCAAGGGCGCCGCACTGGTCGACTTCGCCGGGGCCATGGGCCTGGCGTTCAAGTACATGGCCCAGCCCAAGAAGACGGTGAACTATCCCTTCGAGAAGGGCCCGCTGTCGCCGCGCTTCCGCGGAGAGCACGCCCTACGGCGCTATCCCAACGGCGAGGAGCGCTGCATCGCCTGCAAGCTCTGCGAGGCGATCTGCCCGGCCCAGGCCATCACCATCGAGGCCGAACCGCGCGACGACGGCTCGCGCCGCACCACCCGCTACGACATCGACATGGTCAAATGCATCTACTGCGGCCTGTGCCAGGAGGCCTGTCCGGTGGACGCCATCGTCGAGGGACCGAACTTCGAGTTCGCGGTGGAGACCCGCGAGGAGCTGCTCTACGACAAGGCGCGCCTCATCGCGAACGGCGACCGCTGGGAACGCGAGATCGCGAAGAACCTGGAACTGGACGCGCCCTACCGTTAAGACGGCGCGGCGATTCATCCGGGGGGCGACAGCTTCCCGGTTTTTGTTGGAAGAGGGATAGCGGGTGGACCTTCAGGCGGTCGCATTTGGTGTGCTGGCGGTGGTCAGCATCGCGGCCGCCATCGGTGTGATCTCCGCCCGCAATCCGGTCCACTCGGTCCTGTTCCTGATCCTCACCTTCTTCTCCGCGGCGGGGCTCTTCGTGCTGTTGGGCGCGGAGTTCCTGGCGATGCTGCTGGTGGTGGTCTACGTCGGCGCCGTGGCGGTGCTGTTCCTGTTCGTGGTGATGATGCTGGACGTGGACTTCGCCCAGCTCCGCCAGGGCTTCGCGCGATACATGCCCTTCGGCCTGGTGGTCGCCGCGCTGTTGCTGTTCGAGATGATCGTGGTGTCCGTCGCGGTCGCCACCCGCGGCGCGGCCGCCGGCCAGACGGTCCCGATGGCGGCCGGGCCCGGGATCACCAACGCCGAGGCGATCGGCCAGGTGCTCTACACCCAGTACGCCTACTGGTTCGAAGCGGCGGGCCTGGTGCTGCTGATCGCCATGATCGGGGCGATCGTCCTGACTCTGCACCACCGGCCCCACGTCCGCCGCCAGAGCGTCTCGCGCCAGGTCGCGCGCAACCGCCGGAGCGGCATGGACGTGGTCCAGATCAAGAGCGGCGAAGGGGTGTCGGAATGAGCGTCGGCCTGACCGCCTACCTGACGGTGGCCGCGATCCTGTTCACCATCGGGGTCTTCGGCATCTTCATCAACCGCAAGAACGTGATCGTCATCCTGATGTCGATCGAGCTCATCCTGCTGGCGGTGAACATCAACCTGGTGTCCTTCTCGGTGTTCCTGCACCAGGTGACCGGCCAGATCTTCGCGATGTTCGTGCTGACCGTCGCCGCCGCCGAGGCGGCCGTGGGCCTGGCGATCCTGGTCACCTTCTTCCGCAACCGCGGCGACATCGCCGTGGACGACGCTTCGATGATGAAGGGCTGAGCGCGTGACCCACCAGTCCCTGGTCATCACCCTGGTCATCCTGCCGCTGATCGGATCGGCCATCGCCGGCCTATTCGGCCGCCGCCTCGGCAATGTCCCCTCGATGGCGGTGACCACGGGTCTTCTGTTCGTCTCCTGCATCCTCGGCTGGACCGTATTTTACGGTGAAATATCGGGCGGCTGGCCGCGCTTCGTCGCCCACATCATGCCGTTCATCCAGGTCGGCGACTTCAAGTCCGACTGGGCGGTGCGCATCGACAGCCTGTCGGCGGTGATGCTGGTGGTGGTGACCACGGTCTCGGCGCTCGTGCACCTCTACAGCTGGGGCTACATGGCGGACGACGACTCCAAGCCGCGGTTCTTCGCCTATCTGTCCTTCTTCACCTTCGCCATGCTGGCGCTGGTGACGGCGGCCGACTTCATGCAGCTGTTCTTCGGCTGGGAAGGGGTGGGCGTCGCCTCCTACCTGCTGATCGGTTTCTGGTTCAAGAAGCCCACCGCCAACGCCGCGGCGATCAAGGCCTTCGTGGTCAACCGCGTGGGCGACTTCGGCTTCGCGCTGGGCATCATGACGGTGTTCTGGATGTTCCACACCATCCGGTTCGCCGAACTGTTCCCGCTGCTGGCCAGCCACGCCAACGCCACCTGGCATTTCGCCGCGTGGGACTTCAGCGCGCTCGATCTGGCGGGCTTCCTGCTGTTCATCGGCGCCATGGGCAAGTCGGCCCAGTTCTTCCTGCACACCTGGCTGCCCGACGCCATGGAGGGCCCGACCCCGGTCTCGGCCCTGATCCACGCGGCGACCATGGTGACCGCCGGCGTCTACATGGTCTGCCTGCTCTCGCCGATCTACGAACTGGCGCCGGTGGCCAAGACCATCGTCTGCCTGGTCGGGGCGGTCACCGCCCTGTTCGCCGCCACCGTCGGCCTGGCCCAGAACGACATCAAGCGGGTGGTCGCCTATTCGACCTGTTCGCAGCTCGGCTACATGTTCTTCGCCGCCGGCGCCGGGGCCTACCAGGCCTCGATGTTCCACCTGTTCACCCATGCCTTCTTCAAGGCGCTGCTGTTCCTGGGATCGGGCAGCGTGATCGTGGCCATGCACCACGAGCAGGACATGCGGGCGATGGGCGGCCTGTGGCGGCGCACGCCGATCACCTATGTGGTCATGCTGATCGGCACCCTGGCGATCACCGGCGTCGGCATCCCTGGCCTGGATATCGGCTTCGCCGGTTTCTACTCCAAGGACGCGATCATCAACTCGGCCTGGGCCGCCCGGACCAATCCGGTCGACGCCTTCGCCCTTGTGGCGGGCATTCTGGCCGCGGGCCTGACCTCGTTCTACTCCTGGCGGCTGATCTTCATGACCTTCCACGGCCACGCCAAGTGGCGTCACGGCGCCCACGCCGTGCAGGGCCACGACGACCATGCCACCTCGGCCCAGATCGAGACCCACTCCGAGCCGGACGTCTCGCACGGCGACGATCACGGACATCACGAGCCGCACGAGTCGGGCTGGGTCATGCTGATCCCGCTCCTGCTGCTGGCGGTGGGCGCGGTGTTCGCCGGCGGCCTCTTCGCCGAGCGGTTCGTCGGGCCCGAGCGCGCCGAGTTCTGGAAGGGGGCGATCGTCACCGCCGCGTCCAACCACGTGCTCGACGACATCCGTCACATCCCGGCCTGGCTGGCCTGGACGCCGCTCGCGGTCACGGCCATCGGCTTCGTCGCCGCCTGGTGGGTCTACATCCTGCACGAGGGTCTGGGCGCCCGGATCGCGGCGCGCGAGGGACCGCTTTGGCGGTTCCTGTACAACAAGTGGTACTTCGACGAGCTCTACGACTTCGTCTTCGTCAAGGGCGCCAAGCTCCTGGGCGATGTGTTCTGGAGGGGCGGGGACCAGAAGATCATCGACGGGCTGGGCCCGGACGGGGTCTCGGCGGTGTCCTACCTGACCGGCAAGGGCGTGGGCCGGATCCAGACGGGCTACGTCTACCACTACGCCTTCGTCATGCTCTTGGGTGTCGCCGGCCTTCTGGCCTGGGCGCTCTACGCGTGGAGCTGATCGGATGACCGGGCTTCTCTCCCTGATCACCTTCACGCCGATGATCGGCGTGGCCGCCATCCTGCTGCTGCGCCTGGGCGGCGGCGGCAACGGCCATCGCGAGACCGCGGCCAAGTGGATCGCGCTGGCGACCACCCTGGCCACCCTGGCCCTTTCGATCGTGCTGGTGGCCCAGTTCGACTCCAACCAGGCCGGCTTCCAGTTCCTGGAGGACGCCAGGTGGTTCGCAGGGCTGCACTACCGCATGGGCGTGGACGGCGTGTCGGTGCTGTTCGTGCTCCTGACGGCGTTCCTGATGCCGCTCTGCATCGTGGCCAGCTGGCGCTCGATCGAGAACCGCCTGCTCGAGTACCTGATCTGCTTCCTGGTGCTCGAGACCCTGATGATCGGCGTGTTCTGCGCCCTGGACCTGATCGCCTTCTACCTGTTCTTCGAAGGCGGCCTGATCCCGATGTTCCTGATCATCGGCGTCTGGGGCGGCAAGCGGCGGGTCTACGCCGCCTACAAGTTCTTCCTCTACACCCTGCTGGGCTCGGTGCTGATGCTGGCG
>JANWHQ010000138.1 GCA_025450315.1 Caulobacteraceae bacterium
CTAGGGCCTGTTGAGATTCACCGCGAGTGGATTAGGGCGGCGGCGACGTAGATCATGGCTGAGAAGCTCTGATCGGTTTTGTCGCTGCGCATGGCGATGCGCTTGAACTCCTTGAGTTTGCAGAAGAAGTTCTCGACGAGGTGACGCCACTTGTAGATTTCTAGGTCGATGTCGCGCGGCTGGCTTCGCCGCGAGTGCTGCGAGATGACCACCGTTGCTCCGCGCTCGTCGAGATCGGCGAGGATGCAGTTGGCGTCGAAGGCCTTGTCGGCGATCAGCCCGCCGAACTCCAGGCCGTGGATCAGCGGCGTCACGCCGACCGTATCGAAGCGTTGTCCTGGCATTAAGACGAAGCGGACGAGGTTGCCCAGCGCATCGGTGAGGGCGAGGATCTTGGTCGTCAGCCCGCCCCTCGACTTGCCTATGGCCTGGCTCGCAGTCCCCCCTTTGCGCCCTGCCCATGGCGGTGAACCCGCACGATGGTGGCGTCGACCATGGCGTATTCCATGTCGGGCTGATCCGAGACCGCGTCGAAAAGCCGTTTGAAAACATCGGCCTTCACCCAGTCGCGAAAGCGGACGAAGACCGAGTTCCACTTGCCGAACCAAGGCGGCAGGTCCCGCCAGGGGCTCCCGGTCCGGGCAATCCACAACACGCCTTCGACGAACAACCGATTGTCGCGACCGCTGCGGCCTGGATCGCTCACCTTCCCCAGGCAATGCGGCTCCATCTTCGCCCACTGGGCATCCGTCAAACTCAGGCGATCCATGACAGGCTCCGTTTTGGAGCTTGAATCACGATCCGCCCTCTGTGCGAATCCCAAATCTCAACAGGCCCTAGGTCGCGTCCGCCGCCGCATGCGGCCGCCAGAGGCCGTTCACCATCACCGGCAGGACCAGCACGCTGAAGGCCGAGCCGGTGACCAGGCCGGCCAGGACCACCGCCGCCATGGGGCGCAGGATCTCCGCTCCCGGCTGCCCGTCCAGCAGGATCAGCGGCAGCAGTCCCAACCCGATGCAGAGCGCCGCCCCGAGTATCGGAATCAGCCGGTCGCCGGCGGCGGCGACCACCACGGCCGCCGACCAGTCGCGCCCGCGCCGCAGCACCAGCTCCTCCACCCGCGCCAAGAGCAGCATGGCGTTGCGGGCCGACAGGCCGAACAGGGCGATCAGCCCCGCCGCCTCGCCAAAGCCCATGGCCCCGCCGTGCAGCAGGATCACCGCCGCGCCCCCGACCAGGCCCGGCGGCCCGGCGCTCAGGATCAGGAGGGCCGAACGGCTGCTGCGGAAGGCCAGGAGCAGCACGACCAGGATCGCCGCCAGCGCCAGCAGCGATCCCAGAAGCAGTGCGCGGCGGTCGGCCGAGCCGTCGTCGGCCGGGCGCGGATAGGTGATATAGACCCCCGCAGGCGGGGCGACCTGCCTCGTGATGGCGGCGCGGGCGGCCTTGGCGAAGGCGGCGGCGTCGCGAGCGGACGGGTCGGCGGTGATCACCAGCTGCGGCGCGCCGCCGACGTGGTCGATGCTGGCCGGGGCTTCGGTCAGATAGACGTTGGCCACCTTCTTCAGGGGAGTGGAGAAGCCCGAGGACGAGCGCAAAAGGAGCTCGCCCGCCGCCTCGGGATCCTGGCGCTGGTCGGCGCCGGCTGTGACCGCCAGGTCCACCGTACGCCCCGCCTCGTAGACCTGACCGGCGCGCTCGCCCTCGAAGGCGATCTGCACGGTCTCCATCACGTCCGCCGCCGAGAGGCCGTAGATGGCGAGGCTGGCGAAATTCAGGTCCACGCGCATGGCCGGCGCGGTCTGGAGCTCCGGCGCGCGCACGGCCCCCGCATGCGGCTCGGCGCGCAGCACCTCGGCGATCCGTGCGGCCACGGGCGCGAGCGCCTGGGCGTCCTCGCCCGCCACGGCGACGGCGAAGCGGCCGGCGGGCGGGGCGGCGGCGTCCTCGCCATAGGCGGCGCTCACCTCGGTCTGGAACCCCGGATAGGCGGCCATGGTCTTGCGGATGGCCTCGGCGGCCCGCGCCTGGTCGCCGATGGTGGGGCTGGGCCCGAGACCCACGTCGAAACGTGCCTGGCCGAGCCCCCAGGCCCGGGGCGCGGTCGGATCGCGGCCGATCTGCTCGGACACCGTCCTGACGCCGGGGACGGCAAGGATGTCGCGGCTGATCCGGGCGCCGACGTCGCGCATGGCGTCCGGCGAGATGGAGCCGGGCGCGGTCAGCTCGACGAGGATGCGGCCGCCGTGCAGCTGGGGCGGGGCGGGCCGCGCCAGGAGGGCCAGTCCCAGGACGGCGGCGATCACCAGGACCAGGGCCGGCGCGAGCAGCGGCGCGGGCGCGGCGCAGCGGCGGTGAAGCCAGCGCTCGTGGGCGGCGCGCAGGCGCCGGACCAGCGGGGGATGGGGCGCGGGGCCGACGTGCGGCAGGAGCAGCATCGCCAAGGCCGGGGTCGCCAGCAGGGCGACCAGCGCCGAGGCGGCCATGGCCAGGATCGCCGCGATCGCCAGCGGCCGCAGCAGCGCGCCCGCGGCCCCGGGCAGCGGGACCAGCGGCGCCAGCGCCAGGACGATCACCAGGCCCCCGACCATCACCGGCGCGCGCACCTCCAGCGAGGCCCGCAGCACCGCCTCGGCGAGCGAGGCGTGGCGCGCCTCGGCGTCCCTGAGCCGGCTCACGATGTTCTCGACCTCGATCAGTCCGTCATCGATCACCACCCCCAGCCCCAGCACCAGGCCCCCCAGGGTCATGGTGTTCAGGCTGAAGCCGAACAGCCTCAGGGCCGCGACCGCCAGCACCAGCGCCAGCGGCGCGCCCAGGAACGACGCCAACGCCGCCCGAGGGTCCCGGAGCGCGACCAGCATCAAGATCAGCGCCAGTCCCGCGCCGATGGCCAGGTCGACGAGCACGCTCTTCACCGCCGAGGCGATCACCGCGTCGGGGCGGTCGAGGTTCGCGGTCACCACCACGCCCTGCGCCTGCAGCGACGGCGTCAGCTCGTCCAGAGCCCGCTGGGCGGCCCGCGCCTCGTCCACCGTGCCGGCGCCGTATTGCGCCCGGACCGCCAGCACCACGCCGGGGCGGCCCATCACCAGGGCGTCGCCGACCTCGGGCGCGGGGGCGTCCACCACGTCGGAGACGTCGCCGATGCGCACCGGCGCATTGCCCGCCGACTGGATCTGGCCGGCGCCGACCTGGGCGGCGGTCAGGGCCTGGCCGCGGGGCTCGATCAGCACCCTCTGGGTCGGCGTGTCGATGAAGCCGGCGCCGGCGATGCTGGTGGAGCGCTGCACCGCCCGCACCACGTCCAGCAGGCCCAGGTCGCTGTCAGAGAGGTCGCCCGGCCGGGCCCGCACCTCGATGCGCCGGGTCTGGCCGCCATAGACCGACACCCGCGCCACGCCCGGCACGGCCAGCAGGCGCGGGCGCACCTGCCATTGCACCAGGCTGCGCAGCTGCATCGGGTCCAGCCGCGCGCTGGTGAAGCCGACCTTCAGGACGTCGCCCGCCGGCGAGGCCAGGGGCTCCAGCCGCGGCGGATCGACCCCGGAGGGCAGCGCCCGGGCGCCCTCGGCGAGGCGGCCGGCGAGGCGCTCCTGCACCTCCCGGGGATCGGCGCCTGGCGCGAAGTCCACGGTGATAACCGACAGGCCCTGGATCGACCGCGAGCGCACCGCCGCGACCCCGGCCTCGCCCATCAGGGCGGTTTCCAGGGTGCGGCTGACCAGGCGCTCGACCTGTTCGGCCACCAGCCCCTGGGCCTCGGTCTGGATGACGGCGGCGGCGGGCCTGAGACGGGGGAACATCTCCAGCGGCGTTCCGGCGGCGTATATCGCCGCGGCGGCGGCGATGCAGAGCCAGGCGAAGACCACCAGCCGCGGCCGGCGCACCGAGGTCGCGATGGCCCCCCGGATCACGGCTAGCCTCCGCGCCGGGGCGCGCCCTGTTCCGCCGCGAACAGGGCCGCCACGCCCTGTACGGCCACCTGCTCGCCAGGCTGGAAGCCTCGGGCGACGAAGTCACCGTCCTTCTCGGGGGTCGGGGCCTGGACTTGGCGGCGCTCGAACTGTCCGGGGCCGCGGCGCACATAGGCCCAGTCCAGCCCCTCGTAGCGCACCAGGGCGGCTCGGGGCAGCAGCACGCCGGTCTGGCTGGACGGCTGGTTGATGCGGGCGCTCTGGGTCAGGCCGATGGAGAACAGGACCGCGTCCTTGCCGGTCACCAGGGCGATCAGGCCCGACGACTGCAGCCTCGGTTCGGCGTTGCGCGACGGGCCGATGACGGGCGCATGGACCGAGCCCTGGCCGATGTCGATCTCGACGGTGCGGGCGCCGGCCTGGCCCTGGCTGTCGGGCGTGTCGACCTGGACCAGGGCCGCGCGGCCCTCCGACAGGGCCTTCACCAGCGCGCGGCGGCGGGCGTCCGACATCCGCGCCACTCCGGGGCCCCACTGCAGCCCGATCTGGCGGCGCAGCAGCGCCACCCTGGCCTCGTCCTGGCGGGCCTGGGAGATGGCCGCCTCGGCGTCCTTGGCCGACATGGCGGTGTTGCCGGGGCTGAGCGCCCGCGCGCGGGCGGCCTCGGCGCCGGAGGCGGCGGCCGCGGCGATGGCGGTGTCGAGGTCGGACTCCAGCTGCGACAGCGGGCCGGGATCCAGCACCTTGGCGAAGGCGGCCACCTGCACGCTGCGCTGCCGGACCGTGAGGATCTGGGTGCGGACGCCGAGGTGCGTCTGGACCGCGGGCGGGACATTGAGCACGGGGCCGGCGGCGGCCGGCTGGGCCGCCGCGGCGAGCGCCATCGTCAGCGCCAGCGAGGTCAGGGTTCGTCCATCGCCCAAGGGCGTCTCCCCCCGCCGGAGCCCGGTCGCCCGGCGGGCCGCAGCGTCGAATCGAAGGAGATCGTAGCGTGCCCGCGAGGCCGGCGCCTCAGACATCCTCGGCCTGGGCGACCTGGGCCTTGTCCGGCTGGAGGCGGCTGGGCGGGTCGGGCGGATTGGCGCGGTTCAGCCGGATCGCGAAGGCCGCGCCGCCGCCGCTGCGGCCCTGCACCGACACCTCGCCGCCATGCGCCTCGACGATGCGCTTGACGATCGACAGCCCGAGGCCCGCGCCGCCGGACTTGGAGCGGTCGCGCCGCCAGAAGCGCTGGAACACCAGCTCCCGGTCGGCGGCCGGCACGCCGGGGCCGCGATCCAGCACCCTCAGGGTCCCCTGGGCCTCGACCTTGACCTCCACCGTGCCGCCCGGCGGCGTGTGCGCCAGGGCGTTCTCCACCAGGTTGCGGACCGCCTGGAACAGCACCTGGCCGTCGCCGTGCACCCAGACCGGCCGGGCGACGCCGGTCAGCGCCAGCCGGCGGCCGCGCGCCAGGGCGATGGGCGCCATGTACTCCACCACCTCGGCCCCCAGCGAGAGCAGGTCGGTGACCTCGCCCGGGTCGGGAACGAAGCTCTCCAGCTCGGCCACGTCCAGCAGCTGGCCGACGATCCGGGCCATGCGATCGCTGTCGGCCTCCAGCTCCCGGCGCAGGCCCACGTCGCCGATGGCGGCCATGCGCGCGCGCAGGATGGTCAGGGGCGTGCGCAGCTCGTGGGCGGCGTCGGCGGTGAATTCCCTCTGCACCTTGAAGCCGTGCTCGAGGCGGTCCAGCGCCTGGTTCACCGCGTGGGCCAGGGGCGCGATCTCCTCGGGCAGCTGGGCGGTGGGCAGACGCACCTGCAGGCTGGACGGACCGATCGTGCGGGCCATGTCGGAGGCCTTGCTGACCGGGACCAGCGCCCGCCGCACGATGGCGAAGTCGATCACGGCCAGCACGATCAGGATCGGCAGGATCAGCCAGGCGATCTTCTGCAGGAAGGCCGAGACGATGTCGTCGACCACCACGTCGGGATGCTCGAGGTCCTGGGCCACCTGCACCCAGACGACCTCGCCGGCGCGCCGTTCGGGGAAGCTGCCGCCGTAATAGAGCGCCGCGGCGCGGCCGCGCTCGTAGAAGGCGGGCCGGTCGGCGCTGGGGCTCCGGGGGAAAAGGGCTGCGTGGTTGGGCAGGGACGAGAACAGCACCCGGTCCTGGGCGTCCACGATGGCGAAAGCGAAGCCGGAGGAGGCCTGGGCGTATTCGGCCTTCAGCGCCTGGGGCAGATCCAGCCGCCAGCCCCGCGCGGTCCGCTGCAGATCGGCCGCCAGCACCGCCTCGTGCCGCCGCACCGCCTGGTGCTGGAAGCTCGTGGCCGTGGAATTCAGCAGGAACCTCACGGCCAGCGGCAGGATCACGGCCAGCACCGCCACCGCCAGCAGGTGCAGCCAGATGATGCGCCAGAGCAGGGAGTTGAACGGCGCCTTCATCTCAGCCCGCTCCGGCGTCCGCCAGCAGGTAGCCGAGACCGCGCACGGTGTGGATCTCGACGCGGGCGCCCATGGTCTCCAGACGCTTGCGCAGGCGGTAGATCGAGACCTCCACGGCGCTCTTGCCGACCTCCGAGGTCATGCCGAACAGCTGGTCCTCGATGTAGCTCTTGGGCACCACCTTTCCCGAGCGGCGCAGCAGCACCTCCAGCAGCGTCAGCTCCTGGGCCGACATCAGCTCGGCGCGTCCGTCGACGAAGGCCTGGCGGCCGTCGGTGTCCAGCGCCAGGTTGGCGGTCTGCAGCACCCGGCCCAGCATCTCGCCCGGCCGCCGCAGCAGGGCCCTGAGGCGCGCCACCAGCTCCTCGAAGGCGAACGGCTTGACCAGATAGTCGTCCGCCCCGCCCTGAAGGCCGGCGACGCGCTCGTGCAGGCCGCCGCGGGCGGTCAGCACCAGCACCGGCGTGCCGTCCTTGCGCCCGCGCATCTCCCTGAGCACCGAGGCGCCGTCGCGGTCGGGCAGGCCCAGGTCCAGGATCACCGCGGCGTAGCGCGCGTCCTTCAGGGCGCTGGAGGCGTCCTCGGCCGTCTCGGCCTGGTCGACGGCGAACCCTTCGGCTTCCAGGCCCTTGCGGAGCAGCTCGGAGAGCTCCTCGTTATCCTCGACCACCAGCAGCCTCATGCCAAAAGCCTCATGGATAAGGAGCTCCGATCCCTGTCCGCCGCCGCGGCGGACGCCCGCGACCCGACAGCCGCGTGTAAGCGCTGCCGCTTATAGCCGCCCCGCCTTGCGTGAAGCTTGCGCCGTTCGTCCGCCCGGACGGCGGCGGAGCGGGCGCAAGCCTGAAGTCCAACGGCCATCGGCGGCACAGTGTCCCTGCAATCCTCGATCCGGACCAGCCATCCCCTGCATCTGTCCCCGCGGCGGCAGCTGACCATCCTGGGCGCGTTGGGCGGCGCGGCCGTGCTGATCGTGCTGGCGATCGCCGCGTTCGGACGGCTGACCGCCCATGCCGAGGCGCCGGCCGATCCTGGGCCGCCCGGCGTATTCCGGCCCACCGAGGCCCAGTGGCGCGACTTCGCCATCCGGACGGTCCAGCCGATGTCCTTCCAGGACGAGCAGGACACCGACGGCAAGATCGCCACCGACGAGGACCACACGACCCCGGTCTTCTCGCCCTACACCGGCCGGGTGACCCGGGTGTTCGCGGCGGCGGGCGCGGTGGTGAAGAGGGGCCAGCCGCTGTTCGCCGTGCAGGCCGCGGAGTTCGTCCAGGCGCAGAACGACCTCGGCTCGGCCGAGGCCTCCGAGCAGTCGGCCGAGGTCCAGGTCAGGGCGGCCCAGGCCGACGAGGCCCGGCTGGCGCAGCTCTACAAGGCCGACGGCGCCTCGCTGAAGGATTGGCAGACCAGCCAGACGACGCTGGCGGCGGCCCAGGCGATGCTGCGTAGCGCCCAGGTCTCCAAGTCAGCGGTGCAGAACCGGCTGCGGATCTACGGCGAGACCGACCACGAGATCGGAGCCCTGTCCGCCGACGCCCGGTCCCGCAAGATCCAGCCCGAGGCGGTGGTCACCGCCCCCGCGGCCGGCACGGTGGTGCTGCGCCAGGTCGAGCCCGGCCAGTTCGTCTCGGGCGCGACCAGCGGGACCTCGACCCAGGTGTTCCAGATCAGCGACCTGTCGACCGTCTGGCTGGTGGCCAACGTCCGCGAGGCCGACGCCGGCAAGGTGCGGCTGGGCGACGAGATGAACGTGCGGGTGCTGGCCTATCCGGACCGGGTGTTCCACGCCAAGGTCACCTTCATCGCCCCGGCCGTGGATCCGACCACGCGGCGGCTGGCGGTGCGGGCCGAGATCGCCAACGCCGACAGGCTGCTCAAGCCCGAGATGTTCGCCGACTTCGGCATCGACACCGGCCCGGCCTCGACCTCCCTGGCCGTGCCCGCGGATGCGGTGATCTACGAGGGCCAGAGCGCCCACGTCTGGCTGGCCAAGCCCGACCATAGGCTCGTCCTGCAGCAGGTGCGGCTGGGCCGGAGCTCGCGCGGGCTGGTCGAAGTGCTGGACGGCCTCAGGCCCGGCGACCGGGTGGCGACCTCCGGGGCCCTGTTCATCGACCGCGCCGTCCGCGCCGGCTGAGCTCGGGGGCCATGGACTCCATCATCCGCTTCTCCCTGCGACACAGGGGGCTGGTCGCCATCCTGATGGCGGTGCTGTTCGCCGCCGGCGTCTTCGGCTTCACCAGGCTGAACATCGAGGCCTATCCCGACCCGGTGCCGCCGCTGGTCGAGGTGGTGACCCAGAGCCCCGGCCAGTCTGCCGAGGAGATCGAGCGCTACATCACCATCCCCATCGAGGTGCAGATGGCGGGCATCCCGCACGTGACCAGCGTGCGGACCATCTCCCTGTTCGGCCTGTCGGACGTGAAGGTGCAGTTCACCTACGACTTCACCCACGATGAAGCCGAGCAGCGGGTGATCAACCGCCTCAGTCAGCTCGGCCAGCTGCCCAACGGGGCCCAGCCGCAGCTGTCGCCGGAAAGCCCGATCGGCGAGATCTACCGCTACCGGCTGGCGGGCCCGCCCGGCTATTCGGTGACCGACCTCAAGACCCTGCAGGACTGGGTGCTGCAGCGCCGCTTCAAGGCCGTGCCGGGGGTCATCGACGTCACCGGCTGGGGCGGCAAGACGCGCACCTACGACATCACCGTCGACGACAAGAAGCTGGTCGCCTTCGGCGTGACCCTGCCCCAGGTGCTGCAGGCGCTGAACAACGCCAACATCAACGTCGGCGGCCAGACGATGAACTTCGGCGCCCAGGCGGCGATCGTGAGGGGCGTGGGGCTGATCCATTCCACGGACCAGATCGAGCGCACCATGCTGCGGGCCTCGGGCGGCGCGCCGGTGCTGCTGGGCGACGTGGCCCAGGTGTCGGTCGGGCACGAGCCCCGGCTGGGCATCGCCGGCCAGGACGGCGCCGACGACATCGTCGAGGGCGTCGTGCTGATGCACCGTGGCGACAAGAGCATGCCGACCATCAAGGCGGTCGAGGACGAGGTGAAGAAGATCAACGCCTCGGGCCTGCTGCCGCCGGGCGTGCACATCGAGAAGATCTACGACCGCCGCGACCTGATCGCGGTCACCACCCACACCGTGCTGCACAACATGATCGAAGGCATGGTGCTGATCTTCCTGATCCAGCTCCTGTTCCTGGGCAACCTGAAGAGCGCCCTGATCGTGGCGGCCACCATCCCCTTCGCCCTGTTCTTCGCGGTGCTGATCATGCTGGCCCGAGGGGAATCGGCGAACCTGCTGTCGGTAGGGGCCATCGACTTCGGCCTGGTCGTCGACGCCACGGTGATCATGGTCGAGACCATCTTCGGCGCCCTCGCCCACCACCCGCCGATCATGCGGCGGAGCAAGCCCGAACTGCCCGGCAAGCTCGGCGTCATCGACCGCGCCGCCGCGCGGGTGGGCAAGCCGATCTTCTTCTCGGCGGCGATCATCATCGCCAGCTTCCTGCCCCTGTTCATGCTGACGGGCGTGGAGGGCCACATCTTCGGCCCCATGGCCAAGACCTACGCCTACGCCATCGCCGGCGGCCTGATCGCCACCTTCACCATCTCGCCGGCGCTGAGCGCGCTGTCCCTGCCGGACAAGGTGTCCGAGACCGAGACCCGCGCCGTGCGGTGGCTGAGGCGCATGTACCAGCCGGTCCTGCAGTTCGCCCTGGCCAACCGCCTGCTGACCCTGGGCGGGGCGGGCCTCCTGGGCCTGGCGGCCGTGGCGGCCGCCTCGACGCTCGGCCTGGAGTTCCTGCCCCACCTGGAGGAAGGCAACTTCTGGATCCGCGCCACCTTGCCGCCCTCCATCTCGCTGGAGGCGGGCAACGGCTACGTGAACCGGATCCGCAAGGTGATCGACAGCTATCCGGAGGTGGAGACGGTGATCTCCCAGCACGGGCGGCCCGACGACGGCACCGACGCCACCGGCTTCTTCAACGCCGAGTTCTTCGTGCCCCTGAAGCCGTTCGGGGCCTGGCCGCACCATCTGACCAAGGCCCAGCTGACCGACCGGCTGAACGCCGAGCTGACGCGCCGCTTCCCGGGCGTGGACTTCAATTTCTCCCAGAACATCCAGGACAACGTCGAGGAGGCCGCCTCGGGCGTGAAGGGCGAGAACTCGGTCAAGCTGTTCGGGCCGGACCTGGAGGTGCTGCAGGCGACGGCCGACAGGATCAAGGCCGTCATGGCCAAGGTCCCGGGCGTCACCGACCTGGAGGTGCTGGACTCGCTGGGCCAGCCGACCGTCCGCATCGACGTCGACCGCGCCCGGGCCGCCCGCTATGGCCTGGCACCCGGCGACGTGAACGCCACTGTGCAGGCGGCGATCGGCGGCCAGGCGGCGGGCAACCTCTACGAGGAGGGTTCGGACCGGAACTTCCCGATGATCGTGCGCCTGGCCCCCGAATATCGCCGCAGCCTGGAGGCCATCGAAGGCATCGCCATCGGCGCGCCCAATCCGAGCGGCAATGGCGTGGTGCAGATCCCGCTGAGCGATGTGGCCGACGTCCGGCTCGTCTCGGGCGCGGCCTTCATCTACCGCGAGAACCAGGAGCGCTACATCCCGATCAAGTTCTCCGTCCGCGGCCGCGATCTCGGCAGCGCGGTGCTGGACGCCCAGAAGCGGGTGGCCAAGGCCGTGCCCCTGCCCTCGGGCTACCGCATGGAGTGGGTGGGCGAGCTCGGCGACCTGCAGAACGCCATGGCGCGGCTGGGCCTGGCTATACCGCTCAGCCTGGCGCTGATCGTGCTCCTGCTCTTCGTCAACTTCTCCAGCTTGACCGACACCCTGCTTGCGGCGAGCGTCCTGCCGATGGCGATGATCGGGGGGATTCTGGCGCTGAGGCTCACCGGAACGCCGCTCAGCGTCTCGGCCGCGATCGGCTTCATCGGCCTGTTCGGCATCTCGGTGATGAACGCCATCCTGGTGGTGGCCGCCTTCAACCGGATGACCCAGACCGGCTACGACCGCGCCGAGGCGGTGGTGCAGGCGTGCCAGGGCCAGCTGCGCCCGGTCCTTATGACCTCCATGGCCGCCTGCGTGGGGCTGTTGCCCGCGGCCATCTCCACCGGCATAGGCTCGCAGGTGCAGCGGCCCTTGGCCCTGGTGGTGGTGGGCGGCGTCCTCCTGGCCCCGGTGTTCATCCTGACCGTGCTGCCCGTGCTGATCGACATCTTCGCCAAGCCCCGCGCCGCCGAGCTCCCTTCGGGCGAGCTGGCGCTGGAGCCCGCCGAATGAGCCGCCCGATCGACGTCCGCCGCGCGGCGCTCGTCGCCTGCGGGGCCTTGGCCCTGTCCGGCTGCATGGTGGGGCCGAACTTCCAGCGCCCGGCCCCGCCGAAGGTCGCCGGCTTCGTTCCCAAGGACGCCGAACGGGCGCCCTCGACGGCGGACTCGCAGCAGATCGTCCAGGGCATGGACATCCCGGCCCGCTGGTGGACGGTGTTCCACTCCACCGAGCTCGACGCCTTGGTCGCCCAGGCCCTGGCCCACAACGCCGACCTGGCTGCGGCTGAAGCGGCGCTGCGGCAGGCCAAGGAACTGCTCTACGCGCAGCGCGGCGCCTTGTTGCCTACGGTGGCGGCCAACTTCCAGGCTCTGAGGGCGCGCACCTCGGGCGCCATCGCGCCGGTGCTGGCCAACAACACCCAGACCTACACGCTCTACACCCCGCAGGTGGTGATCAGTTACACGCCCGATGTCTTCGGCGGGCTCCGGCGCCAGGTCGAGGGCGCAGCCGCCCGCGCGGAGTCCCAGCGGTACCAGACCGAGGCCGCCTATCTGACCCTGACCTCCAACGTGGTGCAGGCGGCGCTCCTGGAATCCAGCCTGCGCGAGCAGATCGCCGCCACCCACGACATCATCGGGGCCGAGACCGAGTTGCTGGGCGTGATGAAGAAGCAGCACGACGCCGGCCAGATCTCGGGCGCGGACCTGGCCCTGCAGCAGACCGCCTTGGCCCAGGCCGAGCAGTCGCTGCCGCCGCTAGAGAAGCAGCTGGCC
>JANWHQ010000139.1 GCA_025450315.1 Caulobacteraceae bacterium
CGGCGGCGCCGGCTTCCGCGGCCGGGGCCAGGTCGCGCACCTCGGCCGCGGACGCGGCGGCGGACGCGTTCCTGTTCGGCGGCGGCTTCGGCGGCTCGGGCTACGGCCGGGGCCGCCCCGGCGGATCCCGGCCCGCGGCGGCCGCGACGACCGGCGTCTGCGCCGGCATCAGCGGCCCGGCGCGCCAGGCGATCATCGTGCAGGTGCTGCGCCAGCCCGGGGCCAACATCATTAATACCGTGGACCGGGTGAAGAAGGCCCTGCCGGTCCTCGAGGCCGCCCTGCCCCAGGACATCAAGGTCACGACGGCCATCGACCGCACCATCACCATCCGCGCCTCGCTCAGGAACGTGGAGGAGACGCTGGTCTTCGCCATCGTGCTGGTGGTGCTGATCGTGGCCTTCTTCCTGAAGAGCGCCCGGGCGACCATCGTGCCAGCCGTCGCGGTCACCGTGTCCCTGCTCGGCACCATCGGGGTGATGTTCCTGCTGGGCTTCAGCCTCGACAACCTGTCGCTGATGGCCCTCACCGTCGCCACCGGCTTCGTGGTCGACGACGCCATCGTCGTGCTCGAGAACATAAGCCGTCACATCGAGGACGGCATGCCGCGCTACAAGGCCGCCCTGGTGGGCGCCCAGGAGGTGGGCTTCACCGTGCTCTCGATCAGCGTCTCGCTGATCGCGGTGTTCATCCCGATCCTGTTCATGGGCGGCATCGTCGGCCGGCTGTTCCGCGAGTTCGCCATGACCCTGGCGACCGCCATCATGATCTCGCTGCTGATCTCGCTGACCACCACGCCGATGATCTGCGCCTACATGCTGCGGCCCGACCGCAGCTCCGCGCGGATGGCGCCGAACTGGTGGGCCAAGTCGTCGGACTGGTTCTTCGGCGGACTGCGGCGGGCCTATGAGAAGGGTCTGGACTGGGCGCTCGACGAGGGCCCCGTGGCGCTGACGATCCTGGTCTGCACCATCGTCCTGAACGTCTACCTGATCACCGTCGTGCCCAAGGGCTTCTTCCCCCAGGAGGACAATGGCCTGGCCTTCGGCGGCATGCAGGCCGACCAGTCGAGCTCGTTCCAGATCTCCAAGCAGCGCCTGACCCGCTTCATCGGCATCATCCAGCGCGACCCGGCCGTGCAGACGGTGGTGGGCTTCGTGAACGGCGGCCGGGGCGGCGGGGGTGGCGGCTTCGCCTTCCTGTCATTGAAGCCGCGCTCGCAGCGCGACGGCGGCGTGGCCGACCTCCTGGGCCGCCTGCGCCCGCAGTTCAACCGCATCACGGGCGCGAGCATGTTCCTGGCCCCGGCGCAGGACATCCGCATCGGCGGCCGCCAGGGCAACGGCACCTACCAGTACACCCTCGAGGGCCCCGACCTGGTCACGCTGCGCACATGGGCCACCAAGCTGGCGGAGGCCATGAAGGCCGAGCCGGTGCTGACCGACGTCAACACCGACCAGGAGGACCACGGGCTCGAGAGCTTCGTGAACATCGACCGGGACAAGGCCGCCCAGCTGGGCCTGACCGCCCAGGAGGTCGACAACACCCTTTACGACGCCTTCGGCCAGCGGCAGGTCTCGACCATCTATCAGGCCCAGAACCAATATCATGTGATCATGGAGGCGGCGCCGCCCTACGTTCAGGACCCCACCGCGCTCAGAAACATCTACGTCTCCTCGACCTCCGCGGCGCGGGCCACGGCCAGCCGGCTCGGCGCCAGCGGCTAGGCCCCGCCGGGCCTGAACACCTTCAGCGGCGGGGCCACGACGGCGGCCGGCGGCGGTGGCGCCTCGGGCGCGGCGCCCGCGACCGGCACGGGGACCAGCGGGACCTCAGGGGCGCCCGACACCTCGGGAATCTCCACCGCCTCGGGCGGATCGGCCGGCTCGTCCCAGACGGCGACCAGCTCGGCGACCACCACCACCACGACGCCCCTGGCCATCTCCAGCTCCAGCCTGACCTCTTCGCCCGGCGGCGGCGGCGGCGGACCTGCCGCGGCGGCGGCGGCCAGTTCCTCCTCGGTGCTGGTCGGCCCGACCGCTCCGCCGGCCCGCGCCGCCTCGTCGGGCGTGGCGATCTCGACCTCGGCGGAGACCATGGTGCCGCTGTCGGCGTTCGCCAGCTGGGCCGACGGATCCCAGCCGCGCTCGGTGAACCACCAGGACGAATCCCTGGCCACCACCATCTCCTTCAACCTGGCCCCCGGAAAATCCCTGAGCGACGCAGTCGCCGCGGTGCGCGACGCCGAGGGCTCGATCGACATGCCGTCGGCCGTGCATGGCAGCTTCCAGGGCACCGCCAAGGTGTTCCAGGCCTCACTGGCCAACGAGCCGGTGCTGATCGGCGCGGCGCTGCTGGCGGTCTACATCGTGCTGGGCATGCTCTATGAGAGCTACATCCACCCCCTGACGGTGATCTCGACTCTTCCCCCGGCCGGCGTCGGAGCGGTCACCGCCCTGATCCTGTTCAAGACCGAGTTCAGCATCATCGCCATGATCGGCCTCATCCTCCTGATCGGGATCGTGAAGAAGAACGCCATCATGATCATCGACTTCGCCCTCGACGCGGAGCGCGCCCAGGGGCTCACCACCCGCGAGGCCATCCGCCAGGCCAGCCTGCTCCGCTTCCGGCCGATCATGATGACCACCTTCGCCGCCATGTTCGGCGCCCTGCCCCTGGCCGTCGGCTGGGGCGAGGGCTCGGAGCTGCGCCGCCCGCTGGGCATCGCCATCATCGGCGGCCTGCTGGTCAGCCAGGTCCTGACCCTGATCACCACCCCGGTCGTCTACCTCTATCTCGACCGCTTCCGTAAACGCTCGGCCGACGAGCGCCTGTTCAGCCGCGGAGTGACCGCCGGCGGACCGGACGCCCCTCCCGAACCCGCCTGAGGTCCAGAGCCTTGACCATGAACCGCTCCGTCCGCTCCCTCGCCCTCGCCTCCGCCTCGGCCGTCCTGCTGTCCGGCTGCCTGGTGGGCCCCAACTACGTGCGGCCCCCGGTCCAGACCACGCCTCGCTTCAAGGAAGCCGAGGGTTGGATCCCGGCCCAGCCCGCCGACGAGGCGCCCAGGGGCGACTGGTGGACGATCTTCAACGATCCGGTGCTGAACCAGCTGGAGAAGAAGGTCGTCATCTCCAACCAGAACATCGCCGCCGCGGAAGCCGCCTATCGCGAGGCCCACGCCCTGGTCGCCCAGGACCGGGCGCAGCTGTTCCCCACGCTCAGCGCCAACGGCTCGGTGACCCACTCGGGCAGCGGCGGCGGCTCGACCGTCATCCCGGGCGGCGGCGGCATCATCCCGGGCGGCGGCGGGGGCGGCTCGTCGACCCGGACCACCTACCAGGCCAGCGGCAGCGCGAGCTGGGCGCCGGACCTCTGGGGCAAGATCCGGCGCACCATCGAGGGCGCCAAGGCCAGCGCCCAGGCCAGCGCCGCCGACATCGCCAATGCCCGCCTCTCGGCCCAGGCCGAGCTGGCCACCGACTATGTGCAGATGCGCGCCGACGACGAGCTGAAGCGCCTCACCGACCTCACCGTCGACGGCTACCGCCGCTCGCTGCAGATCACCCAGAACCAGTACAACGCTGGCGTCGCCGCCAAGAGCGACGTGCTGACCGCCCAGACCCAGCTGGAGAACGCCCAGGCCCAGTCGGCCGACTATGTGCGCCAGCGCCAGCTGATGGAGCACGCCATCGCCGTGCTGGCCGGCGAGCCGCCGGCCGAGCTGACCCTGGCGCCCGAAGCCTGGACCTTGACCCCGCCGGAGGTTCCGGTGTCGGTGCCATCCACCCTTCTGCTGCGCCGGCCCGACATCGCCGCCGCCGAGCGCTCGGCGGCCAACGCCAGCGCCCAGATCGGCGTGCAGGTGGCCGCCTATTACCCGACCCTGAACCTGACCGGCCAGTATGGCTTCACCGGTTCCGGGCTCGGCAGCCTGTTCAGCGCCTCCAACAACTTCTGGAGCCTGGGCGGCAGCGCCGCGGAGACCGTGCTCGACTTCGGCGCGCGCAAGGCGCGGGTGCAGCAGGCCAAGGCCGCCTACGACCAGGCCGTCGCCCAGTACCGCCAGACCGTGCTCAGCGCCTTCCAGGGGGTGGAGGACCAGCTGGCCTCCGTTCGGATCCTGGCCCAGGAGACACCGTTCCGCACCTCAGCCTCCCAGGCCGCCGACGCCGCCGAGCGGATCGCGCTGAACCAGTACCGGGCCGGCACGACCACCTACACCACCGTCGTGGTGGCCCAGACCACCGCCCTGTCGGCGCGCACCTCGCTGATCTCCAACCAGGAGAGCCGGATCGTGGCGGCCCTGACCCTGATCCAGGATCTGGGCGGCGGCTGGTCGGTCAGCGAGCTGCCCAAGGACTGATCGCGGCTCAGGCCCGATGGATCGAAGGGGGGGCTGACGGCGTTCCGCAGTCACAGCCCCTGACGGCGCGCGCCCGGCGCCGCCGTCCGTTCTGGAGACGATCATGAGAAAGCTGCTTCTTGTCGCGAGCGCGGGCGCCGCGCTCCTTGTGGCCGGCTGCGCCACGTCCGGCGGCTACGCTGGCGGCGCCGGCTTCGGCTACGACTACTATGGCCCGAGCGACGTCTGGTACGACGGCTACTATGGCCCCTATTCCGACGGCTACTGGGGTGACGGCGGAGTGTTCTTCTACCGCGACCACGACGGCCACTTCCGGCGTGACGAGGGCGGCCACTTCCGGGGCCACGCCTTCACCGGCGGCCATCACTTCGACGCCAGCCATCACCGCCACTAGGCGCTCGGGCCGGGCGGGATGAGCACGCGCAAGGCCCGCCCCTCGCCCGCCGCCCTCTCGACGCCCGGACGGGCCCTGCCGGCCTGGATCGCCAGCAAAGCCGCACGCCTGAACCGGCTGGCCAGCTCGCGGCTGGCGCGCGGCCTGGTGACGGTCGCCATCCTAGCCATCGCCGCCCTGTTGATCCGGGGGGAGCTGAAGAGCGCGCGCCTCGCCGACATCGGCCACGCCATCGCCCACGTTCGGCCCTGGGCCATCGCCTTGGCGGCGGCGTTCACCGCGGCGGCCTATCTCTGCGGGGCGATGGTGGAATGGCATGCCCTGAAGTTCATCGGCCGTCCGCTGCCGCTCGGGCGCACCATCCTCGCCGCCTCGGGAGCCAGCGCCCTGTCGATCGCCATGGGCTTCGGCCTGGCCAGCGGCACGGCCGCGCGGCTGCGCTTCTACGCCTTCGCCGACCTCAGCGCCGCCGACGTCGCCAAGCTGACCGCCCTGGTCTCGGGGGCGCTCTACCTCTCGGGCCTGGTGACCCTGGGGCTGGCCGGACTGGCCGCCCCGGCCGCCGTGGCGGGCATGCTGCACTGGCCGGAGTGGGGCGCCGTGGCGCTGTCGGCGGCCCTGCTGGCGCCGGTCCCGGTCTGGTTCCTGGTGCTGCGGCGCTGGCGAAGCGATCAGCTCGGGCCGCGCGGCCGGGCCGTCGCCCTGGCCGCCGGGCTCGGGAACTGGATCTTCCAGGGGGCGGCCATGTTCGCGCTCGCGGCCCACAAGGTGACCGACTTCCCGGCCTTCTTCGCCGCTTTCGGCCTGGGCTCGCTGATCGGCAGCCTGCTGGGCGTACCGGCCGACCTCGGCGTCCTGGAGGCGACGGTGCTGGGCTCGCACGCCCTGGGCGCCGCCCACCAGGGGGCCGCCGCCCTGGTGCTGTTCCGGGTGATCTTCCAGCTGGTCCCGCTGATCCTGGCGACGTCGGCCATCGGCGGACGGCAGCTCCTCAAGCTCGCCCGCAAGGCGCGGGTCTGAGCCGCCCTATTCCGCCGCCGCCGCCAGGGTCGCGGCCCCGATCTCTTTCCAGTCCTGGCCCGCGGGATAGGTGAACGACAGGGCCCGGATGGAGGCGAAGTCGACGTCGCCGGTCAGGAACTGGGTCTCGCCGGTGGCCTCGAAGCGGTCCAGGGCCGCCTGCAGCATCCGCCGGGCGCGCACGATCACCACGTCGCAGGTCCCCAGGAACTCCTTGGAGCGGTCGACGATCGGGCCCATCGATTCCTGGACCACGAAATCCTCGTAGGCGTTGCCCTTGCCCACAATGCCGGACCAGTGGCCCGCTTTCATGGCGGCGCGATCCTGGTTCCACATGTTGGCCACCGTCCCCATGTCGGAATTGAAGTGGTCGGGATTGCCGGTGTCGCGGTTGAACTGGGTCATCCATTCGGTGTTCAGGCGCTCGCGGCCGTCGAACGAGATGTACCACTGGGCCGTCCACTCGTCGTCGATGGGGATGGCGCAGACCACCACGCCCGGCCAGCTCGGGGCCACCGGGATGAAGGAGAAGAACGGCAGCGCCACCTCGCGCACGCGGGCGTAGCACTCGCCGCCCGGCTGCTCGCGCAGGGCGCCTTCGGTGAAGCCGTAGGGGCGGTCGACGAACTCGAACACCGGCGCGCCGTTCTCGCGCATGTAGCCGACTTCCTTGCGCACCTCGCCGTTGGGCGGGATCTCCAGCTGGCGCCGGTGCAGGAAGCTGACGTGGGCGGAATCCAGCAGCGCCTCCAGCCCCTGCAGCCAGTTGGCGTGCAAGAGGCCCCGGCGCGGGATCACGTGCCCCTCGCCCAGGGTGTTGAACTCGAAGGCCGGGAACGGCGGCGGGGCGGGCTTCCTGCCCAGATAGACCCAGACCAGGCCGCCGGCCTCGCGCACCGGATAGCTCTTCACCGGCACATTGGCGGCGAAACGCTCGCGCCGCTCGGCCGGCTCGGTGGGCGTATCCATGCACCGGCCGTCGAGCCGACCTTCCAGCCGTGGAAGATGCAGCGCAGGCCGTCGCCCTCGTTGCGGGCCAGGGCCATGGAGGCGCAGCGGTGCGGGCAGGCCTCGGCGATGAAGCCCAGCCGTCCGTCCGAGCCGCGGAAGGCCACGAAGTTCTCGCCCATCAGCCGCAACCGCTCGGGCGCGCCTTCGGCCTCGACCTTGGCGGCGCGGCACGCCGGCAGCCAGTATTCCCGCAGCATGGCGCCCATCGGCGTATCCGGGCCGACGCGGGTCAGACGCTCGTTCTCTTCGGGGGTGAGCATGGCGTTTCCTCCGGCCACGATCTTCCGCCGCGGCCTTTTCGCCACGGACGCGTCCCTGGCTCAGCTGCCGGGACGGTTTGGGTCTATATAGCAGACACTGAGGCGGCGGACCGATCGGGGCACATGCGCGCGTATTTTCTGGGTATCGCCGGCGCCGGCATGAGCGCCCTGGCCTCGGTCCTGGCCTCCGACGGCGTGCAGGTCTCGGGCTCGGACGACGGCGTCTTCCCGCCGATCTCCACCTATCTGCAGCGTCAGGGCCTTGCCTATCACGACGGCTTCGACGCCGCCCTGGTGCCGCCGGACGTGGACGTCGCCATCGTCGGGACCAGCGCCAAGCTGGCGCTGGGCGCCAACCCCGAGCTGGACGAGCTGGTGCGGCGGGGCGTCCCCCGCTTCAGCTTCGCCGAGTACCTCAGCCAGCACACCCGGGGCCGCGAAAACATCGTCATCGCCGGCAGCTTCGGCAAATCGACCCTTACGGCCATGTGCGCCAGCTTCCTGGTCCATGCCGGCAAGGACCCGGGCTATTTCATCGGCGCCATACCGCTGGACCTGCAGGCCACCGGCGCCTCGGGGACCGATCCGGCCTTCCTGATCGAGGGCGACGAGTACATCGTCAGTCCCGAGGACCGGCGCTCGAAGTTCCTGCTCTATCATCCCAGCCACGTGATGATCAGCTCGCTGGTCCACGACCACCTCAACGTCTTTCCGACCATGCAATCCTACGAGGCCCCCTTCGCCGAGCTGATCGGCATGGTCCCCGAAGGCGGCAAGCTGGTCTGCGCCTGGGGCCACCCGGCCCTGCACCGCCTGGCCGAGGGGCGCCCGGTGGTCTGGTACGGCCTGCAGCCCAACCCCGGCTACTTCGCCGAGGACGTGAAGATCGGCGAGACGACGCGCTTCGACCTGCGCCTGCCCGGCGGCGGCCGGATGGAGCTGTCGACCCAGCTCCTGGGCCTGCACAACATCGAGAACATCGTCGGCGCCTCGGCGCTTTTGCTCGAGCTCGGCCTGATCGCGCCGGACGAGCTGGCCGAGGTCGCGCCCCGCTTCCGCGGCGTCGCCCGGCGGCTGGACAAGAAGACCCTGGCCTCACGCGCGCCCGCCTACGAGGGCTTCGGCTCGTCCTACGAGAAGGCCCGCTCGGCCATCGAGGCCATGCAGCTGCACTTCCCGGCCCGGCCGCTGGTGGTGGTGTTCGAGCCCCACACCTTCTCATGGCGCAGCCGCGAGGGGCTCGCCTGGTACGACAGCGTGTTCGAGGGCGTCGATCGGGTGCTGCTGCTGCCCCCGCCCGGCCACGGCGCGGGGCAGGACCAGCTCAGCCACGACGAGATCATGAGCCGCATCGGCGCCGCCGGGATCAGGGCCACCAAGATCTCGGGACGCGAGGACGCCCTGACCGACCTCAAATCCACCCTTACCGGCGACGAGGCGATCCTCTTGCTGTCCTCCGGTCCCCTGGCGGGCCTGGCCGACGCCCTGCCGCCGATCCTGGACGCCAGCTTCGGCTGATCGCCGTTTCGCAGGGTGGTCCCGCCGAAGGTGGTTCCCCTGCGCGATTGCGCCCGGCGGGGAGGCCGGGCTAGGCTAAGATCATAAGGATACCAGATGACCTTCGGCGGCCCCGGAGGCCCCAAGGGAGACGCAGTATGCACGTCGGAATCGCCTCAGGCTTCGCCAACCACACCAATGTGGACGACCGCCAGTTCATCCGCGAGGAGATGACCCAGCTGCTGCTGGCCGCAGAACTGGGCTTCGAGTCCATCTGGATGACCGAGCACCACTTCTCGGAATATTCGATCTCGCCCAACCCCTTGCAGTACCTGACCTGGCTGGCCGGCAGGACCAAGGTGCGGCTCGGCACCCAGGTCATCGTGGTCCCCTGGCGCGACCCCGTGCGGCTGGCCGAAGAGATCGCCGTGCTCGATCACGTCTCCGACGGGCGGGCCATCATCGGCTTCGGCCGCGGCCTGGCGCGCATGGAATACGAGGGTCTCAGGGTCGACCAGAACATGGCCCGCCAGCTGTTCGATGAGATCGTTCCGATGGTCGCGAACGCCTTCGAGACCGGCTACATCGAAGGCGGCGAGATCTTCAAGCAGCCTCGCCGCGCGATCCGCCCGCGGCCGTTCAAGTCGCTGAAAGGCCGCATGTTCTGCGCCGCCGGCTCGCCCGCCTCGATGGTCTCGGCCGCCAAGCTGGGCCTGGGCCGGCTCTATCTTGGCCAGCCGATGGTGGGCGGCGGCTCCTCGGGCCCGATCCGCCGCAACAACGGCGAAGCCGCCGGTCCCGCCCGGCCCTTCCAGCCCCAGGACCCCACCGCCCACAAGGAGCCGCCCGGCCAGAAGCTGCCGCCGCGCACCGACGGCATCGACCCGGCCAACGCCCAGTCGGCCGAGGACGCCTGGCTCGAAGCCTGGCATGAGGCCCATCCCGGGGTGACGCCGGTGGCGCCATTCGCCTCCAACCTGGTGTTCATCGACGAGAGCGCCGACAAGGCCATGGAGCTCTGCCGCGTCTATGCGGCCAACACCTTCCGCGCGGCGGTCAAGAACTACGAGCTGACCTCCAGCCACCACGGGGCCATCAAGGGCTACGAGGCCTACAAGAACATCACCATGACCGAAGACGACGTGGAGAAGGCCGCCGCCAATGTGGTCGCCACCTCCATCGTCGGCACGCCACAGAAGGTGCTGGAGATGCTGGACGAGGTGCGCAAGGTCCGCCAGCCGCAGGGGATGATGCCCCACGTCTACACCGGCGGCATGCCGCACGAGGACTGCATGAATTCGATCCGCGTCTTCGCCAAGCACTGCCTGAACGAGATGAAGAGCTGGCCTGCGGCGCCCTGGACCGTGGACGGCGACCTCGCCCAGGCGGCGGAGTAGGCGCCCCTCGCCTGTCGTCCCGGAACGCCGCGGGCGCGGCTTATCCGGCATCGCGGCAGGCGACGGCGTCCGGAACCGATCCCGGATCGCCCGCTGGCGCGGCCATCCGGGATGACAATTCGGGTGAGGGAGCCAGCCCCATGACGGTCGAGCTCTATTACTTCCAGCCGCTGGGCACCAATTCCGGCCGGGTGTTCCAGGCCCTGCTCGAGAAGGGCGTGGACTTCACCGAACGCGAGATCTCCGGGCGCGACTTCGAGCACCTGAAGCCGGCCTATCTGAAGGTGAACCCCAAGGGCCAGGTGCCGACCCTGGTCCACGACGGCGTCTCGATCACCGAGGGCGCCATCGCCAACGAATATATCGACGAGACCTTCGAGGGGCCGCCGCTGAGGCCGGCCGACCCGCGCGAGCGCTGGCGGATGCGGGTCTGGAGCCGCTATGCCGAGAACGACCTCGGCCGCTGCCTGATGATGATCAACTGGAACCGGGTGGTGCCCGCGTTCGTGGGCGAACGCAGCGAGGAGGAGGTGATCAAGGTGCTGGAGACGGTGCCCGATCCCGACCGGCGCCGCTCGTGGCTGGCGGCCTACCGCCAGATCACCCCGCCGGAGCTGATGGAGGAATCCCATCGCCGGGCGCGCGAAGGCGCCAAGCGGGTCGACGCGCACCTGAGGACCCATCCCTGGGTCGCCGGTGGAAGCTTCTCCCTGGCCGACATCGACCTCAACAACTTCTGCGGCTTCATGGCCATGTGGATGCCCGAACTGGTCAACGACAAGGACACCCCGGCCTTCGTCGAATGGCGGGCGAAGATGGAGGAGCGGGCCTCCACCAAGGCCATGCGGGCCAAGAGCAACTTCAACCTGGCCACCCGCGGCGGCGCGGCCATCAGCAACCGCCCGGCGGGCGCGGCCAAGGCCTGAGGGGATGGCGATGCTCGAGCTCTACCACTGGGAGCCCAACGCCGCCTCGGCCCGGGTGCTGATCGCCCTGAAGGAAAAGGGGCTGGAATTCCAGAGCCGCTATGTCGACGTGCTGGCCTTCGAGCAGCACGCGCCGGAGTACCTGGCGCTGAACCCCTCGGGCGAGACCCCGGTCCTGGTGCAGGGCGGCGAGGCCTTCAACGAGTCCAGCTTCATCTGCGAGTACCTGGACGAGGCCTTTCCCGAACAGCCGCTGATGCCGCCGGAGCCGCTGGACCGCTGGGCCGTCCGGGCCTGGCAGAAGTACGTCGACGACTACCTGGCCGCGGCGGCCAGCGACCTGGCCTGGGCGGCGCTGGGCGCTCCGGCGCTCGAGGCGCGCCGCCTGAATTCGCTGGAGGAGCAGCTCGCCCGCATTCCCGCCAAGGAGCGCCGCGACCAGTGGCAGGCGGCCGTCGCCGGCCTCGGCGAAGAGGTGCTGGACAAGGCCCGCGAGCGGATCCGGCTGACGCTGGCGAAGACCGAGGCCGACCTGGAGGAGCGCGACTGGCTGGCGCCGGGGGGCTTCTCCCTGGGCGACATCGCCGTCTACGCCTACCTGAACTTCCTGCCGCGCATCTCACCGGAGCTGGTGGGCGAGACGGCGGCGCCCCGGACCCTGACCTGGCTGAAGCGGATGTCGCAGCGCCCTGCCGTGCGGGCGGCGGAAGCCATGAGCCGGACGGGCGATCCCTACGGCGTCGCCGCCCCGGGGCCCGAGCACATCCGCTGGGGGTGAACGGCCGAGCTGGGCGTCGTCCTCGGCGCCGACGCGGCCCTGCCCAGACCTGATCAGGTGGTGTTCTTCAGCTTGCACCCGGTGAGCGGGATCACCGTGCCCTGAACCTGCGCGCCCTCGCCGACGACGGAGATGTTGACGCTGCCGTTGGAGAACCGGGGACCTGCGGCTCCATTCACCCTGTCGAGCTTGTAGCGGTGGTTGTTGTTGCTCGTCGTCAGGGTGGCCTTCTTCGCCTTCCTGGAGTCGTAGGAGATCTGGAAGGCCTGGCCCTGGTCGCAGGTGTAATAGGCGCCGTCGAACTGGCCCATGGGCGGCTGGGCGGGGTCGGCCGACGCGGCGACCGCGGCCAGCAATCCACCAGAGAAAACGACGATCAGAGGCGCAACTCTCATGTCCACATCTCCCGCCGGCCTTTTGGAAAAAGACTCCCGCACTCGCGATAATCTATCCGTGTATGATATATAATTCGTCACGGCCGATCGTCAACGGCCATGGCGTGCGGCTGCAGCCGCGACGCGCCCTCCAATGGCGGAGAGACGAATGAAGCACATCCACTATGAAGTCGTGGCGGACGGCGAGGGCTGGCTGATCCGATGCGAGGGCAAGGATCTGCATCGATATCCGACCTTGCCGGAGGCCGAGGCGTCGGCCTTCGACATGGCCCGGACGGATCGCAACCGGGGAATGCGCGCCGACGTGAAGACCCCGCCGGCGGGTCTGCAGGGCGGGGTCTGACAGAGCGAGCGGGCGCTAACCCGCCGCCGGCCCGAACCTGTTCGCCGCGCCCTGGCCCTTGCCCAGCAGGCCCCACGCCGCGAAGACGGCGGAGACGGCGACGGCGGCCCAGGTCACCTCGGCGCCGAGCTTGGCGCTGGCGGTGAACAGGGCCAGATAGACGCCGGCCAGGAACACCGCGCCCGGAAGCACGAGAAGCCAGGCGGTCTTGCCCATGTCGTGCAGGCGCCGCGCATGCAGCACGAACGCCGGATAGAGCAGGGTGATCAGCACCCATTGGCCGTTGCGGCCGGCGTGCACCAGAAGGACGTAGAAGGCCACCGCCAGGATCAGGACGATTAGGGCGCCGACGAAAGGACCGCGCGCCGTGCGGCCCATGGGGCTGGCGAAGGTGGTCTCGAAGTTCATGGCGCCCTCCTCACGCTTCGCCGAAGGTCAGGGCGCGTCGCTGCAGCATGTCCCTGTAGTAGTCGATGTAGGCCAGGCACAGCAGGGCGTTCAGTCCGACGACGATCAGCGCCGCCAGCATGCCCATCGGCTGATGATCGAGGATCACCGCCCAGAAGGCCGCGCACACCGAGATCGGCATCACCACGCAGAGCGCCGCCGGGACCATCACCCCGATCAGGATCAGAGCCCCGGTCACCAGCTGGATGACCATGGCCACGTCCAGCATCCAGCCGTCGATCAGCGCCTTCATCAGCTGGGTCGCCAGCGGGGTGTGGCCCACGGGCTCGGGATAGATGTGCAGGAAGAAGTGGTTGGCGCCGTTCAGCAGCATCAGCGCGCCGAACAGCAGGCGCCCCACAAGGACGAGGTGCTTCATGGTCAGGCTCCCGCAGGCTGGGCCGCCGCGGGCGGCGCGTCGGCGCCCAGGGTGCGCGGCTTGGCGCGCAGGGTGAACATCGAGCGATAGTTCTTCCAATACGCCATGCAGAGCAGGCAGTTGCAGATCAGCACCGCCTGGCCATAGGGATTGGCCGGCGAGCCCCATCCCGACAGCGGGTTGTCCCACCAGAACACGCAGAACGACACCGGCATGCACACCACCAGCGCCAGGGGCGTGTAGAAGCCGCCCAGCACGCACAGACCGGCCAGCAGCTCCACCGCCTTGACCATGTCGAACAGGTGGCTGTCGAACAGGGCCTTGAACACCTCGCCGCTCAGGCCGGCGCCCTGGGGCTGCGGGAACAGGGGAATGAAATGGTTGAGTCCGGCCGGGACCATCCAGCCCCCGAACACCAGTCGCACGAACCACACGGCGTACTTCATCAAGCCCTCCCCGCTGGTCTTACCTGCCCGGCCCCTCGCGGGCGGCCGTTGTTGTGGAGCTGAGGTTAGGCGCCGAGCGCCAACATTGTAAATGCCGCCGTTCGGTCGGCGCCCCGACCCTGGACAGCGCTGTCGTTTCCTGGCGCGGACGATTCTCGGCAAGACATAAGTTTACACGTGTAGTCTAATGGACTACGCCTGTAGTCCTTCGAACCGGCAATGACCCGGACACCGAGGGGGAGGACGAGATGGCGAATTTCGCGAGATGGAGCGCGTTGGTGCTGATGGCGTCGGCCGCGCCGATGGCGGCGGCGATGGCCCAGTCGCCGCCGCCGGCGGGGCTGGCGGGGGACTGGTCCGGGACGCTGCCCAACGTGCCGCCCAAGAAGCTCGTCATCCACATCCGCCGCACCGATCAGGGGATGAGGCTGACCATCGACGTGCCGGCGCTGGGCGTGCAGGGGATCCCGATCGACCAGTTCGGTCGCGAAGGGGCCAAGGTCCATTTCGCCATGCCGGCCGCCCGCGTGGCCTTCGAGGGCGAGCTGCAGCCGGACGGCCGCGAGATCCGCGGGACCTTCACCGACCACGACATCGTCCAGCCGCTGGTGCTGGACTACACCGCCTCGGACGCCCCTCCGCCGCCCCTGAAGGTGGCCAGCGCCCAGGCGGGCTGGAAGACGCCCAGCCCCGAAGACATCCGCCAGATCCTGAAGAGCGAGATCGCCGCCCGGCACGCCGTGGGCCTGGTGGTGGGCGTGGTCGGTCCGGGCGGACGCGTGGTGGTTTCGGAAGGCGCCGCCGACCTGAAGACCGGCGCCTCGATCGGGGCGGAGACGCCGCTCTATATGGAGTCGGTGGTCAAGGCGCTGACCGGCCTCTTGCTGGCCGACATGGCCGGGCGCGGCGAGCTGAAGCTGGACGATCCCGTCGACCTCTATCTGCCGCGGGGCGAGCACATGCCCGAACTCCATGGCCGGCGGATCACCCTGGCCGACCTGGCCACCCATACCTCGGGCCTGCCGCGCGGCGTGGAGGGCGTCTCTTTCGAGGCGCAGATCCGATATAGGCCCGAACAGATCCGCCGCTATCTGGAGTCGTTCCAGCTGGCCCGCGATCCGGGGTCCGCCTACCAGTACTCGGACATCGGAACGGCCCTGCTGGGCGACGCCCTGGCCCGGCGGGCGGGCGCCAGCTTCGACCAGCTGCTCCGTACTCGGATCATCGGCCCTTACGGCCTCGGCGAGACCGTCACCCACACCAACCCGGCCCTCACCGCCCGGCTGCCGATGCAATATGACAGCGGCTTGCAGCCTCGGGGACGCGGGCCGGACTTCGACGACACCTGGCTTCCCGCCTTCGGCCTCTATTCGACCGTGGACGACATGCTGAAGCTGCTGGAAGTGCAGCTCGGCTACCGGCCCGACCCGATGGCCGCGGCCTCGCGGCGCGCCCGCGACCTCGCGGCGCGCCCGCGACCTGCGCCGCCCCGCCGGCCCAGGCGGGGAGCAGTCGCTGTCCTGGGAAGTGCGCCAACTCGGCCCGCCGGGCACGGAGGTCTACGGCGCGCCGGGCGGCTCGCGCAGCATGGCGACCTATGTGGCCTTCCGCCCCGACACGCGCGTGGGCGTGGTGGTCTACGCCAACACGCCCCTGAACGTCTCCGACATCGCCCTCTACGTGCTGACCGGCCGCCCCGTGCCGCCCCCCGAGGCCCCGAACGAATCCGGGACCCAGGCCGCGATCCATGTGCCCGCCGCGGTCCTGGCCGGCTACGTCGGCCGCTATCGCCTGAACCCGCAGATGGTCCTGAACATCACCGCCCAGGGCGAGCGGCTGTTCGGGGCGGTCAACGGCAATCCGCTGACCGAGGTCTATGGCTCCAGCCGCACCCACTTCTTCGCCCGTACGGCCAACGCCCAGCTCGATTTCCAGCCCGGTCCGGACGGCCGCGCCGTCGCCCTGACCTTCACCCTGAATGGGGTCGCCATGCCCGCCGTCCGCCTGGCCAACCAGGGCGATTGACTTCACGCCGCGCCGGTGGCGCAATCGGATTACAACTGTAGTCGAAGGAGGTAGAACATGACCCCGGTCCCTGTCGCCGATCGCCTGTCCATGATCGGGGTGGCGATGAACGCCCCGCCGGTCCCCAAGCTGATCATCCTGGCCCTGGCCATCGCCTCGGTGGCGGCGGTGATCGTCTGCATCGGCAAGCTGGCCTCGGGGCCCCGCGTGTCCGGCGGCTCGGCCTTCCTGTCGGGCCTGAGGTTCGGCGGCCCGCTGGCCGGCCTGTTCGGCGCGGCCCTGACCGGCCTCAACATCGCCATCGGAACCGCCAATGCGGCCGGTCCCGCCCCCGCGAACATCCTGGCGCGCGGCTACGCGGAGATCATGCTCTTGATGGTCTTCGGCTTCTTCACCGGCGCGGTGGCGGTCATCGCCAACTGGGCCGTGGAGTCGCGCATCGACCGCTCGGTGCTGAAGGCGTGAGCCAGCCGCCGCGCGTCACCGAGGCGGAGAGCGTGGTGATGGGGCCCTTGTGGCGGCTGGGGCCCCTGCCCCCGGCGCGGCTGATGGCCGAGGTCAAGCAGGTCCAGCCCTGGGCCGACACCACCATCAAGACCCTGCTCGGCCGGCTGATCCAGAAACGCGCCGTGCGCTCGGAGAAGCTCGACGGAGTGGTCCGCTACTGGCCGTTGCTGCAGCGCGCCGACTATGTGCGCGGCGAGGTGCGCGCCCTGCTGGACCGGCTGTTCGAGGGCGAACGCCAGGCCCTGATCGCCTTCCTGCAGAGCGAGTTGGGGCCCTAGCCGGGTCCGGCCTCATTGGCCGGGCGGCGCCTGGACCAGTTTCGGCGGCAGAGGCGCCGCCGCCTCCCATGCCTGTCCGCTCGCAATCGCGGCCTCGCCGGCGGCGAACAGGCTCTGAAGGTGGGCGGCGCTGAAATCGAGCGCCGCGTTCTTCTGCGTGGGCGGCAGGTCCGCGACGCGCAGGTCGCAGCCGTTCTGGCGGCAGAAATCAAGCGTGTCGGCCAGCACCGAACGGATCGACGCCTTGCTGGCCGCATCGATGGTCCGGATCAGGATCGGAATCGTGGCGTGCGGCGTCACCTCGAATTCGTTCGCCCGCGGCCCGTTGACGATGACGTAGAGGTGCGGGCGCAAACGCGGGTCCGTCGCTCGCTCCATGAGCCGAAGCCGCTCGGTGATGGCGAAGAAGGGGCTTTCGGCCTGGCCGTCCACGTGCATCTCGGCGAAGCGCCGGCCCGCGCCATCGACCTCGATCATCGTCGGCGGGAAGACGCCCGGCACGCTGGCCGAGGCGATCAGGACCTGGGCGAACAGGTCGCGCGCCTGGGGACCGCCGCGAGCGGCGATCGCTCCCATGTCCCAGACGATCAGTTGCTCGGTATCCAGGTTGGTGGTCGCGACCAGAAGCCGGCGTCCCTTGGCGTGCTCGGCGGCGACGGCCCGAACCAGATCGTCGGTCACGTAGCTGCGCACCAGCTCTTCGAGAGGAGACTTGCGAAAGAAGCCGGACGTGAACACGCCGAAAAGGCCCCGCCCCTGCAGCAGATGATGGATCTTGTCGCCGAGGTAGGTCTGCTTGAGCTGCTCGTCCCAGCTCGGCCCGAGAAAGGCGAAAGGCGCCGACAGCGCCCCGGCGCTGACGCCGGTGACGATCTGGAATTGGGGCCGCCGGCCGGTCTTGGTCCAGCCATAGATGAGCCCGGCCCCGTAGGCCCCGTTCGCGCCGCCCCCGGAGATCGCCAGGGCGTTCACCTCGCCGCGGCCGTCGGGCTTGAGCGCGCCCTCCATCATGTCCGCCAGGTCGGGCTCGTCCTGCACATAGCGGACGTGGTCGAAACCGGCCGGCGAGGCCGCCGCCTGTTCGGACGCGGTGAAGGGCGTGCGGGGCGTCGTCGCGCAGCCGCCGATGGCGATCGACACGGCCGCCAACGCCAGCGCCAGTCGATGGCGCCGCGCCGGCTTGGCCGATTTCAGCGTCGGCATCGGCGCCTGCCTCGGGTCACCACCGCGATCAAGGCGCCGGCACGATGGCCACCCGGTCGCCCATGTAGGTTCCGACCCAGAGCTCGTTTCCGACCTTCAGCGCGCTGGTGGCGTCGCCGAAGGATGGGGTGGCGGGGACGTGCAGCAGAACGTCCAGCTTCATCGTCTGAGGGTCCAGGTGCGCCACCCACCAGCCGGCCACGCAGCGCGGCTTGCCGCAGGGCGCCAGCAGCCGCTTGATATCGCCGTCCTGGCCGGCCACCAGGATCCGGCCGTCCGGCAGGCGGCGGAGATTGTCGGGCAGGAACGGTGTCGCCACCGAATCCGGCGCGGCGTCCGATCCCAGTCGGAAGCGGTAGACCTTCTGCTCGGGCCAGGCGTTGACCAGGATGAAGCGGCCCGAGACCTCCAGGCCGTTGGCGCCGGACATGTCGCTGTGGGCCAGCTTGCGCCACCCCCTGCCGGGAGCCCAGGCGTAGACCGCGCCGGTGGGCTTCAGCGCCGACATCTTGCCGAAGGCGCCCTCGTCGCCGGCGTCCTGGAACTTGGACGCCACGAAGCCGCCGTCCGGCAGGGGCGCCACGCCATTGCCCGAGCCCCCGTCGGGCAGCACCGCGCAGCCGATCCAGCGCAGCGACGGGCCGCGCAGCCCGACCTTCAGTCGGAACACCTCGATGGATTGCCGCCCGCCGTGGTTGACCACCAGCACCCGGTCCCCGGCGACGTAGAGGCCGTGCGGGGCCAGCTTGGAGAGGTCCAGCGGCCCGGGGCAATCGCCGTAGATCGCCTGGGCGCGGCCGGAGACGTCGGGGTTGATCTGGTGGAAGGTCCGGGCCTTGGCGTCGATGGCGTAGAGGTGGCCGACCGGGACGGCGGGACTGGTCATGCCCGAGCCGATGATCCAGCGCCCGCCCGGGACCAGGTCCATGTCCTCGACGTTCATCGGGCCGCAGAGATAGGCGACCTTGCCCTCCGGCGCGCAGGCCGGCGCCGCGGCGGCGACCGAGGCCAGGCCAAGAACCAGCAGCAGGGCGCAAGGCCCGATCAGACGCTTCATTCCGTCTCCCTTCCTCTCTCCGCTCACCCCAGCCCCCGGGTCACCTCAATGCGCGGGCTTCCACTGCGGATGGTCGCTCCAGACGTCCTGCAGCCCGTAGGGGGCGTGCATCACCAGGGCCTCGACCTCGTGGATCTTGCCGTCCCTGACCTTGAACAGCTCGCCGATCTGCCAGGTCCAGGGCGTGTCGTACTGCGGATCGACCACTCGCCCGTCGGTCAGGGTCTCCTTCCTGAGGTCGCCCTGGTGGTCGAAGAAGGCCGCCGCGTAGATCAGTCCCTTCTGCCGGTCGGCGATCAGGAAGCGGCGGTCGCGGATGTGGGTGACGAAGCGGAAGTAGCCGGTCTTGAACTGGGCCTCGCAGCCCAGCTTCTTGATCCCGGCCGGATCGGGCCGCCCGACCTTGGGGACCTCCTGGTTGTTGGTGGTCTGCACCCCGCTTTCGATGCGGTTGCAGTCGGCGGCGAAGGGCGCGAACACCGTGCCGTTGTTCTGCTGCAGGGTGTCGAAATAGGCGTTGGCCACGGCCGCCAGCTGGGTCTTCGTCAGCCGCTGGTCCTCAGGCACGTCCTCGTAGAAGCCCGCGCGCCGTTTCATCGCCAGGGGCTGGCCGAAGCCGTTGTTCTCCTGGGGCCTCAGCACGATCGTCTCGATCTCGGTGATCCGGCCGGCGTCCACCTTGAGCCGGACCATCAGCCGGGCCGGCTTGCCGTCCTCGAAGACCACGCCGTAGAGGCCCGCCTGGCCGTCCTCGGGATCGATGAACGGCAGCCTGTAGTCGCCGATCTGGTCGACCGTGCGCCAGGCCCCGTCCCCGATCGCCAGGGGCACGCCGTTCTCGGTGAACCTCACTCCCTCGGCCAGAGGCAGTCGCGACGGGTCGTGCGCCTGCAGGGCGGCGAGATAGCTGTCGAGCAGGCCGCCCAGGCAGGCGCGGTCGCAGGCCGGCGCGGCCGGGGCGCCCAGAGCGTGCGGAGTCCGGATGGTCAGCCCCAGGGCCAGGATGACGGCCAGGATCCGCGCCAGCCGCGTACGGCCGCCCTGCCCTGTCAGCGTTCGGATCCACATCGGCGTTGCTCCCCCTCGCCCGATCTTAGACCGACTTTCTCCAGCTGTGTGGCTGATTTGGCGAGGGCCTCCCTTGGCCAGCGGCGCGATCAGGTCCGGCCAAGGCTTCCGATCGGCGCGGGTTGACCCCGCTCAAGGCCGGGCCGGGGCGCCGGTCTAGGAATGTTCCGGTCGCGCCCCGCATGGCCCGCGGCCGAGGAGCCATCGGTGGCCGGTCAGGACTACGCCTTCCGCATCCGCGATCTGACCAAGACCTATCGCACCGGCGCGGGCGAGGTGCAGGCGCTGCGCGGCGTCGATCTGGACATCGTCCGGGGCGAACTGATGGTGCTGCTCGGGCCTTCCGGCTCGGGCAAGTCGACCCTGCTCAACATCCTGGGCGGGCTGGACCGGGCCTCCGGCGGGGAGGTCGAGTTCCACGGCCGCGATCTGACCAAGGCGTCCGACGCCGAGCTGACCCGATACCGTCGCCGGTCGGTCGGATTCATCTTCCAGTTCTTCAACCTCTCGCCCAGCCTCACCGCCCGCGAGAACGTGGAGCTGATCACCGACATCGCCGAGGATCCGATGGACGCGGCCGAGGCCCTGGCCATGGTGGGCCTGCAGGACCGCATGGACCACTTCCCCGCCGAGCTGTCGGGCGGCCAGCAGCAGCGCGTGGCCGTGGCCCGCGCCATCGCCAAGCGGCCCGAGATCCTGTTCTGCGACGAGCCGACCGGCTCGCTGGACAGCGCCAGCGGCGTGCAGGTGCTGCAGGCCATCGTGGACACCGCCGAGAAGGTCGGGACCACGGCCATGATCGTCACCCACAACGCGGTGGTGGCCGACATCGCCGACCGCGCCCTGAGGTTCTCCAACGGCGCCCTGGCGGAGATCCACGAGCACACCCGCGCCCAGCGCCGCGCGCCCGCCGAGCTGCAATGGTGAGGCCATGAGGGCGCTGGACCGCAAACTGCTACGCGACCTCTGGCGGCTGAAGTGGCAAGCCGCGGCCATCGGCCTGCTGATCGCCTGCGGCGTCTCGGTGGCGGCGATGGCCTTCTCCACCCAGGAGGCGCTGCAGACCGCGCAGCGGCGCGAATACCAGCAAGCCCGCTTCGCCGACGTCTTCGCCACCGCCAAGCGCGCGCCGCGCTCCATCGCGGGCGATCTGTCCCGCATCGACGGGGTGACGGCGGTGGACGCGCGGGCGCAGAAGTTCGGCCTGATGCAGGCGCCGGGGCTGCTGAGGCCGGCGACCGTGCGGCTGATCTCCCTGCCCGACGACGAGGCCCTGGCCCTCAACCGCATCGTGCTGATCCAGGGCCGCCGGCCGGGTCCCGACCGCACCGACGAGGCCATCGCGCTGAAGACCTTCCTGGACGCCGCCCACGTGCGGCTGGGCGATAGCCTGTCGATGGTCGTCGACGGCCGGCGGATGAGCTTCAGGATCGTGGGCTCCGCCCTGTCGGCCGAGTTCGCCTATCTGCCGGGTCCGGCCTCGCTGATGCCGGACGACGCCCACCAGGCGGTGGTCTGGGCCCCGCGCAAGGTGGTCGAGAAGGCCACGGGCCTGGGCGGCGCCTTCTCCAGCGTCTCCCTGAGATTGGCCCATGGCGCCTCCACCCCCGCGGTGTTGCGCGCGGTCGACCGGGCCCTGGCGCCCTACGGCGGCCAGCCCGCCTATGCCCGCGCCGACCAGGTCTCGACCAAGTTCCAGGACGACCACATCCGCCAGTTCGGCATCCTGGCCCTGGTGATCCCGCCGGTATTCCTGGTGGTGGCGGCCGCCCTGGTGCACCTGGTGCTGGGCCGGGTGGTGGACACCGAGCGCGAGCAGATCGGCCTGCTCAAGGCCTTCGGCTACGCCAACCTCGAGGCCGCTTCGGTCTATCTGCGCCTGGCGATGCTGATCGGCATCGGCGGCGCCATCGCCGGCGGCCTGTTCGGGGCCTGGCTCGGCGGGGTCATGACCTCGCTGTTCGCCCATTACGTCCGCTTCACCCGCTTCGACACCGCCTTCTCCTGGACCGCCTTCGCCGGAGCCGCGCTGGTGTCGATCCTGGCGGCGGCATCCGGCTCGGTCCTGGCGGTCCGGCGCGCGGCGGCGCTGAACCCGGCGGTGGCCATGCAGCCGCCGGCGCCCGCGATGTTCCGCAAGGGGATGATCGAACGGCTGGCGGTCTGGAGGGTGCTGGACCAGCCCACCCGGATGATCGTCCGCAGCCTGGAGCGCTACCCGGCCAGGGCGGCCTTCACCGCCGCGGGCCTGGGCGTCAGCCTGTCGCTCCTGATCGGCACCCAGTTCATGTTCGGCAGCATCGACGAGATCGTCGACCAGGCCTACTACCGCGCCCGCCACTGGACCGACATCGTGGCCTTCGCCGAGCTCAGGGACGCGCGCGCGGCGCTGGAGACGCGCCGGCTGCCGGGCGTCTTCGCCTCCGAGCCGATCCGCACGGCGGAAGTCCGCATCCGCGCCAGGGGACACGAGGAAAAGGCGGTGCTGACCGGCGTCGATCCCGGGGCGCGGCTGACCCTCGCCCTGGCGCCCGGAGGACAGGTGCTGCGGCCGATGGGGCGTGGACTGATCATCTCGGACTCCCTGGCCGTCCGGCTCGGCGTCAAGGCCGGGGACAAGGTCGAGCTGGAGGTGTTCCAGGACCGCCGGCCGCGCGCCGTGCTGCCGGTGACCGCCGTGGCCAGGGACTATGCGGGTCTCAGCGTCACCATGGACCGCGGGGCGCTGAACCGGCTGATAGGCGACGGCGACGTCGCCTCGGCCGAGGCCATATTGCTGGCTCAGGACAGGCGACCGGCCTTCTACGCCGCCATCGCCAGGGCGCCGCAGATCGTGGGCGCCCTCTCGCGCGACGACACCGTGGCCGAGTGGCGGCGATCGATGTCGCAGACCATGACCGCGGAGATGACCTTCTACGTGGGCTTCGCCTCGGCCATCGCCTTCGGAATCGCCTTCAACATCTGCCGCATCGCCCTGGCCGACCGCGCCCGCGATCTCGCCACCCTGCGGGTGCTGGGTTTCGACCAGCGCGACTGCGCCTACATCCTGCTGGGCGAGCTGCTGTTCCTGACCCTGGCCGCCGTTCCGCTCGGCGTCGCCGGCGGCTGGGGCCTGGCCGAATGGCTGGTCAGCGCCTTCTCGCAGCAGGAGATGAGGCTGCCGCTGATCATCACCCCCAGGGCCTACGGCGTCTCGCTGGCGGCCTATGTCGGCGCGGTCGGGGTCGCCGCCGCCCTCGTCGCCGCCCGCATCTGGCGGCTCGATCTCGTCTCCGTGCTGAAGACCCGGGAGTGACCATGTCCAGGAAATCCACCATCCGCTGGCTGATCCTCTCCGGCATGGCCCTGGTGCTCGGCGGCGCCCTGGTCGTCCTGTTCGCGCCAAGGCCCCTGGCCGTCGACGCCGCCCCCGTGCATCGCGGCCCGATCGCCGAGACGGTGTCGGACCAGGGCATGGCCCGCGTGCGCGAGTCCTATGTGGTGGCCGCTCCCGTGGGCGGCCGGCTGGAGCGCCTGCCGCTCGAGGTCGGCGATCCGGTCGTGGCCGGACGCACGGTGGTGGCGCAGCTGAGGCCTGCCTCGCCCGAGTTCCTCGACCCGCGCGCCCGGGCCCAGGCCGAAGCGGCGATCGCCGCCGCCCGCGCCGCCCTGGCCTCCGCCGGCGCCCAGCGCGATCGCCTCGTGGCCGAACAGTTGCGCACGCGGGCCGAGTTCGATCGCCAGTCGGCCCTCTCGGCCCGGGGGTTCGGGACCCGCCAGGCGCTGGACAACGCCCGCGCCGCCGCCGACGCCGCGGGCCACGCGGTGGGCTCGGCGGACGCGGATATCCGGGCCCGCCGGGCCGAGCTTACGTCGGCCGAAGCGGCCCTGACCGGACCGGAGGCCCCCGGCCGGCAGATCATCCCGGTCGTCTCGCCGGCCTCCGGCGTGGTCACCCATCTGATGCAGCAGAGCGAGCGCAACGTCGCCGCCGGCGCCCCGCTGGTCGAGGTCGGCGCCACCGGCGGGCTGGAGGCCCAGATCGAATTCCTGTCCCAGGACGCGGTCAGGATCCGGCCGGGCGACCGAGCCGAGATCTACGACTGGGGCGGTGCAAGGCCCATTCCGGCGCAGGTCAGGCTGGTCGAACCCCAGGGGTTCACCAAGATCTCGGCGCTGGGCGTGGAGGAGCAGCGCGCCCTGGTGATGCTGCAGTTCACCGGGCCGCCGTCGAGCTGGGCCGGCCTCGGCCCGGGCTACCGGGTCTGGGGGCGGGTGTTCCTGCGCGAGACGCCGTCGGCCCTGATCGCCCCGGCCGGCGCCCTCGTCCGCGACGCCGGCGGCTGGGCGGTGTTCCGGATCGAAGCCGGCCGCGCGCGGCTGAGGCCGGTGAAGGTGGGCGCCCTGACCGATCAGGACGCGGAGATCCTTTCGGGCCTTTCCGCTGGCGAGCGGCTGGTGATGTTCCCGTCCGACCGCGTCCGCGACGGCGTCGCGGTGCAGCCCCGCGCCACGGACTCCTGACGGAGATTGTCCCTGAGGCGACGATGCTGCACTGTCGCGCCACGGGGAGGCGCAGGTGACGCAGATCACGCTTGAAGTGGACGGCCGCCGGCATGCCGTGGACGCGGCGCCGGACGAGCCCTTGCTCTATGTGCTGGCCGGTCAGCTCGGTCTGAAGGGCCCGAGGTTCGGCTGCGGCCTGGCGCAATGCGGCTCCTGCTCGGTGCTGGCCGACGGGGTCGAGATCCGCTCCTGCGTGACGCCGGCCGCCGCGGTGCAGGGCAAGAAGATCACCACCCTGGAGGGGCTGCCGGCCTGGTACGCCGCGCGGCGTCGTTCGGCTGATGCGGCCGCCCTGCATCCGGTGCAGGAGGCCATGATCGACGAGCAGGCCGCCCAGTGCGGCTATTGCTACAACGGCATGATCATCAAGGCGGCCGAACTGCTGGACCGCACGCCCCGGCCCACCGAGGCCGAGATCAAGACGGCGATGAACGGCCACATCTGCCGCTGCGGAACCTACCCGCGCATCGTCAAGGCGATCCAGCGGGCGGCCGCGGCCATGGCGGGCGAACCGGCATGAGGGGGGACGACCGCTTCCAGCTGCCCCGGCGCGACCTGCTGCGAGGCGGCGCCCTGGTGGTCGGCTTCGCCCTGGCCGGCCCGACATTGGCCCAGGCCCCGCGGCCAGGCGCCGGCCCACCGCCGGCGACGCCCGATCCCGGCCAGGTCGACACCTGGCTGGCGCTGCACAAGGACAACACCGCGACCCTCTATCTGGGCTTCGTCGAGCTGGGCCAGGGCACGACCACCGCCCTGCCCCAGGTGGCCGCCGAGGAGCTGGACCTCGACCTCGACCAGGTCCGCGTCGCCCCGGCCGAGACCAACGTCACCCCCAACCAGGGCGGCACCTATTCCAGCGCCTCGATCTTCCGCGGCTCGCCCCAGGTGCGCGCGGCCGCCGCCGAGGCCCGGCTGGCCCTCTTGAGCCTGGCGGCCGCCAGGCTGGCGGTTGCGGCCGACCAGCTCGAGGTTGCCCGCGGGGTGGTGTCCGTGAAGGGCGACAAGGGACGACGGACCGTCACCTACGGCGAGCTGATCGGCGACCGGCGCTTCGATCTGAAGGTCTCCGGCAAGGCGCCGACCAAGCCGCCGGAGCGCTACCGGCTGGTGGGAACCAAGGCCGAGCGCCGCGACCTCCCGGCCAAGACCAAAGGTCAGTACACCTACATCCAGCACGAACGGATGGACGGCATGCTGCACGCCCGGGTGGTGCGGCCGCCCGGCCAGGCGACCTATGGCGCCGGCGCCAAGGTGGTCAGTGTCGACGAGGGCTCGATCGCACGGGTCCCGGGCGCCAAGGTGCTGCGCCGGGGGGACTTCATCGCCGTGGCGGCCGAGCGCGAGTGGGACGCGGTCAAGGCGGCGCGCCAGCTCAAGGTGGTCTGGGACCGGGGCCCCGCTTTGCCGCCCCAGGCCGAGCTGCACGCGCAGATGCGCCGGGACAAGACCATCGACACGGTGGTGCTCCAGCGCGGCGACGCCGCCCAGGCCCTGGCCGGCGCGGCCCACAGCGTCTCGATGACCTGCCGCGGGCCCTACCAGTCGCACGCCACCTTCGCGCCGGGCTGCGCCCTGGCCGACGTCCGGCCGGACGGGGCCCTGGTGATCTGCACCAGCCAGGACATCTACAACCTGCGCCGCGAGCTGGCGCCCATCCTGGGCCTGGCCGAACCCAAGATCCGGGTGCAGTTCCGCGACGCCTCGGGCACCTACGGCCACAGCTGCTACGACGATGTGGCTCAGGCGGCGGCCATCGCCTCCCAGCTGGCCGGGCGGCCGGTGCGGCTGCAGTTCATGCGCCAGGACGAGCACGGCTGGGACAACTACGGCCCCGCGCACCTGGGCGAAGTGCGGGTGGCCGCCGGCGCCGACGGCAGGATCGTCGCCTATGAATACGAGGGCTGGCAGCACAACTGGAGCCAGGTCGAGCCGTCCCAGCAGCTGGCCATGGGGACGGCGCCCACCGAGTGGCCGACCTTCCCCTCCCAGCAGGTGGCGACCGGCACATGCGGCGGGCAGTACGCCATCGCCAACCTGAAGCTGGTGAACCACCATGTGCCCGGCCAGGGGTATCTGAGGGGAGCCTGGCTGCGCTCGCCGCTGGACCTGTCGTTCGCCTTCACCTCCGAGCAGGCCGTCGACCAGCTGGCCTTCCGCCTCGGCCGCGACCCCTATGAGTTCCGCCGTCTGAACATCGCGGACGAGCGGTGGCTGGGGGTGCTCGACGCCGCGGCCAGGGCCGCCGGCTGGACGCTGCGCAAGGCCGCCTCGACCCTGTCGGACGCCAATCTCGTCACCGGCCGGGGCATCGGGCTTGGCACCCACCTGCAGTCGTGGGGCGGGGCCGTCGCCGAGATCGAGGTGGACAAGGCCACGGGACGTGTGCGGATCATCCACCTCTGGGGCGCCATCGACGCGGGGCTGGTGGTCAATCCCGGCAACGTCGAGGCCCAGATCATGGGCCAACTGGTGCAGACCGCCAGCCGCATGCTGATGGAGGAGGTGACCTTCGACCAGACCGAGGTCACCAGCCTGGACTGGCGCGGCTATCGGGTGATCCGCTTCGAGGACTGCCCGGAGGTGACGCCCATTGTGGTCCAGCGCCTGGACCAGCCCTCGCAGGGCGCCGGCGAGGAGGTGATGGCCGCCGCCGCCGGCGCCATCGCCAACGCCTTTTTCGACGCCACCGGCCGGCGGCTCGACCAGTATCCCCTGACGCCCGAACGCGTGAAGGCGGCGCTCGCCGGGCCCGTGCTGATCTGATCCGTCAACGAAAAGAGGAGACGCTCATGAACATCCGTATTGCGCTGATGGCCGCCGCCGCGGCCGGCCTGCTGGCGGTCCCCGCGGCCCAGGCCCAGGAGGCGGTGGTCGGGGTCGCCAACCCCGAGGCCCTGTTCCACAGCAAGGATCCCAAGCTGGATCGCAACAAGCAGGCCGCCTACCACATCGAGAAGGAGCTGCTGGAATGCGGCGAATGGGACAAGGCCGGCATGTGGCTGACCAAGGCCTATCACCAGCACAATCCGCAGGCGAAGTCGGGGCTGGACGGGGTGATCTACTTCTTCACCCAGGTCCTGAAAGTGAAGCCCAAGCCCTGCCCCGAGAAGATGACCACCAAGGTCGTCGCGGTCATCGCCGAGGGCCCGTACGTGACGGTCATGACTCCGCGCGTGCACAACGACCCGAAGGATCCGTCCAAGAGCTACTCGACCACCTGGTTCGACACCTGGCGCTTCGTCGACGGCAAGGCCGACGAGCACTGGGACCCGGCGACCAAGTAGGACGCGGCGGCCCCCCTTGCGGTGGGAGGGTTCAGGAGTCTCCGTCCTTGCCCTTCCAGCTTTCGTATTCGCGATGGATGGCTTTGCGGGGCTGGTCCAGGCCCAGCATGGCCAGGCGGTCATTCCAGGTGTCGACCAGCTCGCGCACCGTTTCGGTGGCCCATCCGGGCGGCAGTGTGGTGGCCCAGCTGTGCAACGAGGCCGCGTTCAGCACCAGCAGGGTGAGGGTCGCGAACAGGATGGTGCGGCTGATCCAGCGGCGGGTGCGGCCGGCGGCCAGCTCGTCGTGGGCCTCGTCCTCGGCCCCGGGATCATAGCCGCTGGCCCGGCGCAGGCCCTCGACCATGCGCGCGAAGGCGTCGGGTTCCTCCAGCTCCGGCGGCGGCAGGGGCTGGGCGGCGGCGATCTCGTCATCGAAGCGGTATTCGAAGTCCATCCGGCCCCGCCCCTAGAACTGGAAGTAGATGAAGGGCGCGATGCCCTGGGGACGGATCGCCTCGACCACCAGCATCATGGCGCCGACGGTGAGGCCCAGCGCCGGCGACGGCGCGAACTTGGCCACGCCGCCCAACCGCTCCAGCGCGCGCGGCGGCAGGAAGTGCATCAACAGGCCAAAGCCGATCATCCCCACCAGGAAGGGCGAGGCCTGGGTCGGCGGCGCCCAACGACCCAGGCCCTCGATGAAGGTGAGGGCGGTGGAGAAGGAGTCGGCGCGGAACAGGATCCAGCCCAGGCAGACGATGTGGAAGGTGACGACCACCCCGATCAGCGAGGGGAACAGGCTCTTGCGGGCGCCCTTGAACAGCCGCTCGATCGACAGCACCACCCCGTGCAGCGCCCCCCAGGCCACGAACGTCCAGGCCGCCCCGTGCCAGAGGCCGCCCAGCAGCATGGTGATCAGGATGTTGCGGCAGGCCTTCAGCGCCCCGCCGCGGCCGCCGCCCAGGGGGATGTAGACGTAGTCCCTGAGCCAGCTGGACAGGCTGATGTGCCAGCGCCGCCAGAACTCCTGCAGCGAGGCGGCCCGGTAGGGCTGGTCGAAGTTGCGGGGGAAGCGGTAGCCCAGCAGCGCCGCCACCCCGATGGCGATGTCGCTGTAGGCGGAGAAGTCGCAGTAGATCTGCACCGCATAGCCGTAGGCGGCCGCCAGGAGGTCGGCGGCGCCGTAGGCGGAGGGATCGAAGAACACCGGGTCGACCAGGCCGGTCGACAGCTCAGACGCGATCACCGTCTTCTTGAACAGTCCCCAGACGATCAGCAGCAGCGCCTCGGTGAACATGGCGCGGCTGGGGCGCGGAACCTGGGCGAACTGGGGCAGGAGGTCCTTGGCCCGCACGATGGGTCCGGAGACCAGGTGCGGGAAGAACGACATCAGGAGCATGACGTCCAGGAGCGAGCGGGCCTTCTGGCAGGTCCCCCGGTAGACGTCGACCACGTAGGAAATGGCCTGGAATGTGAAGAAGGAGATGCCGACCGGCAGCACGATCTGCAGCAGCGGCAGGTCGCGCTTCCAGCCCAGCATGTCGAGCGCCGCGCCCAGCTGATCGATGAAGAAGCCGTAGTACTTGAAGAACCCCAGCACGGTGAGGTCGACCACCACGGCCAGCACCACCAGCGCCTTGCGCGCGGAGGTCTTCGGGGTCCGGTCGATCCACTCGGCGATGGCCCAGTTGGCCGTGGCGCTGAAGATCAGAAGGCCGACGAAGCGCCAGTCCCACCAGCCGTAGAACACCCAGCTGGCCAGCAGCAGGAACGCCTTGCGCCGGCCGTTCTCGCGCTCGAGGCTCCAGGCCGTGACGAACACGAACAGGAAGAACAGGCCGAAGATCATGGTGGGGAAGAGCATCGGTCAGCCTCCCCCGGTCTCGGCCGCATAGGCCGCCATCAGGTCGTCGGTCAGCAGGCCGGCGATCATGTCGCCGCCGTCGTTGGTGAAGTGCACGTGGTCGCCGCGCATCAGGCCGACGCCCGGCCGGCTGAGCTTGTGGGCGGTGCACGGGCCACCCATGCGGGCGTTCCAGTCCCAGAAAGCCACGCCCTCGGCGGCGGTGGCGCGGCGCTGGGCCTCGCGGACCGGTTCGAGATTGGGCGCCGGATACCAGCGCGCCAGGGCCGGGTCCTTGGCGGCGACGCGCTCGGGATAGTCGGCCAGCTCGGCCGGCGTCAGGGGCGCGCAGGCGAAGTTCAGGTCGTGGACCCCGTCCTCGGGGATGTCGGGGCGGGTGGTGTTGGAGTCCGGCGGCCCCATCACCAGGATCGCCGCCCCCGGCGCCAGCCGCTTCAGCCGCCGGATCTGCTCGCGCATCAGCTGCTCGTAGGCCGCCGCGTCCAGCAGCTTGCGGCTGCCGTCGTTGGTGCCGTAGGCCAGCAGGATAAGCTGCGGGCGGTAGGCTTCGAGCTCGGCCTTCAGGATGCGGTCGTCGCGGGCGGCGAAGTCGAACAGCTCCGTGCCGATGACGCCCAGGTTCGACAGGCTGACCCCGGCGCGCCAGCGCCAGGTGCCGAACGACAGCAGGGTGACGGCCCGCCCCTCGGCGGTGATCTTCAGCGTCTTCTCGGGGTTGGCGAACCGGATCGAGATGCAGCGCGGACCGGCCGGTCCCCGGCCCAGCGCGATGCGGGTGACGCTGGATCCGGCCACGACCACCAGGTCCCCCGCCCCCGGCGCGGCCATGGCGCAGAGCCTGGCGCGGTCGAACAGAGCCTCGGGATCGGCGCTCATGGTCACGGTGGCGCCGCGCCTTTCCGACACCAGCCGCCAGCCGGAAAGTCCGAACACGGACGGCTTGCCCGGCGTCATCGGGAAGCTGGGCTCCATCCGCCAGCCGTCCGACTGGGTCACGTCCACCTGGCGCGGGCCGTAGAACTTGAACGGCACGCCGGGCGGCAGCACGCCCCGACCGGCCTCGCCGAACTTGGCCTGCAACCGGGCGCGGATCCCCGAGGAGATGAAGTCGCCGGCGGTGTGGCTGTCTCCGATCTGCAGGATCTCGACCGGCGTGGTTCTTTGCCCGTCCTTCAGCGCATGCAGGGCCTGGAAGAACGGCTTCAGTTCCTCGGCGCCGCTGAGCGCGGAGGGCCCGAACCCGGCGCCGGCGGGCCAGGCCGAGGCCAGCATCGCGGCGGCCAGCGGCAGCAAGGCCGCGCGGCCGGTGGCGGTTCGGATCATTGCTCTGACGCCGCCTGCCCGCCTTGGGCGTCGCCCTCTTCGGCGCGGGTCTGGTCGGCGCGGGTGGTGGGCCGCTGCGCCTGCAGCGCGCGGCCGACGTCGGCGCGGATGACGCTGGAGACCGGCGAGGCGATCCGCAGATAGCCGGCCATGGTCATGTGGACCCCGTCCTTGGCGCGCATCAGCCGGGGCCGTCCGCCCTCCGAGAGATAGTCGTCATAGCCACCCTGGCCGTCGACGGTGACCGGCACGGTGGGGATGAACGGCACGCCCAGCGCCTCGGCGCGGCTCAGATAGAGGGCGTTCAGCACCTGGGACTTCTGATCGAAGCTCTCGCGCCGCATCTTGGGCAGGCCCACCCAGTAGACGGCCGCGCCGCGGCTCCTGAGCAGGCCGACCAGGCTGTCGATGCGGCCGGCATAGACTTGGCGCCAGCGCGGGGTGTCGAAGCCGTCGACCTGATGGCCCTCGATGATCCCTTGCTCGTCGTTGGCGCCGACCATCACCACGGCGATGTCGATATGCCGGCCCGCCAGCTGTTCGGCGGCCTCTTCCTGGACGTTGACGTAGTCGTAGCGAGCCAGGCCCGTGGCCGCGCGGCTGAACTTGACCACCTCGTAGGTCTTGCCGTCGCGGAGTTGGCGGTAGAGCCCCGCCCAGAGGCCGTCTCCGAGCGAGTCGCCGAACACCCCGATCACGATGGGGCGGCCGGCGGCCACGTGCAGCGCCTGCGGGACCGGGGGCTGGACCGGGCCGGTCGCGATGGCGGCGTCGGGCGGCGCGGCGGGCTGGGGGGAGGGCCCGGGCAGATGGAACGAGAAGAAGCCGTGGGCCGGCGCGGACGCGGGCGCGGCGGCCGGCAGGGCCGCCAGAGGGGGCCGGGCCGGGGCGGCGGGAGCCGAGGCGAAGGCGGAAGGATAGATCTCGTCCAGCAAGGGCGCGCCGATGATCGTGACGACGGCTCCCAGCGCCACCCCGATAAGTATGCCTATGATGAATACCGACATGCGCCCGAGCAGGGGCTTGCGCGTACGCGTGCGCGACACGATTCCGCCGGCGCCAGACCCATCCGCCACGTCGAAAACCCAACCCCCAAAAGCCCTTATCGACAACAACACCTCAGCCGCGGATCGGCAAGATCGGTCAACGCCAAAGCGAAATGCACGGCAAGAGGGTTAATGTCGCAGCTTGGCCATTCCCTGGGCCCACAGATGGCCGATCTCGGCGCCCAGCCAATGGCCGAACGCCACCAGCCGGCCAGCCCAGATCTTCAGCTGGCCCAGCACACGATCGAGCAGGCCGGCGCCCTTGGCAGGCGAGGCGGCGGCGTCGCGGGGATCGGCGGCGGCGACGGCGCCCAGGATTGGGGCGCCTGGCGTGCGCCCGGCCATGGCCGCGGGCGAGGGGACCAGCTGGACGAAGCGGTAGCCGTCCTGTTCGAAGGTGGTGATCAGGTCGTCCAGCGCCTCGGCGGTGTGCATGTGGGAATCGTGCAGAATCAGGATGCCGCCGTGGGCCTCGGCCGCCTCGACCAGGGCCCGGTGCTCGATGGCCGCAGGGCTGATGTTCAGCCAGTCGTTGGCGCCGAAGTCGGCCCCCACCACGGCGATCCGGCGCTGGGCCAGCCACTGGCTGAGATCCTTGGTGTCGTTCAGGCCGGGAAAGCGGAAGAAGGGCGCCAGCTGGGCCTTCTCGGCCGGCGTGCCCGAGGCGAGGGCGCCCTCGGCCGCGTCGAAACCCTTGACGATCTCGTCCTGGGCGGCGGCGGCGCTGAGGCGGCGCAGGTTGTCGGGATGGCTGAAGGTGTGGGTGCCGATGAAGTGGCCGGCGTCGGCTTCCTGGCGCACCAGCCCGGGATAGGCGTGGGCGTACCAGCCGACCAGGAAATAAGTCACCTTCAGGCAATGCTTGGCCAGGATCGTCAGGACCTTGGGCGTGACCTGCGGGTTGGGCCCGTCGTCGATGGTCAGGGCCACGTCCTTGGGGCCGAGGCCGGGGGTGCGCTTGTACTGCATGCCACCATAGGAGGCCGCGCTGCCGTCGGTGCGCGGCTGGACGTCGATCTGGACCTTGGGCGTGTGCAGCGGCGCCAGGGGATCGGTCGGGCACATCGGCCCCGTCTGGGGTTCGGCCGCGGCGGCCTGGCCGGCCGCGACCGTCAGGCCCGCGGCCGCCGCAAAAAGCATCACGCTGCGCAAGACGTCCCCCGTCGCCCCCTTGCCGGGCCGGACCTTAGGGTCCAGACGCCAGCTTCGCCATGAAACTGCCGTGGAAACACCCCATGCGCCAGGGACTGCAAGTCGCAGGCGAGCCTATGAAATACATCCTCTGGCCCCTGGCCGTCCTGGCCCTCGCGCTCCCGCTCGCCGGCTGCGGGCGGCTGTGGCGCCGCGTGCCCGAGGCGGCGGTCCAGGCCTGCGGGGCGCCCAGGGCGCTGTTGGCCGTACGCCGGGGCGTCTTCCGCCAGGCCGCCGACCAGGGCGCGTCCGAGGCCCTGCTCGGCCGGCTGCGCCAGGGCGGCCGCGCCAGCCTCGAGGATCCCGCTGTCCAGGACTATGACCGGGGCAAGGGCATAGTGATCTGCACCGCCATGCTGCGGCTGCAGCCGCCGGGCCAGGGCGCCCAGGAGATCTCGTCCAGCGTCACCTACCAGGCCCAGCCCCTGCGGACCGGTGGCTGGCGCTACAAGCTGACAGATCCGGGCCAGGCGGTGCAGGCGATCGCCAGCCTCGCCCCCCTGCCGCCCGAGCCGGCGCCGATTCCGGCCTCCTCGGCCGCCGCCGACGCCTCGGCCCAGGCGACGCCGCCCGCCGACAGCGAAACCCTCGATGACGCCGCCGCCGCGGGCGACACCGGCCGCTCGCACCAGCCTCCACCCCCCGCCAAGCCGGCCGGGCCCAAGCCGCCCACGACCCCGGCTCCGCCTCCGAACTGACCGCGCCCCTGGACCCGCCGCCCGGTGGCCGTCACCATGGCCCCATGCGCTCCCCTCTCCTCATGGCCGTCCATCGCTGGAGACTGATCGCCGGTGTCGCGGGCGGCGGCCTGGCCGCCTGGGCCGCCGCCCACAAGCTGTTGCCGGGCTCGGCGCTGCTGGTCGGCTGGGTGGCCTTCGCGGCGATCTTCGTGCTCACCACCGCGGCGATGTTCCTGACCACCGACGAGGCGACCGTGCGCCGGCACGCGGCCATGGAAGACGAGAACCGGGGCATCCTCAGCACCCTGATCCTGACCGCCGTCGCCGCCAGCGTGGCGGTCGCGCTGCTGGCCCTGCGCGACTCAAAGTTCCTCAGCAGCCACCACTTCGAAGGGGCGCAATGGTGGGTGCTGGCGCTGTCGATCTCGACCCTGGTGCTGAGCTGGCTGATGGCCCAGTGCCTGTTCACCCTGCACTACGCCCACCGCTATTTCGGCGACGCCGACTCCAACGGCGAGGACGACGGGGGCATCAAATTCCCGGGCGAGCCGCCCAAGACCTATCGGGACTTCCTCTATGTGGCGGTCTGCGTCGGAGCGACCTGCCAGGTGTCGGACTTCGACATCACCACCAGCCGGTTCCGCGGCCTGGTGACGGCCCACGCCCTGTTCTCCTTCGCCTTCAACACCATGATCCTGGCGCTGGGCGTCAATATCCTGGCCGGGCTGCTGGCGCAGTGAGCGACCGTCTGCCGCCGATCCCGGACCCGCAGCTGACCCCGGCCCAGCGCGCGGCGGCCCAGGAGCTGGCGTCCGGCCCGCGCGGCAAGCTGGCAGGACCGTTCGTCCCCCTGTTGCGCAGCCCCGAGCTGATGGCCCGCGTACAGAAGGTGGGCGAATTCCTGCGCTTCGAGAGCGGCTTGCCGGACCGGATCAAGGAGCTGGCGATCCTGATCGTCGCCCGCCACTGGGACCAGCCCTACGAGTGGAGCTTCCATCTGCCACTGGCGCTGAAGGCGGGCGTCGCCCGTGAGGCGGCGGAGGCCATCGCCGAAGGTCGCCGGCCCAGGATGCTGGATGCCGACGAGGCGGCCGCCTGGAGCCTGCTGACCGAACTGCTCGACCTTCGCCAGGTGGGCGACGAGGCCTATGCCGCGGCGCTGGACGCCTTCGGCGAAGCGGGCGTGGTCGAGCTGATCGCCTTCGGCGGCTACTACGGCTTTCTGGCCATGGTCATGAACGCCGCACGGACCCCGACGGAGCCCGCCGAGATCCCGCTGAAACGCTAGACCGTGGCGGCCGCAGGCTTCCTCGCCGGCTGCGTGGCCAGCGAGGCCAGCCAGCAGACCGCGAAGGCCAGGGGCGCAGAGACCAGGGCCGGATAGTCGGCCGGGAAGATCGGGGCGGCGTGATGCAGCACCCGCACCCACACCCCTGGGCTCAGCACGATCAGGCCCACCGAGCTGATCAGCCCCACCAGGCCGCCCAGCATGGCGCCGGCCGAGGTCAGCTTGCGCCAGTAGAGCGACAGGATCACCACCGGGAAGTTGGTCGAGGCCGACACCGTCATGGCCAGGGCGACCAGATAGGCGACGTTCTCCTTCTGGAAGACGATGGCCAGGGCCACCGCCGCCACCGAGGCGACCACCGCCGCCAGGCGGAACAGCCAGAGCTCGCCCGCCTCGTTGCGCGGGGCGGCGGACGCGCGCGGATGGAAGATGTCGTGCGAGGTGGCCGAGGCGATGGCGATGGTCAGGCCGGCCACCACCGCCAGGATGGTGGCGAAGGCCACGGCCGAGAAGGCGCCCATCAGCACCTCGCCGCCGACCGCGTGGGCCAGGTGGATCACCACCATGTTCGGCCCCCCCTTGACCGCGCCGGTGGGGGTCAGGAAGGCGTGGTTGCCGGTGATGAAGGCCACCGACGCCGGGCCGACGATGGCGAAGGTCATGATGAACACCAGGCCGATGATGGCGCAGGCCGTCACCATCGAGCGGCGCGCCGCCGATTCGTCGGGCACGGTGAAGAAGCGGATCAACAGGTGGGGCAGGCCGAGCACGCCCATGGTCAGGCCCACGGTCAGCGAAATGGCCGAGAAGGGGTCCAGCTTCATGCCGCCGAAGCGGTAGAGACCCGTTCCTCCGTGGTGCAGGGCGCTGGCCTGGGCGAACAACATGGCCAGGCCGCCGGCGTGGGCGATGCTCATGGCCGAGATCACCACCACCCCGATCATCAGGAGGCAGGCCTTGATGATCTGCACCCAGGTCGCCGCCAGCATGCCGCCGAACACGATGTAGATGGCCATCAGGGCGCCGACGATGATCACCGAGAGGTTGAAGGTCAGGCCGAACAGCACCGAGACCAGGGCTCCGGCACCGACCAGCTGGGCGATCAGGTAGATCAGCGAGATGACGATGGTGGAGACGCCCGAGAACACCCGCATGTTGGGCTCGGCCAGGCGCGCCACCAGCACGTCGCCCAGGGTGAAGCGGCCCAGCCGCCGCAGGGGCCCCGCGGTCCACAGCAGGATCAGGCACATGGCCGCCGGCGGGGTGATGAAATAGATCATCGTGTCCACGCCGCCGGTGAAGAACAGGCCCACGACGCCCAGCACCGTGGTGGCCGACATGAAGTCGCCGGCGATGGCCAGGCCGTTCTGGCCGCCGGTGACCTTGCCCTCGGCGGCGTACATGGCCGAGCGGCTCGAGCTCTTGCGAGAGGCCCAGGCGGTGATGCCCAGGGTCAGGGCGACGGTGACCAGGAAGCAGACGATGCCGATCGAGATCATTGGCCGGCCTCCCGGTCGGGAGCGCCGGACGAGTTGCGAGCGATGACGCCGCAGATTCCGGCGATGACCACGAAGGCCAGGAGCAGGCCGCTCATGGCCAGGATGCTGCCCGGCACGCCGCCGTAGCGGGCGTCGAAGGCGTCGGGCGCATGGCCCGGCCAGCCGGCGAACAGCGCGGGCAGGCCGCACAGGATGATGATGATCAGTGTCGCGAAAAGCCGCACGGCGTCCTCCCCCAGACTGGAATCCGGCGCGTTGGCCGCGCTCCTGGCTGGCCAAGCGGTAGCATGGACGGGTGACCTGTCAAACGACGAGGCCGTCAGGCTTCGAAGGCGGGATGGTAGCGGGCCTGGCCCGACGGCGGGGGCCCTTCGAACACCAGTCGCTGGAAATAGGGCGCCGGCGCCTCGCCGTAGCGCAGCGCGGGATCGCTCCGAAATCCGAAGCGCCCATAGTATGCGGGCGCCCCCAGCACCACGCAACCGGCCGCCTTCAGGGCCTTCAGCTGCTCGAGGCCCGCCAGGATCAACGCCTGGCCGACGCCCCGGCCCTGGCGCGCCGGCTCGACCGACACCGGCCCCAGGCCGTACCAGTCCCCCTCGGCCGTCTCGATCCGGACCGGCGAGAAGGCCACGTGCCCCACGACCCGACCGGCTTCGACGGCCACCAGTGACAGGGTCAGCACGCCCGCCGCCCTCAGCGCATCCACGATGCCGGGTTCGGTCCCGCTGCTGTGGGACGCCGCCTTGAAGGCCGCGGTGGTCAGCTCGCCGATCGCCGCGATGTCCTCGGGCCGTTCGGCTCTGATCAGCATGGCCAGGCCCTCCCCGAGACGCGCGCGACGGCCGGCTGCTATCTCTACCGGAGAGGCGGCGGAGGGGCGACAGCGACGTGATCGGAGGAGTGTTCGCGCTGGGCGTGACGGCGGCGCCGGTCTCCGCCTTCACCCAGGCGGTCGCCCACGGCCTGGTCAAGGCCGGACGGGACAAGCTGATGATCCGCGGCCTGACGGCGGCGACCTGCGCGGTCGCCGCCGGGCCGCTGGCTCTCGTGGTCGAGCCGCCCGCGCCGGGGCTCTGGAGCTGGCTGGCGCTCTCGGCCGCGCTGCACGTGGTCTACCAGCTGTTCCTCATCCGGGCCTACGAGGGCGACGACTTCTCGGTCGCCCATCCGCTGGCGCGGGGCCTGGCGCCGGCGGCGACCACCATCATCGCGGCCGTCTGGCTGGGCCAGCCGCTGTCGCCCATGGCGGTGACCGGGGTGATCTGCGTGACCGCGGGTCTGATGGCCATCGGTCTCAGGGGCGCCGCGCGGCCGGCGGCGGCCATCGCCGCCCTGGCCGCCGGCCTGCTGACCGCGGTCTACACGGTGGTCGACGGGCGGGCGGTGCGGATCCCGAGTCACGCCGAGACCTTCATCGTATGGTTCTTCCTGGTCGAGGCGGCGGTCATGGTTCCCCTGACCATCGGCCTGCGCTGGCGGCGGCTGGCCCACACGGTGCGGCAGGATCTGCGCCCGGGCGTCTTCGCCGGCCTCGCGGCGCTGGTCGGCTATGGCCTGGCCCTCGTGTCCCTGAGAATCCTGCCCTCGGGCGCCGCGTCGGCCCTGCGCGAGACCAGCGTGGTGTTCGGGGCCGTGATCGCCCGCTTCGCGCTGAAGGAGACGCTGAGGCCGGTCCGGCTGGCCGGCATCGGCCTCACCGCGCTCGGCGGCGTGCTGGTGGCCATAGGGCTTTAGAAGGCCTTGCGCGCGCGCCCAGGTCTGGAATGATCCGATATCAGGCGCCCGTACAATCTCGGCGAGGCGCGGGCAGGGAGGGGCGTCATGGTCAAGGGTCCGAAGGCCAGGGGCGGGACGGTCCTGGCCGCCGCGATCTGGGCACTGATGCTCGCGGGCGTCGCGCCCGCCGCGGCCGCGCCGGCCTGGACGCCGCCGAGGACGGCCTGGGGCGACCCGGACCTGACGGGAACCTGGCCGCTGGACTCGGTCGCGCGCACGCCTTTCCAACGGCCGCCTCAGTACGGCGACCGCGCCTTCCTGACCGACGCGGAATACGCCCAGGCGCTGAAAGGCGCCGCCGACCTCGGCAAGCGGTTCGCCATCGAGGAGAGGGTCGGCAAGCTCGGCGTCGGCCACTGGACCGAGTACGGCCAGCCGACCCGCCAGACCTCGCTGATCGTCGAGCCCGCCAACGGCCGGCTGCCGCCCATGACCGAGAAGGGCAAGCGCCTGGCGGCCGGGATGAAGAGCAGCTGGTCGGAGAAGGTGTTCGACAGCATGGCCGACTTCAATTCGCTGGACCGCTGCATCACCCGCGGCCTGCCCGCCTCGATGCTGCCCTTCCCGTACAACAACGGCCTCAGGATCTTCCAGGCGCCCGGCTATGTGGTGATGCAGCTGGAGATCGTACACGAGACGCGGATCATCCCGCTGGACGGCCGCCCGGCCCAACCGGGCCAGATCGACAACTGGCTGGGTTCCTCGCGGGGTCACTTCGAGGGGAACACCCTGGTGATCGAGACCACCAACTTCAACGGCGAGTCGCCGATGGTGATCGTCGGGCCCACCAACCAGCCGGTGCCGACCAGCAAGGAGCTGCACATCACCGAGCGGCTGACGCCCGTCGGGCCCAACACCCTGCAGTACGAGGCGACGATCGAGGATCCGGACGTGATGACGGCGCCCTGGAAGCTGTCGTTCCCGTGGACCCGCAACGACAAGTACGTGCTCTACGAATACGCCTGCCACGAAGGCAACGTGCAGCTGGCCGGCTACATCAAGGGCACCAGCCCGAGGTTCGCCGAGTACCGCAAGACCCACCAGGGCGTCGCCGAAGCCGCCCAGGCCCTCAAGGACACCGACGCGCGCAACCACTGAGCGTCGCAATCCGTCCGCTTCCATCGGCGGGCGAAACGTGCCTTCAAGATCGTGGCGGCCAATCGAGGGACCGATGACCACGACGCGCGCGCCGGCCGAGTGCTGGCTGATCGACATGGACGGGGTGCTGGTGCACGAGGGCCACGCCCTGCCCGGCGCCGGCGAGTTCCTGGCCCGCCTGGCCGAGCGCGAGCGCCGCTTCCTGGTGCTGACCAACAACTCGATCTTCACCCCGCGCGATCTTGCCGCGCGCCTTGCCCATTCGGGGCTGCAGGTGCCCGAGGAATCGATCTGGACCTCGGCCCTGGCGACCGCCGACTTCCTGTCGTCGCAGATGCCGGGCGGCTCGGCCTATGTGATCGGCGAGGCGGGGCTGACCACCGCGCTCTACGAGACCGGCTTCACCCTCACCGACATCAAGCCCGACTATGTGGTGCTGGGGGAGACGCGCACCTATTCCTTCGAGGCGATCACCCGGGCGATCCGGCTGGTGGGCTCCGGCTCGCGCTTCATCGCCACCAATCCGGACGTCACTTCACCTTCGTCGGAAGGTCCCCTGCCGGCCACTGGCTCGGTGGCGGCCATGATCACCAAGGCCACCGGCGCCCAGCCCTATTTCGTCGGCAAGCCCAATCCGATGATGTTCCGCAGCGCCATGAACCGCATCCAGGCCCACTCGGAGACGACGGTCATGATCGGCGACCGGATGGACACCGACGTGGTGGCCGGCATCGAGGCCGGGCTGGAGACCATGCTGGTGCTGACCGGCTCGACCCGGGCCTCGGACGTCGCCCGCTTTCCGTACCGGCCCACGCGGGTCCTGGACTCCATCGCCGAGGCCGTGGCCCTGGTCTGAACGCCGCGGCGCCGGCGCCTGGACTTTGCTTAACGTTGGCATAGGCTCCCCTTCACGGCCGGCGTCGACCGGACCGTCGTCAACAAGACAAATCCTCGGGGGAGGAAACCCAATGCCCAAGCTCGCAGCGCTCACGCTGACCATCTTCGTGCTCGCGATCATCGACACCTGGCTGTTCGGCCTGGCGCCGATGGCCGCCCTGCACCTACAGGTCTGGATGTCGTTCATCGCGTGGGGCGTCCACTTCATGGCCGGCGGCAAGACCTCGGGCGCCAAGGCGGCGGTGCTGTCGATGAGCTTCGGCGCGGTGGTCGGCATGTGCGCGGCCCTCTCGATCGGCTCGCTCGGCTTCCTGGGATCGCTGGCCGCGCCGGTGGCCGTCGGCGTCGGCGCCGCGGTGATCGTGCTCGGCTCCAAGGTCCCGACCCTGGAGGCCATCCCGGCCGGCTTCTACGGCTTCGCCGCCATCTTCGCCCTGATCGGACTGAAGGGCGTGGACTCGCCGACGGCGGCGATCGGCCCGACGATCATCTCGATCATCATCGGCGCGGCCTTCGGCTACGTGTCCGAAGTGGTGACCGACACCCTGTCCAAGAAGAGCTCCGAGCTGGCCGAAGCCACCGCGAGCTGAAGCTAGGAGGTGCTTTCGCGATCGAGCTCCGCGAGCGCGCGCTCGCGGAGCAGGTTCTTCTGCAGCTTGCCCGAGGCGGTGCGCGGCAGGCGCTCGGCGATAACCACCCGCTTGGGCGCCTTGTAGCGGGCCAGCCTGGAGCGCACGTGGGCGATCACCGCCTCCGGGGTCACTTTCGCCCCCGGCACGGGGACCACATAGGCCAGGCCCGCCTCGCCCCATTGGGGATCGGGCACGGCGATTACCGCCGCCTCCGACACTACGTCCAGCTCGGCGATCACCGCCTCGATCTCGGTCGGATAGACGTTCTCGCCGCCCGAGATGAACATGTCCTTCAGCCGGTCGACGATGAAGAGGAAGCCGTCCTCGTCGGCATAGGCGAGGTCGCCCGACTTCAAGTAGCCCTGCTCGTCGAAGGCCGCGGCCGTGGCCTCCGGCTGGTTCCAGTAACCGGAGGTGACGCTGGGGCCCTTCAGGCGCAGCTCGCCCACCTCGCCCGGCCCCGCCTCGACTCCGTCGGCCTTCACCAGCCGGTAGCGCAGGGAGATCAGCGGCAGGCCCGAGGAGCCCACCTTGCGGCGGATGCGGTCGGGGTCGTCGATCGGCATGTTGAAGGCCGAGCCGGTCTCGCTCATGCCGAAGCCGTCGGCCATGATCACCCCGTCGTCCAGCCAGCGCTGGACGTTGGCGGCCGGATTGGGCGCCCCGCCGGTCACCAGGCAGACCAGCCGCGACAGGTCGGCCCTGGCGTAGGCCGGATGCTCGCGCAGGGTCTGGGTCATCTGGGTGACGTAGAAGGTGTGGGTGATCCCCAGCTCGGGGTCCGACAGGCGCCGCAGCGCCAGTTCCGGATCGAACCTGGGCGAGATCAGCAGGGTGGCGCCCATCAGCAGCGGCGCCCGCGCCCCGGCCATCAATCCCGCCACGTGGAACAGCGGCATGTCGCACATCATCACGCTGGAGGCCGAGAGCCGCGTGCTGAGGGCGAAATTGATGTTGGAGGCCAGGGCGTTGCGCTCTGAGAACATCACCCCCTTGGGCCGTCCGGTGGTCCCGGAGGTGTAGAGCAGGGTCGAGGGCTGGTCGGCGCGGTCGGGACGCGGGCGGCCGGGCCGAGCCGGGGCGCCGTCCAGCAGCGCCTGGAACGGCTGCAGCTCCAGCGGCCAGACCTGCGCCACCGAATGGCCGCCGGTGAGGGCGTCCATCACCGGCTGGAACTCCGCCTCGACCAACATCAGACGCGGCCCTGCGTCCTGCACCAGCACCGAGATCTCGGGCGCGGACAGGCGCCAGTTCAAGGGCACGAAGATCGCCCCGATGCGGATGCAGGCGAAGTGGATGGTCAGGAAGTCGAGGCTGTTGCGGGCCAGCACCGCCACGCGCTCGCCCACCGGCTCGCCCAGCGCCTGTTCCAGAAGCGCCGCGCAGCGGTCAATGCGGGCGTCGAACTCGCGGTAGCTGACCTTCAGCCCCGAGGCGAAGTCGCCGATCGCCAGCTTGCCCGGCTGAACCTGGCCCCAGTAGGCGATGGGATCGATCATCCCGAAGGGATCGTCGGGGGCGATGGGGCTAGGATCGGTCATCAATATTCCCGCTCATCCCCGCCAAGCGGGGACCCAGGGGTTTTCTGTAACCATCCGCCCGACAGGAAAAAAGCCTGGGATCCCGCTTTCGCGGGAATGCGCGGCGTTCGGAAAGCCTAGCGCCGCATCTTCTCCGCCCACTCGGCCGATCTCGCCAGGGCGCCGAAGGTGAAGAAATGGACGCCGGCGATGTTGAGGCCGGGGTCCTCGAGCCGGGCGGCGCCGACCTCGGCCAGCAGGGCCTCGGGGGTCTCGCCAGCCAGCACGTTCCGGGCCAGGGCCTGTCGCTGTTTCAATCCCCGCAACGACGGGCCGATGCCGCACATCAGGGCGTACTTCACCAGGGTCGTGCGCGCCGCCGGCCCCGCGACGCCCACCCGGTAGGGGACCTTCGGGCCGTTGCAGCGCATGCGCCGGGCCAGGGCGATGATCGGGGCGGCCTCGAAGCAGAACTGGCTGATCAGGGTCGCGTCCAGGCCCTGCTCGGCGATGGCGCGCAGCTTGGCGGCGCGGGCCTCTTCCAGCACCTCGTCTGCCACGCGCGGATGGCCCTCGGGATAGCAGGCGATGAACAGCCTCCTGACCCCGTGCGCCCCGAACAGGCCGCTCTCGATCAGCTGCAGGCTGCAGTGCAGCTCGCCCGCCGGCCGGTCGCGGTCCCCGCCCAGGGCCAGCACGTGGTCGACCCCCGCCTCGTCCGCCAGCCGGCCCAGCACCCGGTCCACGTCCTTCAGGCCCGGGAAGTTGCGCGCGACGATGTGGGGCACAGGGACCAGGCCCGCGGCGCGCAGCTGGGCGGCGGCGGCGATCATCTCGCCCGGGCTCTCCCCGGGAACGGCGGCGATGAACACCTCCGAGCCCTTGGGCAACAGCGCCGGCGCCGCTTCGATCGACCTGCGGTCGCGGGCGGTCACCTCGGTCGAATACTGGAGCAGCAGGCCCGCCAGGGCTTCGCCGGGCGGGGCCGCCGTCATGGCGCCCATGGTCAGATCAGCTCGCGCTTGCGGGAGATGATGAAGGACTCGTCGTTGAACCAGAGCCCGCCGTGCTTCTTCAGCACCTCGCGCGTGGCCTTCAGATAGCCGTCGTCGCGCATGGCGTCCTCGAGCCGCTGGTCCTCGATCTGGGCGACATAGGCGGCGTCGTTCCAGGCGGCGAACAGGGTGGAGGTGCCGATCGAGGCGTTGTCGGTCTCGATCTCGCCGGGCAGGGTGTGCATGTCGTAGCGGAACACCGCCTTATTGTCGGCGCCCGCGATGAAGTTGAAGCTGCGCGCGGCCTTGCCGAGCTCCGCCTTGGTGGCGGCCAGCAGATCATGGCGGGTGGTCTGGAACGGCTCCTCGCCCGGCCACACCTGCTGCACGATCTCCAGCGCCGGATCGTGGCCGCAGGAGTGGATGCCGAGCAGCCGCCCGCCGGGCGCCAGGCTCCTGGCCAGGGGCGCGATCACCCGCTTGGCCTTGAACTGGGTCGAGGCCCGCGCGCGATAGGGCTGGGAGGCGATCACCAGGTCGTAGTCGGCGCGGATGGCGCCCCGGCGCGGGATCACCGAGTCCAGCAGGAAGCGGCAGTCTTCCCGGTAGAGCACCAGCACCGCCGGCTTCTCGTAGACCGGGTTGCCGGTCTTGGGGTCCACCCCCGCCTTCCAGGCGTCGCCCAGGAACGGCTGCAGCTCGGCGATCTGCTCGTCGAACTCCGCCGAGGTCGAGCCCCTGAGCGGCGCCTCGTGCCAGACCATGGTGGAGGCCTTGTTGAGGTTGGCCGGCTGCAGCCAGGGCGCCTCGGCGTAGTTCATATTGGTCATGACCAGCACCGTGGCCGGGTGCTCGAAGAAGCGGTCGGGCATCTTCTCCAGCGCCAGGCGCACGTCCTCGAGCGAGATCTCCTTGGCCACGATGTAGAAGGGCATCATGTCGAAGCGGCTGTGCATGGTGCGCATCACCCGCGTCAGCACCGTGCCGTCGCCGACGCCCGCGTCGAACATCCTGAAGGCGGGCGGGCGGGGCTGGATCGATTTCAGCTCCTCGGCCACCCGGTGCGCCACCACCCACTTCTCCGAGCAGGTGTTCACGAACATCAGGTACTTCTGGCGGTTGTCGTAGAAGCGGAAGTTGTTCTCCGCGTCGATCGTCGGATTGGCGGACGATGTCTTGGCGGCGACGGCGGCCTGGATCTGACCCATGCTCGACCTCCCATCCCTGTGTCTTGGCGTTTCCCTGGCGATGTAGTTCCGCACGCGCTCGAGCGTCTGGTCGGTGACGCTGCCGCCCTCGCGCAGGCGGTTGACGAATTTGCCGTCGTTGACGACGAGCCGGCCGAAGGTGGACTCGGCCAGGCCCGCCTGGCGGCAGAAGTCGCTGATTTCCCGAAGCAAGGTTGCGCTGGTCATGTTCGCGGACCGGTGGATCGGGCCCCTCCGCCAGCTCTTGCGGCCGGTCGTCGGAGACGGCTTTGTCCCACTCATGCAGTGGGATGTCAAAGTGGGATGCCGCGGCCCGGATCGAGCGACGACAGCGGTCGTGGGACGGCCGGGGCCAGGCTTTCATTCGGGCCGCTTGCGCCTATCTTCTCCTGCACGAAGGAGAACGCATGCACCGCTTCGCCACCACCGTGGAACGCCAGGGCCTGGAATGGCGCATCGGCCGCCCCGAGGTGCGCCAGATCGAGCGCATCGCGCCGGACGAGACCCCGATCGGCATTTCCTACAACGACCGCCCGCACGCGGTCTTGATGGCCACGGCCGAGGACCTGGAGGATCTGGCGGTGGGCTTCACCCTCACCGAATCCATCGCCGAGGCCCCCGACATCGAGGACATCACCGTCGAGGAGCGCGACGAGGGCGTGGCGGTCAATGTGGTGCTCAAGGCCATGGCCGAGCAGTCGCTGTCCCTGGCCCGCAAGCGCTCGCTGGAAGGCCGCTCCAGCTGCGGCCTCTGCGGGGTGACCAAGCTGTCGGACGCCGTGCGCCGTCTGCGCCCGGTCGGGGAGGGGCCCAAGGTGACCCGCCAGGCCATTCACGCCGCCCTCACCGAGCTGGAGGACGCCCAGTCGCTGGGCCGGATCACCCGCGCCACCCACGCCGCCGCCTGGGCGGACCTGGAGGGCAAGCTGCTGCTGGTGCGCGAGGACGTCGGCCGCCACTGCGCGCTCGACAAGTCGATCGGCGCGGCCATCGCCGAGGGCCTGGATCCGACCCAGGGCTTCATCGTGGTGACCAGCCGCTGCTCCTACGAGATGGTGGAGAAGGCCGCCATGGCGGGCGCCTCGGTGCTGGTGGCCATCTCGGCGCCCACGGGCCTGGCCATCCGCAAGGCCGTGGAAGCCGGCCTGACCCTCATCGCCCTGGCCCGCTCGGACGGCCACACCATCTTCACCCATCCCGAGCGGGTGGTGGACGCGGTGGAAGCATAAGGCTAGAGCGCCAGCAGGTCATGGCTCGGGCGGACGTTGGGGACACAACCCCGGCGCCGGCGGCCCATGTTGTGTCGCCGGCGGGCTGGACGGAGTCCAACGCCCTCGGCTAGTGGGAGGCGTCATGGCGATACCCAAGATCCATCCCAACTGGGAGCGCGCTCCCGAACCTTTCCTCGACGGCTATTCGCTGGAGATGACCGCCAAGGACATCGCCGGCCTGCGGGAAGCTGCGCCGCTGATCGCGCCCGGCACGCCGGTGGCGGTGACCTTCCTGCCCGGCGAGGAGCCGCGCGCCCGGGTCGAGGCCGCCAAGGCCGTGCGCGCCCTGGGGCTGGAGCCCATGCCGCACTTCTCCGCGCGCCGGATCCCGTCACGCGAGGCGTTCGAAGGCTATCTGCAGGATGTGGTGCGCGAAGCCGGCGTCAGGCGCTGCTTCGTCATCGCCGGCGACCCGCCCACCCCGGAAGGCCCCTTCGAGGACAGCTCCTCGATGATCGCCACCGGCGCCTTCGAGCGCGCCGGCATCCAGGCCATCGGCATCGGCGGCCATCCGGAAGGCCATCCCAACATGACCCGGCAGCAGTGCTGGGACGTGCTGCACTCCAAGTGCGCCGACATCCAGCAGCGCGGCATGGCGCCCCTGATCGTCACCCAGTTCGCCTTCGACGCCGACGGCCTTCTGAACTGGCTGAAGGAGCTCAGGGCGCGCGGCCTGGACGCCCCTGTGCGCCTGGGCGTGCCTGGGCCGGCGGGGATCAAGACCCTGTTGCGCTTCGCCTCGCGCTGCGGCGTCGGCGCCTCGGCTTCGGTGATGGCCAAGTACGGCCTGTCGATCACCAACCTCCTGGGCAGCGCCGGCCCCGACAAGCTGGTCGACGCCCTGGAGGCGGGGGTCGGGCCCGAGCACGGCCGAGTGCGGCTGCACTTCTATCCGTTCGGCGGCCTGAAGCGCACCGTCGAGTGGATCAACGACCACGCGGCCAAGGGATAGGCCCGGGCGGCGGCCCCGGCAGCCACCAAGGCGCGATAGACGGCGGCTCCGATGGCGCGCCCTGCGCCAATCGGTCGCCGAGTTCGAGCACGTCGGGGCCCAGCGTCGGCGGCGCGGAGGCCGCAGCCCGCCAGCCATCCCAGGCGGAGGTGATCTCATCGCCCAGCGCCAGCCGGTCGCGGGCCAGGTTGACGTAGACGAACCACAAGCCCCGCGCCTGGTCGTGCCCGGCGTCGGCCGGATCGATGCGCCCGGCCCGGCAGGCGCGCCACGCCTCGTCGGCGGTGAGGAAGGCCTCCGTCGGCACATCGCAGGGCGCGAAGCCGATGCCCAGCGCCTCTCGCGTCACGCCATCCATCTGGGCGTCGAGCCGCCGCCACCGGTTTCCGGACCACGCCTCGCAAATCCAGTGGTCCTGCCAGGTCCCGGGGGCGAGGTAGGACGCGAAGCCGCACCTGACCCGGGCCGGACGGCGGTGCTGGCGCATCGCCGCACACATCAGCAGGGCGTAGTCCCGGCAGGTGCCGAGCGCCCGGTCCTGCAACGGTCGCTCGACGTCCAGAGGCCGGCCGTCGACCGCCAGGATCTCGGCGAGCCTGGCCTTTACCGCCAGCGTGTCCCGGCTGAACCGGCCCGGCCGGGCGCCATAAAGCTGAAGCGCCTCGCCATGGACCAGCAGGCCCTGGACCGCGGCGGCCGCGTCTTCGGGCGCTGGGCCAACGACGGCCAACCGCGCCGCATGCGGCCCCGGATCCATGAAGCCGGACTGGATGAGCCAGCGCTGCATCAGCCTATAGGGCCCGGCCCCGATCCCCGGGCAAGCCGCGAGGCGGGCGGCCGCAGCACGCCGGCTGGATGCCGCGCGCCGGGTGTGACAAGCTCCGGCCCTCGAAGCACCGGACGGCCGAGGCGCGGACATGCCCAGCAATATGCGACAACCCGAGATGTGGACGCTGGGGAGCGGCGTTTCGGTGGGCTCCACCATCGCGCTGGCGGCGCTGTTCTGCGGCTTCTTCGTGCTCTCGCTGGTCCGTCATTTCGGCATCCCCGCCCTGGCGTTCTCCGGGCTATGCGCCCTGCTCATGATCGTGCTGGCGGCGGTCCAGTGGCGCACGGCGAAACGGCGGGACCGCGCCAGATAGGGCCACGCCCGCTCAGCTCCTCTCCAGGCTGAAGGTCGGCTCGAAGCTTGGGCGCGTGGTGACGTTGGCCACGGGCAGGACCCGGCGCCGGCTGTCCAGGCCGATGCTGTAGCGGCCGAGCAGGCTCGCCAGCACCATCTCCGCCTCGGTCATGGCGAAGGCGGCCCCGATGCAGATGCGCGGGCCCATGCCGAAGGGCATGAAGGCGCCACCGGTCCAGGGCGAACGCTGGCCCCGGAACCTCGAGGGCAGGAACGCCGTCGGCTGGTCCCAGAACCGCCGGTGGCGATGGATGACCCAGGGGCTGATCCAGACCTGCGTGCCGGGTCCGATGGCCTCGCCCGCCACTTCGTCGTCGGCAACCGCCGTGCGCAGGAGGTTGGCGATCGGGGGATAGAGCCGAAGCGTCTCCAGGAGGACCTCGCGGAGCGCCGGCCATGGCTCGATATCGGCCGAGCCGGCGACGGCCTCGACCGGATGAGCCCGGACCTCCGCCCTCACGCGCGCCTGGGTCGGCAGGTCCAGCGCCAGCAGATAGCTGGCCCAGAACAGCAGCCGCGAGGTGGTCTCGAAGCCGGCCAGCAGCATGGTCGCGGTCTGGTCGCGGATCTCGGCGTCGCTGAGCGGCGCGCCGGTCTCCGGATCGCGCACCTCCAGCAACAGGGCCAGGAGGTCGCGCCGGGCCGGCTGCACGCCCGAGCGGCGCTCGGCGACGATGCGGTCGACCGCCGCGAACCACGGCTTGCGGAAGCGTCGGCGCGAGGCCCCGGCAAAGGCGAAATCGTCTTCGCTTCGAGCCAGTCCGTCCAGCAGATTGGGCCGGCCCGGACCGGCGATATAGCGGCGCACGATCAGCGCCACGTCCCTGTCGGCGTCCTCGGGCGTGAGCGAGAACAGCGCGCGCAGCACCGCGTCCAGGGCCGTGGTGTGGAACTCCATCGAGAGGTTGGCCCCGGCGCGGCCCTCCAGGCGGCGCAGCAGCCCCTCGCCGGCAGCCTGGAAATGCGGGATCAGCTCGCCCACCGCGACCGGCGTGAAGGCCGGCGCGAGGCTGCGTCTCTGGCGTTTCCAGACCTCGCCCTCCGCCAGGAACAGCCCGTCGCCCACCACCGGGCGGATGGCCCGGATGACGCTGACGGGACGGCGATAGTGCTCGCGCGCCTCGACCAGCACGCGCCGCACCCCTTCCGGATCGTTGAGCAGCAGGCTGTCGATGCCGAGCACCCGGGCCCGCCCCACCAACAGCTCGAAGGCGTGGTCGGGGTAGGTCGAGATGGTGTTGCGCAGGAAGCTGAACAGGAAGATCGGCAGAGGCAGGTCGCGGGCCGGAACGGCCGGCGCCGGCGGGACGAGGGCTGCGGCCAGGTCGCTCATCGGGCGCCTCATCTGAGTTGCGCCAGCTTAGCCTCCGCCGTGCGATCGGCCAACGGAGGGCGCGGGGCGGTCCCCGCGGCGCGGTCCCGCGTCAGCTCACGCGGGCCGGTGGAAGTGATCGGCCAGGATCGAGGCCACGGCGGTGGACACCCGCTTGCCGGTGGGGATGTGCAGGAATTCGTTGGGGCCGTGGGCGTTGGAGTGGGGACCCAGCACGCCGGTGATCACGAACTGGGCCTTGGGGAACTTCTCGCCCAGCATGCCCATGAAGGGGATCGAGCCGCCCTCGCCCATATAGGCCGGCTCGGGCCCGAAGGCGGCCTGGGAGGCCTTGGCGACCGCCGCTTCCAGCCAGGGCGCCAGGGCGGGCGCGTTCCAGCCGCCCTCGGCGGAATCGACCTCGAAACCGACCTCCGCGCCGTAGGGCGGATCGGCCTCCAGCACCTGCTTCACCGCCGCGGCCGCGGTCTTGGCGTCGGTGATAGGGGGCAGGCGGATCGACAGCTTGGCCGCCGTGAACGGTCGCAGCACATTGCCGGCGCTGCCCATGGCCGGCACGCCGTCCAGGCCGATCAGGCTGACGGTCGGGCGCCAGGTGCGGTTCAGCACCAGCTCGGCCAGATCGTCCGACATCGGATGAGTGTGGCCCGCGAAGGGGAACTTGGCGTAGACTTGGTCGCCCAGGACCTGGGCGGCCTTGCGGGCCTGCTCGCGCCGCTGGGCCGGGATCTGGGCGTGCAACGCCTCGGTCAGCACCTGGCCGGTGTCAGGGTCCTCGATGCGGTCGATCAGCCGTCGCAGGATGCGGAAGCTGGAGGGTACGACACCGGAGGCGTCGCCCGAGTGGACGCCCTCGCTCAGCACCCGGACGGTCAGCGATCCGGCCATCAGGCCGCGCAGCGAGGTGGTCAGCCACATCCGCTCGTAGTCGCCGCAGCCCGAGTCCAGGCAGACCACCAGCGACGGATCGCCCAGCCGCGGGCCCAGGGCGTCGACATAGTAGGGCAGGTCCGGACTGCCGGATTCCTCGCAGGCCTCGATGAGGATCACGCAGCGGGCGTGCGGCAGCCCGGCGTCCTGCAGCGCCAGGATCGCCGAGATCGCCCCGAACATGGCGTAGCCGTCGTCGGCGCCGCCGCGGCCGAAGAGCTTGTCGTCGCGGATCACGGGAGTCCACGGTCCCAGCCCCTCGGACCAGCCGGTCATCTCGGGCTGCTTGTCGAGGTGCCCGTAGAGCAGCACGCAGTCCGAGCCCCGGCCGGGAATGTCGATCAGGATCACCGGCGTGCGGCCTTCCAGCCGGATCACCTCCAGCGTCGAGCCCTTCAGGGCGGCGATCTTGCGCCGGGCCCAGGCCTCCAGCAGCGCCACCGCCTCGTCCATGTGGCCGTGGGCGGCCCAGTCGGCGTCGAAGGCGGGGGATTTGTTGGGGATGCGGATGTAGTCGACCAGGGTCGGGACCACCTCCACGTCCCAGAGCCGGTCGATGAACTTGGCGACGTCGGCGGCGGGGACGGAGACGTCCTGGTCGGTCATGGGCCTGCTCTCGAAAACGGAGGCGCGATCCTAGGCGCTTCGGCCGAAGCCGACAAACCCGTGGGGCGCGCGAGGGTCAGATGAAATCATCGCCGAGCCCAAGTTCATCTACATGAACGCAAAACAACAACAACCTCAGCTGCATCCCATTCGGGGTCTTGCACATTTATACGGACGCTCTGCTCTAGTCATGTTTCAGAGACAGAGTTCATGTCGGCGTATTGAGTACGGGAGTTCGAATCATGAAACGGCTATTGACCGTGGCCATTGCTGCATCCGCGCTGACGGCCGCCGTGCCCGCTCTGGCGCAAACCTATCTGGACGATCGCGCCTCCCAGGCCGATCAGCGGATCGACAACGGTGAGAGCAACGGCTCGCTGACCGTCGGCGAAGCCGACACCCTCAGGTCCCGTCTGCACGCCATCGAGCGCCAGCAGGATCGCTATCAGGCCGACGGCATGGCGCCCTGGCAATCGCGCGCGCTCGACCGCCGCTACGACGCCCTGTCGAACGAGATCTACAACATGCGTCACAATCCGGAGTACCGGTACCGGCGCTACAGCGACGACGACGTCTGGTAAGGCCGGACGCCCGATCGCAAAGGCCCGTGCGAGCGTCCCCTCGCACGGGCCGCGCGTCGCCCTTAAGCTGGCCGCCTCGCCAACCGCAGGGGCGGCCTTTGCATGCTTGTGCTGATCGGCGTCGACATCCTGGCGCTGGGGTTCCTGATCCGCGCCAATCCGCTCCTGGTGGTGGCAATCGCCGCCCTGGCCGCCGGGATGGCGGCGGGGCAGGACCCGGTGCAGGCGATCGCCTATCTCGGCAAGGCCTTCAACGACAATCGCCTGGTCAGCATCTCCTGGCTGGTGCTGCCGGTGATCGGCCTTCTGGAGCGGGGCGGGCTGCAGGCCCGGGCCCGCCAGCTGATCGAACGCATCCGCCTCGACGCGCCGGGCCGGTTGCTCCTGGCCTATTTCGTCCTGCGCCAGATCGTCGGGGCCCTGGGGCTGACCTCTGTGGGCGGCCAGACCCAGATGGTGCGCCCGATCATCGCCCCCATGGCCGAGGCCGCCGCCGAACGGCGCCGCGGCGGGGTGCTGCCCGAGCCGTTGCGGATGTGGCTGCGCGCCCATGCGGCGGCGGCCGACAACGTCGCCATCTTCTTCAGCGAGGACATCTTCATCGCCTTCGGCTCGGTGCTGCTGATCAAGAGCTTCCTGGACACCCAGGGGGTGGTGCTGGCGCCGCTGCAGCTTTCGGTCTGGGCGATCCCGACGGCGATCGCCGCCCTGGTGGCGCACGGCGCGCGGCTGATGCTGCTGGACCGCAAGCTAAAAGCTCCGCCTCCGGACGAAGCTCCGCCGACGGAGGACGAGCCATGATCGGGGTCGAGCAGGTCTACGCCCTGGTCGGGCTGATGTTCGCCGCCGTGGCGGTGCTGAGCGCGCGCGACGGCGCCAACCCCCGGCGCTGGGGGAACGCCGCCTTCTGGGGCCTGGTGGCGATGAGCTTCCTGTTCGGCGGCCGGATCGGCGGCTTCGCCAACGGCCTCTTGGTGATCGCCCTGGCCCTGATCGCGGGCCTCGGGGGACTGGGCCAGGGCCGGCCGGCCACCACCTCGCTCCAGGCGCGGGAGGCCAGCGCCTCCAAGCTCGGCGACCGCCTGTTCCTGCCGACCCTGATCGTGCCGGCCGTGTCGGTGATCGGCTCCCTGACCCTGAAGTCCCTGGTCGTCGGCGGCCATGCTCTGGTGGCGGCCAAGGACGCGACGCTGGTGTCGCTGGCCATCGGGGTGATCGCCGCCCTGGCGGTCGCCATGCCGATGCTGAAGGCGCCGGCGCTGGCGCCGCTGCAGGAGGGCCGCAAGCTGATGGACACCGTCGGCTGGGCGGCGCTCCTGCCCCAGACCCTGGCGGCGTTGGGCACGGTGTTCGCCGCCGCCGGCGTCGGCAAGGTGGTGGGCCGGCTGATCGGCGAGGCCGTGCCGCTGGACACGCCGCTGGCGGCGGTCTGCGCCTACACCATCGGCATGGCGGCTTTCACCATCGTCATGGGCAACGCCTTCGCCGCCTTCCCGGTGATGACCGCCGCCATCGGCCTGCCCCTGATCGTCCACCGGTTCGGGGGCGATCCCGCGGTGATGGGGGCGATCGGCATGCTGTCGGGCTTCTGCGGCACCCTGGTCACGCCCATGGCGGCCAACTTCAACCTTGTGCCCGCCGCGCTCCTGGAGATCCCCGACCGCTGGGCGGTGATCCGGGCCCAGGCCCCGACCGCCTTCGCCCTGCTGATCATCAACACCGTCCTGATGTATCTGTTGGCGTTCCGGACCTGAGCCCTTCATGCCCCATCGCCTGACCGCCGAGACCGCCGTCCGCTTCGCCCGCATCGCCCTGGGGCACGTCGAGCGGGAGTACCCAAACAAGCTCGACCACGTGCTGGCCGGTCCCGAAGACGCTCTGGGTCCGCGCGCCCTGCACCCGATCTTCTACGGCAGCTTCGACTGGCATTCGTGCGTGCACGGACATTGGCTGCTGGCGCGGGTGCTGAACCTCGATCCGGACGGCCCGGCGGCCGACCACATCCGCGCCCTGCTGGACCGTCAGCTCGCGCCTGACAAGGTTTCCGCCGAGCTGGCCTATCTGGACCGGCCTTCGAGCAGCGGCTTCGAGCGGCCCTATGGCGCCGGGTGGCTGATGAAGCTGCAGGCGGAGCTGGAGCAGGGGCGCCAGACCCGGGGGTGGGCGCCGGCTCTGCGGCCCCTGACCCAGGCCTTCGCGGGGCGGCTGAGCGCCTATCTGCCCAAGCTGACCTATCCGATCCGCGCCGGCGCCCACGCCAACTCGGCCTTCGCGCTGGCGCTGGCGGACGACTACGCGAAGGTCTGCGGGGACGCCGGGCTGGAGGCGTTGATCGCGGCCCGGGCGCGGACCTGGTTCGGCGATGACGCCGATTGCCAGGCCTGGGAACCGTCGGGCGACGATTTCCTGTCCCCCGCCCTGATGGAGGCGGAGCTGATGCGGCGGGTTCTGACGAAGGAGGATTTCGCCGCCTGGTTCGGCCGCTTCCTGCCCCGGCTGGGGCATTGCGAGCCCGCGACCCTCTTCCGCCCAGCGACGGTCAGCGATCCCACGGACGGCAAGATCGCGCATCTGGACGGGGTCAACCTCAGCCGCGCCTGGTGCATGCGCAGCCTCGCCGCAGCTCTGGCGGCGGCCGACCCCCGGCGGGCCCTGCTCGAGGACGCCGCCGAGGCGCATCTTTCGGCCAGCCTCGTGGCCGTGGAGGGCGACTACATGGGCGAACACTGGCTCGCCAGCTTCGCCCTCCTGGCGCTGGAGGCCTAGAGAGCCTAGTGACGGCCCCGCATGGCGTCCTTGACGCCGCCGACGGCGTTCTTCACAGCGCCCCTGGCCTTGTCCATCTTGCCTTCGGCCGTGAGCTTGGAGTCGCCCGTCATCTTGCCGGCGGCTTCCTTGATGTTGCCCTTGGCCTTGTCGGCCGCGCCTTCGATCCGGTTCTTGTCCATGGCCACTGCTCCTTGGTTCGTGTGGGCTCCAGGAGGCAACGGCGGAGTCCGGCGTCCGTTCCGGCGCTCAGCCGGGCGGCGCGGGCGCGGGGGCCGGGGCGGTCTGGCCCCGCAAGGCCGTCTTCAGGTCGTTCGGCCGGTCCTTGAAGAGACGCTGGGCCTGCTGGATCGCCGCCTGCTGACGATCGGCCTGGTGCAGCACCCC